>CAIMEA010000158.1 GCA_903839845.1 uncultured Hyphomicrobiales bacterium
GGCGATATAGGCCGACAGGCCGATGGTGAAGCTCGGGAAGATAATATGAAAAATGATGGTGAAGGCAAATTGCAGGCGGGCCAACAGAACGGGATCGAATTCCATGGCTCTGCTCCGGGCCGTGCGACTCTAAAACGCCGGTATCATACCTGACCGACAAGCCTTTGCGAGCCTGCCGGGTTCCCTTCCTCTGCGTTATATCGTAGCGGGGCTTTCATAGAATCGTCGAACGGCGCAGCATTGGCGTGACTTGGCGGCGACTAGGCTGCGAGTGGCGAAAGCGGGGGGTTAGGCATGAGCCTGTGGTCATCCTGGCAAATCTGGGCGGTGCTGTCGGCGCTATGCGCGGCCTTGACCGCGATTTTCGCCAAGATCGGCATCGAGAACGTCAATTCCGATTTCGCCACCTTCATCCGCACCATTGTCATTCTTGTTACCCTCGCCTTTATCCTGCTCGCCACCGGGCAATTCCAGTCGCCCGCCACGATCTCCGGCCGCACCTATTTCTTTTTGCTGTTGTCGGGGCTGGCGACCGGCGCGTCGTGGATCTGCTATTTCCGCGCGCTCAAGATCGGGCAGGCGTCGCAGGTGGCGCCGATCGACAAACTGAGCGTGGTGCTGGTCGCCTTGTTCGGCGTCGCCTTTCTCGGCGAACGCCTGAGCGCACCGAACTGGCTCGGCGTCGCGCTGATCGCCGTTGGCGCGGTGCTGGTGGCGTATCGGTAGTCTTGCGGTGCGTCGAATTCGGCGCGCTCCCTCTCCCCATTGGGGAGGGGGTCGGGGTGAGGGGGCCTAAGTCTCTCGATAGTCCGCAACCCCTCACCCGGATCGCTATCGCGATCCGACCTCTCCCTATGGGAGAGGTGAACTCAATTCGTCGGCGCGCTCAGCCTGAGCCCGAAATAATTCGGCATGGCCGGGTCGGATTTTCGCCCGAAAGCTGAATTGGACAGGTTGGACTTTTCGCCGCTGTCGAAGCCGGTGCGCGGATTGACGTCCTTGCTGTGGCTCGCTTTGAATTCGAGATCGTATTTGCCGAGATCGACTTTGTTCGGCAGCGACGGCGGCGGCAGCGCTTTTGGCGCCTTGTCGGCGATAACCTTGTTGCCACCGGCGCGGTGAATGTCGTCGGGAATTTTCAAAGCGTCGGCATCGAGCTTGGGGACCGGCGCGGCTTTCACATTTGCTGGGGCCGGCTGCTGGGCATTGCCGGCGTCAGGTAAGCCCGGTCCAGCCGCGATCGCCAGCACGCCAAATAGCCAAATCGCCAAGCGGTACGCCCCGTGCGTCATTCGGTCATGGCCTTTTTCACGGCGAGGAAGTCGCGCCAGGCGAAACGCTTTTGCAGCGGACTGCGCAGCAGGAAGGCCGGATGAAATGTCGGCATCGCGCGAATCTCTCGTTTGCCCGAATTGAAGCTGAACCAGCGGCCGCGCGTCTTGGTGATGCCGTCCTTGATGCCAAGCAAGGTCTGTGCCGACGGCCCGCCGAGACACACCAGAATATCCGGATCGACCAGTTCGATCTGCCGCAGCACGAAGGGCAGGCAGATCTGCGTCTCCTGCGGCGTCGGCGTGCGGTTGCCCGGCGGCCGCCACGGCACGACATTGGCGATATAGACGGATGTGCGGTCGAAGCCGATCGCCGCCAGCATGCGGTCGAGCAATTTGCCGGAACGGCCGACGAAAGGCAGGCCCTCGATGTCCTCGTCGCGGCCGGGCGCTTCGCCGACCAGCATCAGCTTTGCCTTCGGATTGCCGTCGGCGAAAACCAACTGCGTCGCCGAACCTTTCAGCGCGCAGCCCTCGAATTTTTCCAGCAGCGCGCGCAGTTCGTCGAGCGTGCCGGCGCTTTTGGCCGCCTGCCGCGCCGCCATGACCGCCTCGTCAGTGGCTTGCGGCGGGGCCGCCAGCGCGATCGCTGGACCGGCGCGGGTGAAATCGGGGCGCGGGGGCTCCGGCGCACGCGGGGGCATGGGGGGGACCGGCGCATCGGTCGCCGCAAAACGGTCGACAGGCTCCTCGCCCACGAGGGCGTCGGCGCCGGCTTCCAGATAGAAGTCGAGCAATTGGCGGGGTGAGTGGTCGTGCGCGGCCGTCATGGCTTCAATCTTAGCACAGGAAGATTAAGGACTGCGCGATTGCCCGGACTGTGCAAAAGTGGAAAATGGAACCCTTATAAGCTCCCGGAGATATTCCAGTATGACGGAACTGCCCGCCCGCGAGGCCATAGACCGTGAAGCTATGGAATTTGATGTGGTCGTCGTCGGCGCCGGTCCCGCCGGGCTTGCCGCGGCGATCCGCCTCAAACAGCTCAACGCCGACATTTCCGTCGTGGTGGTGGAGAAGGGCTCCGAGGTCGGCGCGCACATTCTTTCCGGCGCGGTGATCGATCCGGTCGGCCTCGACAAACTGCTGCCGGAATGGCGATCCGAAGACACGCCGATCAAGACCGCCGTCACCGACGACCGTTTCTATTTTCTCGGCAAGAGCAGCGGCATCAGGCTGCCGAATTTCCTGATGCCGCCGCTGATGGGCAATCACGGCAATTACATCGTCTCGCTCGGCAATGTCTGCCGCTGGCTGGCGGGCAAGGCCGAGGCGCTCGGCGTCGAGATCTATCCGGGCTTTGCCGCCTCGGAAGTTCTTTACAATGAAGCGGGCGCCGTGCGTGGCATCGCCACCGGCGACATGGGCATCGGCAAGAGCGGCGAACCGAATGCCGGCTTTACGCGCGGCATGGAGCTGCACGCCAAGTACACGTTGTTCGCCGAAGGCGCGCGCGGCAATCTCGGCAAGCAGTTGATCGCCAAATTCGGCTTGGCCGAAGGGCGCGAGCCGCAGAAGTTCGGCCTCGGCCTGAAGGAGCTGTGGCAGATCGATCCGGCGAAATATAAAAAAGGACTGGTGCAGCATTCGTTCGGCTGGCCGCTCGACGGTTCGACCGGCGGCGGCTCGTTCCTTTATCATCTCGACGACAATCTGGTGTCGGTCGGCTTTGTGCTGCATCTCAACTACAAGAATCCTTATCTGTCGCCGTTCGAGGAATTCCAGCGCTTCAAGACGCATCCGCTGGTGCGCGACACGTTTGAAGGGGCGAAGCGTCTCGCTTATGGCGCGCGCGCGCTGACCGAAGGCGGCTACCAGTCGGTGCCGAAACTGGTGTTTCCCGGCGGCGCACTGATCGGCTGCGATGCCGGCTTCATGAACGTGCCGCGCATCAAGGGTTCGCACAACGCCATGCTGTCGGGCATGTTTGCCGCGGAAGCGGCCTCGGCCGCGTTGGCCGCGTCGCGCATGAACGACACGCTCGATGATTATGAGGCGGCGTGGAAGGCCTCGCCGATCGGCAAGGATCTGTGGCGCGTGCGCAATGCCAAGCCGCTATGGTCGAAGTTCGGCACGCTGATCGGCATCGCGCTCGGCGGTCTCGACATGTGGACCAACACCTTCGGCTTCTCGCTGTTCGGCACGCAAAAACACGGCAAGCCGGATTACGCCACGCTCAAGCCGGCGGCGGAATGTGCGCCGATCGCCTATCCGCGCCCTGACGGCAAGATCACTTTCGATCGTCTCTCCTCGGTGTTCCTGTCCAACACCAATCACGAGGAAGATCAGCCGCCGCATCTGAAAGTCGCCGACATGGCGTTGCAGAAATCGTCCGAGCACGACGTCTATGCCGGCCCCTCGACGCGCTATTGCCCGGCCGGCGTCTATGAGTGGATCGAGGAAGCCGGCAACCCGAAATTCGTCATCAACGCGCAGAACTGCGTCCACTGCAAAACCTGCGACATCAAGGATCCGAATCAGAACATCACCTGGGTGCCGCCGGAAGGCTCCGGCGGGCCGAACTATTCGGGAATGTGATTGCCGGGTCTCCGATACGGCCACGTTCCTGCCACAACGGGGCTTTCAAGCTGTTTCTTGAGACGCCTGCGCCGGCCGTTCTTGCGGGAGCGGCGCAAAAAGGCCATTCTGGATCAAACCTTGGCGGTTCGCACGATCGACGTGCCCCCGCTTCATTGGAGCATCGCCCGTGACCTCTTCGAGCTTGTTCCGGTGCCTTGCCGCCGGCACTGCGTTTGCCGCTTTTTTAGCCGCGGCGCCGGCATCTTCAACCGCGCAAGCGGCGAATGAGCGCGGTCCGACCACGCAGGAACTGTCCGGGCTGACCGCATCGGGCAGCTATCTCGCCGCCCGCCATGCCGGTCAGCAGCGCGACGCCATCGCGGCGGCAGCTTATTACCGCAACGCGCTGCGGCGCGATCCCAGAAACGGGGAACTGCTCGACCGCGCCTTTTTGTCATATCTGGTCGGCGGCAATATCGACGAGGCGGTGAAATTCGCCGAGTCAGTGGCGCTGGCCGACAAATCCGACCGCGTTGCCCGCCTGGTGTTGGGCGTCAACGGTATCAAGCAGGCCAAATACCCGGCCGCCCGCAAGGATCTGGCGCTGTCGATTCGCGGGCCGATCACCGACCTGACCGCGACATTGCTCACCGCCTGGAGTCTCGCCGGCGGCGGCGACAGCAAGGGCGCGATCGCGGCAATCGACCGGCTCACCGGTCCGGACTGGTACGCGATCTTCAAGGACCTGCATGCCGGCATGATCTATGAGTTCGCCGGCAACAAGGTCGAGGCCGGCAAGCGCTTCGAGCGCGCCTACAAACTCGATTCGTCGGCGCTGCGTGTCGTTGAGGCCTATGGCAGCTGGCTGTCGCGCAATCGTCCGTCGGCCGAGGCGCTCGCGGTGTTCGAGGCTTTCGACAAGGTTCTGCCGCGCCACCCGCTGGTGACGCAGGCGATGGACAAATTGAAGGCCGGCGAGAAACTGCCGCCGCTGGTGTCCAGCATTCAGGCCGGCGCCGCCGAAGCGCTTTACGGGCTCGGCGCCTCGCTCGGCCGTCGCGGCGGCGAGGATCTCGGCCTCGTCTATCTGCAATTGTCGTTGCACCTGGTGCCCAATCATGCGCTGGCGCTGCTGTCGCTCGCCGATCTCTATGAATCGCTGAAGAAGCCCGAAATGGCGATCGCGGTCTATGAGCGCGTGCCGGCCAACTCGCCGCTGCACCGCAATGCCGCGATCCAGATGGCGTCCGATCTCGACGCGCTTGATCGCGGCGAAGAGGCGGAAAAGCAACTCGCCGCCATCATCGCGCAGGACCCGAAAGACGGCGAAGCCATCATGGCGCTCGGCAATGTGCAGCGCGGGCACAAGAAGTTCGCCGAATGCGCCGAGTCCTACAGCAAGGGCATCGCGCTGATCCCCAAGCCGGAGAAGGCGAACTGGGTCAGCTTTTACTTCCGCGGCATCTGCTATGAGCGCTCGAAGCAGTGGGCTAAGGCCGAAGCCGACCTGAAACTGGCGCTCGAGCTTTCGCCCGATCAGCCGCACGTCCTCAATTATCTCGGCTATTCGTGGATCGATCAGGGTATCAACCTCGACGAAGGCATGGCCATGATCAAGAAGGCTGTGCAGCAGCGTCCCGATGACGGCTACATCGTCGATTCACTCGGCTGGGCCTATTATCGGCTGGGCAATTATGCCGACGCCACCGCGCAGCTCGAGCGCGCCATCGGCCTCAAGCCGGAAGATCCGACCATCAACGACCATCTCGGCGATGCTTACTGGCGCGTCGGCCGCGTTCTGGAAGCAAAATTCCAGTGGGCGCATGCGCGCGACCTCAAGCCGGACCCGGATGAATTGCCGAAGATTCTGGAAAAGCTTGAAAAGGGCCTGCCGGACGACACCACATCGACGGCCAAGGCCGTCGACAAGCCGGCCGCCAAGAAGAACGGCGACGGCGGTTAAGTGACGACTGCGTTCGTCGAGCAGGCCCGCGCCAAGATCAATCTGACTTTGCGCGTTAATGGCCGCCGCGCCGACGGCTATCACGACCTGGAAAGCCTGGTCGTGTTCGCCGATCTGGCCGACACGCTTGCCTTTGAGGCAGCGGACGTCACCACGCTCGACGTCACCGGCCCCTACGCGGCGGCAAGCGGCGCCACCGCCGACAATCTGGTGCTCAAAGCGTATCGCGCTCTGGCCGCCAATATCGCCGGGCTGAAGGGCGGACGCTTCATTCTCGACAAGCAATTGCCGGTGGCGGCCGGCATTGGCGGCGGCTCGGCGGATGCGGCGGCGGCTCTGCGCCATCTCGCGCGCGGCAACGGCATCGCCTTCGACGATGCGCGGCTGATGCTGGCGGCCTTGCGCACCGGCGCCGACGTGCCGGTGTGCCTTGCCTCGCGCGCCTGCATCATGACCGGCGTCGGCGAACGTCTGTCGCCGCCGCTGCGCTTGCCGGCGCTTCACGCGGTGCTGGTCAATCCGGGCGCGGCTTTGGCAACGCGCGATGTCTTCGCCATGTACAAGGGCGGCAATCAGGCGCCCGCGCTGGCGGCGCACGCCGTGCCGCACGAATTCGCCGCGCTGATCGACTATCTCGACGCGCATGGCAACGATCTCACCGAGGCGGCGATCATCCGCGCGCCTGTCGTCGCCGATGTGCTGGCCGCGCTGCGCGCTTTACCCGGCGTGCGGCTGGCGCGGATGTCGGGCTCGGGCTCGACCTGTTTCGCGCTGTTTGCGGCGGCGGAGGAAGCCAAAACGGCGGCCGCGCATCTTGCCGCCGCGCACCCGCCGTGGTGGGTGGCGCCTGCCGTATTGGGCGGGCGCTCTTGAAATTGCCGGGTTTGCGCGCAATGGTCCCGGCACGACCTGAACAGGAGATCGACATGAAATTTCGCGTGCTGATGCTGGGCATTGCCGGGCTGGGACTGGTGCTTGGCACGATCGCCGCCGATCCCGCTCAGGCCCGTGCGCGGCATAAAGGCAAGTCCGTTTGCGTCAACGGACCGCAGTCGTTTTCCTGGGAACGTTTCATTTTGAATGGCCCGCCGCGGCCCAACGGCTGCGCGCCGGCGGTGTTCGAACACGGGAAATATATCGGGCAGGACCTGGACCCGAATATCCGCGCCCAGCTTCGCCGCGATCCACGCACCGGCTATCGGGAGTACTGATTAGTCTGGCTGGATTCCCGCCGCCTCGACGACCGCGCGCCAGCGCGCGATGTCGGTCAGCACGAAGTCGTTGAATTCCTGTCCGCCCATGACGACGGCATCGCCGCCGCCGTTTCGGATCTTGCTTTGCAGCGCGGGCTCAGCGGCAGCCTTGGTCGCCGCCGCCGCGAGTTGCGCGACGATCGCCGGTGGCGTCGCGGCGGGAGCGAACAGCCCGGTCCACATCGCGGCGGCGTAGCCGGGCACGCCGGCCTCAGCGACACTCGGGACATCGGGCGCCAGGCTGCTGCGCTGCGGGCTGGTGATCGCCAGCGCGCGTACCGTGCCGGCCTTCATCTGCGGCAGCGCCGTGGTGATCGGCGAGAACATGGCGTCGATGCGGCCGCCCATCACATCGGTGATCGATTCGAGCGAGCCTTTGTAGAAGATCGTCTGGACCTTGATGCCGGCCTTCTGTTGCAGCATCTCGACCGCGAGATGCGTGCCGGTGCCCTTGCCGGTCGCCGCGATATTGATCTTTCCCGGGTTGGCCTTGGCGTAGTCGATCAGCTCCTTGATGTTCTTCGCTGGAAAATCTGGCCGTACGATCAGGATGAAGGGCGTCGAGGCGATCATCGCAACGGGGCGGAAATCCTTCACGACGTCGAACGGCAATGATTTGAACAGAGCCGGGTTCATCGTATTGGCATTGGTCGCCAGCAGCAGCGTGTAGCCGTCGCCGGTCGCATTGGCCACCGCGGTGCTGGCGATATTGGTGCTGGCGCCCGGCCGGTTCTCGACCACGAAGGTCGCGCCGAGCGTTTTCTCCAGTTCATTCGCCATCCAGCGGGCCGAGAGATCGGTGAAGGAACCCGCTGGCATGCCGACGACGATGTGCACCGGCTTGTTCGGATAGGTGGTCTGCGCCGCCGCCGGCAGCGCGAGCGAAGGCGCCGACAACAGCACGACCGCTGCGGCGAGTGTGCGCGCCGAAGCGCCGAACCTCGATAGCGTCATGACCTTTACTCCCGATTATGTTTCTTATTTCGGCGATTGGCCGCCGCTTTACAGCTTGCGGTCGTTCAGCCCGATGGACGCATAAATCTCGTTGATATGCGCCTTCACGCTCTCCGGCGTGTCGTCTTGTTCGGGCGCCTTCTGCCAGCCGGCTTTGAGACGGCCATATTCCGAAATCTCGTCGTCCTGTTGCGACGTCGGACCGCACACGCCATAGGCGCCGACCAGTTCATTGCCGATGAAAATCGGCGCGCAGCCGCCGGAGACATAGACCTTGCCGCCGGTGATGACGGATGCGTTGATCATGAGTTGCGGGTTGCGCTCCTGGAACCATTTCTGAATGACCTTGCCGTCGGGAAAGCGCGGGCTGACCGCGCGGAACGCGCAGCAGGTGAACGCCTTGGCGATGGCGAAGTCGGGCAGAATGAACCCGGCGCCGTCCATGCGTTCGAGCGCGATCACGTGTCCTTCCGGTCCGACGACCGCTGAACAGACGCTGACGCCGATTTCATTGGATTTTTCAACGACAGCGTCGAAGAATCGCCGGCAGTCGGCGAGGCGCAGCCTGCTCATGGTACGTTTCCTTCAAATGTTTTTTTATTCGCCCGGCGGATGTCGGACGTGGCTTGGCTATAGCCTACAACGCAAACTCCGCGCGGAGTCATGACGATGCTGCATAGTATTTATTAATGAGCGCGCGCGATGCAGAAGGCGACGGTTTCTTCCAGCGCGGTCTTGATGTCGGAGGCCGGCACCAGCGCCAGCGCGTCGGTGGCGATCGCACCGTAGTGGCGCGCGCGGCCGACCGTATCCTCGATGGCGTGATGCTTGGCCATCAGGCCCATCGCCGTGTCGAGATCGCCGTCATTGACCTCGCCTTTGCCGAGCGTGCGGTTCCAGAAGGCGCGCTCTGAATCCGAGCCGCGCCGGAACGACAACACCACCGGCAGCGTGATCTTGCCCTCGCGGAAATCGTCGCCGACATTCTTGCCGAGCTTGGCCGATTTGCCACCGTAGTCGAGCGCGTCGTCGACCAACTGGAAAGCGATGCCGAGATTCATGCCGTAGGAGCGGCAGGCGGCGATTTCCGATTTGTCCTTGCCGGCGAGAACCGGCCCAACTTCGCAGGCGGCAGCGAAAAGTTCCGCCGTCTTGGCGCGGATCACCGCAAGGTACTCGTCTTCATTGGTCGCGGTGTTCTTGGCGGCGCCCAACTGCATGACCTCGCCCTCGGCGATAACGGCGGCGGCGGATGAGAGAATATCGAGCGCCTGCAGCGAGCCGACTTCGACCATCATCTTGAAGGCCTGGCCGAGCAGGAAATCGCCGACCAGCACGCTGGCCTCGTTGCCCCACAACATGCGCGCCGCCTGCTTGCCGCGGCGCATGTCGCTCTGGTCGACGACGTCGTCGTGCAGCAAGGTCGCGGTGTGCATGAATTCGACGGCCGCCGACAGCTTGATGTGGCCGTCGCCGGTGTAGCCGGACAGCCGCGCCATCGCCAAGGTGAGCATCGGCCGCAGCCTCTTGCCGCCCGACGATATCAGGTGATTGGCCACTTCCGGGATCATGGTGACGTCGGAGCCGGTGCGCGCCAGGATCGCGGTATTGACGCGTTCCATATCGGGGGCGAGCAGCCGGGTCAGCCGCTCGATCGAGGCGGGATGCGGACTTTCGAAGGGTACGACGACGGCCAAAACGCCTCTCCTCACGCTTAAGGGACAAACCGAGCATAGAAACGCTATGATGAGCGGGCAAGTGACTTGCTGATTGAAATCAAATGATCGGTTGTCGCGCCGGCGACTTGATGTAAGAGCAAAGGCTGGCCGGCAACCCAAAGATGCGCGAGTTCCGGGCAAAGCGGGGGGATCGATTGGCGAAGAGCACGACAAAGCGGGCATCTGAGGCGGGCGCGGCTGAGCCCGGCCCCTACAGAATCGCCGTCCTTATTCCCTGCTACAACGAGGAAGTCGCCGTCGCCACGGTGGTCAAGGACTTCAAAGCGGCCCTGCCGGAAGCGACGATCTTCGTCTTCGACAACAATTCAAGCGACAATACCGTCGCCGTGGCGCGCGCCGCCGGCGCCGAGGTGTTCGAGGAACGCCGCCAGGGCAAGGGCTTCGTGGTCCGGCGCATGTTCACTGACGTCGAGGCCGACATCTACGTGCTGGTCGATGGCGACGCGACCTATGACGCGCCGAGCGCGCGGCGCATGGTCGACCGTCTGCTGACCGACCGGCTCGATATGGTTGTCGGCAACCGCGTCGATCAGGAGGTCGCCGCCTACCGCGCCGGCCACCGCGCCGGCAACTGGCTGCTGACCTCCTTCGTCGCCAGTGTCTTCGGCAAGACCTTCAGCGACATGCTGTCGGGCTACCGCGTGTTTTCGCGCCGCTTCGTCAAGTCGTTCCCGATGCTGTCCGGCGGCTTCGAGATCGAAACCGAGTTGGTCATTCACGCGCTCGAACTCGGCCTGCCGGTCGCCGAAATCGACACGCCGTATTTCGCGCGGCCGCAGGGCTCGATCTCCAAACTCAACACCTGGCGCGACGGCTTCCGCATTCTGTGGACCATCCTGCAACTCTACCGCAGCGAACGGCCGTTGATCTTCTTCAGCGTCTTCGCCTATGCCCTGGCGATTGTCGGCATCGGCCTGTCGATTCCGGTGGTCGTGACTTTCTGGGAAACCGGACTGGTGCCGCGGCTGCCGACCGCAGTGCTGTCGATGGGGCTTATTCTGATGGCGTTTCTGGCGTTTTCGGTCGGGCTGGTGCTCGACACGGTGACGCGCGGCCGCCGCGAAATGAAGCTGCTCGCTTATCTGTCGCTGCGCGCGCCGGGCGATGAACGGCGGAAAGGCTGAACGCAATGAACGAGCCCATTCTCCGTTCATTCCCGCGCAAGCGGGAGTCCAGTTCTTCCTCGTTAAAATATTCGCGCTTTGGCTCGGGGTCCCCGCTTTCGCGGGGACGAACGGCCGGTTGATGCGCGAGATCGTCCGCACCAACGACATGGTTCTGATTTCGGCGGTCGGCTCGTTGCTCGACGGCGCCGGCATCCGGCATCTGGTGTTCGATCAGAACATGAGCGTGCTGGAAGGCTCGCTCGGCATGCTGCCGCGCCGCATTCTGGTGGCCGAGAACGACGTCGCCGCCGCCCGCCGTCTGCTCACCGACGCCGGCCTGGCGCATGAGTTGCGCCCCCAAGAATCGCAAGATGAACGCTGAACTTAAGCCCGACACCACCGAGGACGCCGTGCTCGGCGGCCGCCTGCGGTTGCGCCAGCCGAGGCGCGGCCATCGCGTCGGCCATGACGCCATGTTGCTGGCAGCCGCGACCGGCGGCAACGCCGGCGAATGCGCGGTCGATCTTGGTGCCGGCGTCGGTGGCGCCGGTCTGGCGCTGGCGGTGCGTATGCCGGGGCTCAACGTCACATTGGTTGAAATCGACAACGGCCTGACTGAGCTTGCCGCCGGTAATGCGCGGCTGAACGGGCTGGAAGGCCGGGTGAGAGCGCTCGCCTGCGACGCCGGAGATATCGCCGCGCTTGGCCGGGCCGGGCTCGCCCCCGCGAGCGTCGATCGTGTGCTGATGAATCCACCGTTCAACGACACCGCGCGCCAGAATGTCTCGCCCGACCCGCGCCGCCGTCTGGCGCATGCGGCCGGTCCCGGCCTTTTGGCGCGCTGGGCGGCCAGCGCGGCCTTCCTGCTCAAGCCGCGCGGGGTGTTGACCTTGATCTGGCGCGCCGATGCGCTCGGCGATGTGCTGGCGGCGCTGAAGCCTGAGTTCGGCGCGGTTGCCGTTTTACCGGTGCTGCCGCGCGTTGGCGCGCCGGCGATCCGGGTCCTGGTGCGGGCTGTGAAGGGCGGCACCGGTCCGATGCGGGACTATCCGGGCCTCGTACTCAACGATGAACTGGGCAAGCCCTCGGCGGCGGCGGAAGCCATCCTGCGGGCCGGGGACACCCTCGCCATGGCAAGTGAGTGATTGGCGAGTGAATGATTGCCGCGTGAGTGATTGTCGAGTGACCGATTGGCGAATGAATGAAGCAATGGCGGCAAAAGGCAGCGACGCCGGTCGCTTGCCCGCCGCTGAGGCAAAAGCTGCCTAAATTCTGCGCCGTCCCGGCATCAGATCGCGCCATCGCTGGCTCGGCATCAGGCGCCGCATACGGCCGAACGACATGTCGCCGAGGTGCGAAAGCCCGATAATGCTCGCGATCAGCATGAACAGGATGGTGAGCTTGGGGTCCATGAGTCTTCCTCTTCCAACCACCAACGCACAAATCGTACCGTTGGTCCCTGCTGCACTGCAAAAAGCATTCCAATCTTAATGAACGGCTAATTTCGGACCTTCCTGCGGCGATCCGTCACAATTTGGTGCAGTGCAACCTACGGGAATACCATCGTGGACATCACGGTTCGGTGAGGTGGCGCCCTTTGACTAGAGGGCTCCGGGCTGCGTTAAGTGAGGCCATGTCGAAACCTTCCGCATCTGCGTCTGACTTCCCGCCGGGTTTCATGTCCCGGGTCCTCGGTTCGCTCGGCTGGCTGTTGCCGCCGCGGTTCCGCGCCGCCATTCCGGTAGTACCGGTGGTGCGCCTGTCCGGCGTCATCGGCGTTTCGTCGCCGCTGCGGCCCGGTCTGATGCTGGCGACCACGGCCAAAACGCTTGAGCGCGCCTTTTCGGTGCGCAAGGCGCGGGCCGTGGCAATCATTATCAATTCGCCGGGCGGCTCGCCGTCGCAATCGCATCTGATCTTCCGCCGCATCCGGCAATTGTCGGAAGAAAAGAAGATCCCGGTGCTGGCCTTCATCGAGGATGTCGGCGCCTCGGGCGGCTACATGCTGGCCTGCGCCGCCGACGAGATCATCTGCGACGATTATTCGATCGTCGGTTCGATCGGCGTGGTCGGCGGCTCGTTCGGTTTCGACAAGCTCATGGAAAAGCTCGGCATCGAGCGGCGGCTTTATACGTCCGGCGACAGCAAGGCGATGCTCGATCCGTTCCTGCCCGAGAAGCCGGAAGACGTGAAGCGCATCAAGGCGGTGCAGAAGGACATCCACGCGCATTTCATTGCGCTGGTGAAGGAGCGGCGCGGCGCGCGGCTTAATGGCGCCGACAAGGTTCTGTTCTCCGGCGAATTTTGGACCGCGGCCAATGCCATCGAACTCGGCCTTGCCGATCATCGCGGCGATCTGCGGTCGTGCCTGCGGGAACGCTACGGCGACAAGGTGCGCATGCCGTTGATCGCCGCCGAGAAAAATTTCTTCGGCCGCAAGCTGCCGGGCATCGGTCTGCTGGATCGCTTCGGCGACAGTCCGGGGCTGGCCGCGGACCTCATCTCGGCTTTGGAAGCGCGTGCGCTGTGGTCGCGTTACGGGTTGTAGCGCCCCGGGATGACGCAGACGTAATGTTCCAAGCCGCGAAATTGCCGTAGTTGCTCATCACCCTGCCGGCACGCGCCGACAATAAGGAGCCGACATGCCCGCATTTCTGCTGTCGCCACTGGTGAAATGGTCGCTCGTCACGCTTGGCGGCGCCATGGTCGTGCATTGGGTGGTCAAGGAAGCACGCCGGATCAACGACGAGCTTGATTCGAGACGGCAGGTCCGGGTTCGCGTCGCCGACCGCGAAAACCGCCCGACCTTGCGGCGCGATCCGCGCACCGGCGAATATCGCCCCTGATCTTTTGCGCGGCCGGTTGGTGCCTCGGGCGCATCGATTTGCGCCTGAGGGAAACGATTAGTCGCGGCTGACGGTGCCCGGATTGCCGGTGATCAGCGCGCCGAAAAACAGCGCCATGAAACCCATTCCCAGCAGCTGAAAAGTCATCATCGCCCAATTCCTTTGGTCGCGTTATGGCTTGCGTTTCCAGTAGTCGCGACGCTATCGGCCAGGGTTCAAAATCCCCTAAAGATAAATGGTAAACCTCTCTCGACTTGACCCCTTTGGGTCGCGCCGATAGGGTCCGCGCGCAATCACAGCCCTTTAAAATCAGATAGATAGCAACAGATAGCCAAGTGTTAAGCATGGCCAACGCGACTTCCTCAGCGCCTCACCAAGGCAGCCTCGATCCGACCCGGTCGTTTCAGGGCCTGATCCTGGCGCTGCAGCAATACTGGGCCGACTATGGCTGCGTCATTCTTCAGCCTTACGACATGGAAGTCGGCGCCGGCACGTTTCACCCGGCGACGACGTTGCGCGCGCTCGGGCCGAAGGCATGGAACGCGGCTTACGTGCAGCCGTCGCGCCGGCCGAAGGATGGCCGCTATGGCGAGAACCCGAACCGCTTGCAGCACTACTATCAGTTTCAGGTGATCCTGAAGCCGTCGCCGCCGGACTTGCAGCAGCTCTATCTCAATTCGCTGAAAGTCATCGGCATCGACTCCGCGCTACACGACATTCGCTTCGTCGAGGACGATTGGGAAAGCCCGACGCTTGGCGCCTGGGGTCTCGGCTGGGAGTGCTGGTGCGACGGCATGGAAGTCTCGCAGTTCACTTACTTCCAGCAGGTTGCCGGCGTCGAATGTGCGCCGGTTGCCGGCGAACTCACTTACGGTCTCGAACGTCTGGCCATGTATGTGCAGGGCGTCGACCGCGTCTACGACCTCAACTTCAACGGCCGCGACGACGACAGACGAGTCACTTACGGCGACGTGTTCCTGCAGGCCGAGAAGGAATATTCGCGGCACAATTTCGAGCACTCCGACTCGGACATGCTGTTCAAGCAATTCACGATGGCCGAGCAGGCCTGCCAGAAATATCTCGAGGCCGGATATTCCGCCGACAAGGCGCAGCACCTGATGGCGCTGCCGGCCTACGACCAGTGCATCAAGGCGAGCCACGTTTTCAATCTGCTCGATGCGCGCGGCGTCATCTCCGTGACGGAACGGCAGAGCTACATTTTGCGCGTGCGCGAACTGGCCAAGGCCTGCGGCGCGGCCTGGCTGAAGACCGAAGCGGGTGGGGTGACGCTATGAACGAACAGAACACAAACGAACCGCACATTGGCGGGCGGGCACCGATCGCCATCGAGGTCGAGGCCGGCAAGAGCTACTGGTGGTGCGCCTGTGGCCGCTCTAAGACGCAACCGTTCTGCGATGGCTCGCACAAGGGCACCGCCTTCACGCCGTCCGAATACATCCCGGGCGCGACCGGCAAGGCGTTCTTCTGCACCTGCAAGCGCTCGGCCAAGGCGCCGCTGTGTGACGGCAGCCACAAGAAGATTCCCTGATGCCCGATCTTTTGCTTGAATTCTTTTCCGAAGAGATCCCTGCGCGCATGCAGGCGCGCGCCGCCGATGACCTGAAGAAAATGGTCACCGACCGGCTGGTCGCGGCCGGGCTCACTTACGAAGGCGCCAAGGCTTTCGCCACGCCGCGCCGTCTTGCGCTGACCGTGCAGGGCGTGCCGTCGCGCGCGCCCGATCTCAAGGAAGAACGCAAAGGCCCCAAGGTCGGCGCGCCCGAACAGGCGATCGCCGGTTTTCTGCGCGCCGCCGGTTTGACGTCGATCGATCAGGCGACGGTGCAGGCCGACAAGAAGGGCGACTTCTACGTCGCCATCACCGAGAAGGAAGGCAAGCCCGCGCTCGATCTGCTGGCCGTGATGATTCCGGAAATCGTGCGCGGCTTCCCGTGGCCGAAGTCGATGCGCTGGGGCGCGCAATCGGCGAAAGCCGGCTCGCTGTCCTGGGTGCGGCCCTTGCATTCTATCGTCGCGACTTTCGGCCCCGAGACCGAGGAGCCGGTCGTGGTGCCGTTCGATATCGATGGCATCGCAGGCGGCGACGTCACGCGCGGCCATCGCTTCCTCAGCCCCGGCGAAATTCAGGTGCGCCGCTTCGACGATTACGTCGCCAAGCTTGAATCCGCCAAGGTCGTGCTCGACGCCACGCGGCGCATGGACATCATCCGCGCCGACGCCAAGAACGCGGCTTTCGCGCAAGGCTATGAGCTGGTCGAGGACGAGGGCCTCTTGGCCGAGGTCGCCGGCCTGGTCGAATGGCCGGTCGTGCTGATGGGCGAGTTCGACAAGTCCTTCCTCGCCATTCCCGGCGAGGTGGTCCGCTCGACCATCCGCACCAACCAGAAATGTTTCGTGCTGCGCGATCCGCAGACGGCGAAGCTCGTCAACAAGTTCATTCTCGTCGCCAATATCGAGGCCAGCGACGGCGGCAAGGCGATCGTCGCTGGCAATGAGCGCGTCATCCGCGCGCGCTTGAGCGACGCCAAGTTCTTCTACGAGACCGACCTGAAGACGCCGCTCGAAGCGCGGCTGCCGAAATTCTCGCAGATCGTCTTTCACGAAAAGCTCGGCACGCAGGAAGAACGCATCGCGCGCATCGTCGCGCTCGCCGGTCAGCTGGCACCCTTGGTCGGCGCCGACGTCGCCAAGGCCGAACGCGCCGCGCAACTGTGCAAGGCCGATCTGCTCACCGAAGTGGTCGGCGAATTTCCCGAACTGCAAGGCCTGATGGGCAAGTACTACGCCGAGGCGCAGAACGAAGACGAAGCCGTCGCGCATGCCTGCGAGGATCACTACCGGCCGAAAGGCCCGGACGATCTGGTGCCGGCCGATCCTGTTTCCATCGCCGTCGCGCTCGCCGACAAGATCGATACCTTGGTCGGCTTCTGGGCCATTGATGAAAAGCCGACGGGCAGCAAGGACCCCTATGCGCTGCGCAGAGCGGCGCTCGGCGTTATTCGCATTATCATCGACAATCAGTTGCGCCTGTCGTTGAACAAGATTGCGAAGCCGGAGTTGCTTGCTTTCTTCGCCGACCGCCTCAAGGTCCAACTGCGCGAGCAGGGCGCGCGGCACGATCTGGTTGATGCCGTGTTCGCATTGGAAGGCCAGGATGACCTGCTGATGGTCGTCCGACGCGTCGAGGCGCTCGGCAAATTCCTCGACAGCGACGACGGCAAGAACCTGCTCGCCGGCGTCAAGCGCGCCTCCAACATTCTCCGCATCGAGGAGAAGAAGGACGGCAAGAGCTACAACGGCGCGGTCGATGGCAAGCTGCTCGACGCAGCGGAAGAGAAGGCGCTCGCCTCGGCCGTCGCCACCGCCAAGTCGGAAGCCTCGGCCGCTGTGGCCAAGGAAGACTTCGCCGCCGCGATGACGGCGCTGGCCAAGTTGCGCCCCTTCGTCGATGCCTTTTTCGACAAGGTCACCGTGAATGCCGACGACAAGGAAGTGCGCGCCAACCGCCTGACGCTCCTGAATGAAATCCGCGAGGCGACGCGCGCGGTGGCGGATTTCTCCAAGATCGAGGGCTAGGGTGCCAGCCTGTTTCGCGGCGTGCCTCGTTCAGCTAGATTGCGGGTATGGACATATTTGAAGTGACGCTTCGGCTCGCGGCTGCGGTGGTGGTAGGCGGGGTGATTGGCCTCAATCGCGATCTTCACGAAAAGCAGACTGGTGTGCGCACGCTGGGTTTGGTCGCTCTGGGGGCGGCGCTTGCCGTTATGGCCGCGGCGCATGTCGGCGGGCCGGGTGACGCGACCCGCGCCATGCAGGGCATTCTCACCGGCATCGGCTTTCTTGGCGCCGGCGTCATCATCCGCACCGCCAGCGGTTCGAAGATTCACGGCCTGACCACGGCGGCCAGCACCTGGCTGACGGCTTGCCTGGGGATCGCCTGCGCGGTCGCCGACTGGGCAGTCGTCATCCCGGGCCTGTTCCTTGCGCTGGTCGTCTTGATCTGGGGCGGCGATATTGAGAAGGCCGTTCGCCGCAGGGTTGAAGTTCCCGACAATACGCCGCCGCCAACACCGTAATACTGGAGGATGCGATGAAAGATCTTCGCGAGCCGGTGCTCAAGCCCGTCTTGATCGCCGATCTGCGTCCGACACAAATGACCGTTGGCATGCGCGAAGTCGAGTTGAAGCGCGAGGAATTGCAGGCGCGCAAGCCGAAGAAAGTCGGCCGTTTCCTCGGCACGCATATGATCCCGGTTATCCTGGGACCCGGAAAGCGGCATTACATCATCGACCATCATCACCTGGCGCTGGCGCTACACGGTGAGGGGCTTGAACAGGTGTTGACGACCACTGTCCTGGATCTCAGCGCGCTCCAGCAGGACGAATTCTGGACCTTCATCGACAATCGCGGCTGGGTTCATCCCTATGACGGCAAGGGGCGCCGCCGCGATTTCAACAAGCTGCCGAAATCGATCAAGGGTCTTGAGGACGACCCGTACCGCAGCCTTGCCGGCGAACTGCGCCGCCTCGGCGGATTCGCCAAGGACACGACGCCCTTCAGCGAATTTCTGTGGGCGGACTTCCTGCGCCGCCGCGTTAAGCGCGCCAGGATCAAGCGCAACTTTGCTGACGCCATGGATCAGGCTGTTACGCTCGCCAAAAGCCAGGAGGCGCACTATTTGCCCGGCTGGTGCGGCCCCTCGGCCTGATGGCGGTATCCAAGCCGCGGACGGGGGTGGCGATGTGGGTCTGCGCGCAACCGGGGATTACCGGGGCCGACCGTATTGGCTCCGCGCGGGCGGTCGCGTAGGGAACTCTTGCGTCCGCTGCCTCGTTCCCTTTCCATTCAAACCCGAAGGAAACTGCCATGGTCATCAGTCTCGCCAATATCCAGCCGATCGTCGCGCTTGTCGCCGGCATCCTTATTCTCGTCATCCCCGGGCTGCTGCGTTTTATCGTCGCCGCCTATCTGATCTTCATCGGCCTGGTCGGCCTGAACGTCATACCTTTGCACTAAGGGCCGATCCGGACTTGCGCGCTTGCCCGCGCCGGTGCTTTTAGGGGGCGATATCGCCCCCTATATGCATTTCAGCCGTCCCGTCGGCAGCGAATGCTTCCTCTTAAAATCCAAGTGATCGACCATGGCCAAGCGAAAACCCGCAAAACCCGCGAAAAAGCAGCCCGCCGCGCGCAAAGCCGTCGCGAAAGCGGCGAAAAAGCCCGCTGCGAAGACTGCCGGCCAGTCCGGCAAAGTCGGTGGCAAGGGCAAATGGGTCTACGCCTTCGGCGGCGGCAAGGCCGAGGGCAAGTCGGCGATGAAGAACCTGCTCGGCGGCAAGGGCTCGAACCTGGCCGAGATGGCCAATCTCGGCCTGCCGGTCCCCCCCGGCTTCACCATCACCACCGAAGTCTGCACCTATTATTACGCCAACAAGCAGCAATATCCGAAAGAGCTGAAGGACCAGGTCGAGAAGGCGCTGGTGCAGGTCGGCAAGATTACCGGCAAGACGTTTGGCGACAAGGTCAATCCGCTGCTCGTGTCGGTACGCTCCGGCGCGCGCGCCTCGATGCCGGGCATGATGGATACGGTGTTGAACCTCGGCCTTAACGACGAAACCGTCGAGGCGCTGGCGAAGAAATCCGGCGACCGCCGCTTTGCCTATGACTCGTATCGCCGGTTCATCACCATGTATTCCGACGTCGTTCTCGGCGTCGGCCATGAACATTTCGAGGAACTGCTCGACATCCACAAGGAACGTCAGGGCTACAATCTCGACACGGACCTGACCGACGACGACTGGGCCGACCTGGTCGTGAAATATAAAAAGCGCGTCCGCGACGAACTCGGCCAGGATTTTCCGCAGGACCCGCACGCGCAATTGTGGGGCGCGATCGGCGCCGTGTTCGGTTCGTGGATGAACCAGCGCGCCAACACCTATCGCCGCCTGCACGCCATTCCGGAAAGCTGGGGCACCGCGGTCAACGTGCAAGCCATGGTGTTCGGCAATATGGGCGAGTCGTCGGCGACCGGCGTTGCCTTCACCCGCAATCCCTCGACCGGCGAGAAAAAACTGTACGGCGAATTCCTCATCAACGCGCAGGGCGAGGACGTCGTCGCCGGCATCCGCACGCCGCAGGAAATTTCCGAAGCGGCGCGGCTTGAGGCCGGCTCCGACAAGCCGTCGATGGAAGCCACGCTGCCCAAGGCCTATGCCGAGCTGACGCGCATCTACAACAAGCTCGAGCGCCACTACCGCGACATGCAGGATCTCGAATTCACCGTCGAGCAGGGCAAGTTGTGGATGCTGCAGACGCGCTCGGGCAAGCGCACCGCCAAGGCGTCGCTGCGCATCGCGGTTGAACTGGCCAACGAAGGCCTGATCTCCCGGAACGAAGCGGTGCTGCGCGTCGATCCTTTGTCGCTCGACCAGTTGCTGCACCCGACCATCGACCCGAAGGCGCAGCGCAATGTCATCGCCACCGGCCTGCCGGCATCGCCCGGCGCGGCGTCGGGCGAGATCGTGTTCTCGTCGGACGAAGCGGCGCAGTTGAAATCGGATGGTCGCAAGGTCGTGCTGGTGCGCGTCGAGACCTCGCCGGAAGACATTCACGGCATGCACGCGGCCGAGGGCATTCTGACGACGCGCGGCGGCATGACCTCGCACGCGGCGGTCGTCGCGCGCGGCATGGGCAAGCCCTGCGTCTCGGGCGCCGGGCAGATCCGCGTCGACTACAATGCCGGCACCATGATCGCCGGCGGCAAGACCTTCCGCAAAGGCGATCACATCACCGTCGACGGCTCCACCGGTCAGGTGCTGGAGGGCAAGGTTGACATGATCGAGCCGCAACTATCCGGCGAGTTTTCGACCTTGATCGGCTGGGCCGACAAGGTGCGCAAGCTCGGCGTCCGCGCCAATGCCGACACGCCGAACGACGCGAAAGCCGCCGTGCGTTTCGGCGCCGAGGGCATCGGCCTGTGCCGCACAGAGCATATGTTCTTCGATGAAGAACGCATCCAGGCGGTGCGCGAGATGATTCTCGCCGACGACGAGAAATCGCGTCGCGCCGCGCTCGCCAAATTGCTGCCAATGCAGCGCCAGGATTTCGTCGAGCTGTTCGAGATCATGGACGGCCGTCCCGTCACCATCCGTCTGCTCGATCCGCCGCTGCACGAATTCCTGCCGCATGGCGATGAGGAGATCGCCGAGGTTGCCGCCGCGATGGGCGTGCCGGCCAGGAAGATCGCCGACCGCGCCAAGGAACTTGCCGAATTCAATCCGATGCTCGGCTTCCGCGGTTGCCGCATTGCCATCGCCTATCCGGAAATCGCCGAGATGCAGGCGCGCGCCATTTTCGAGGCGGCCGCCGATGTCGGCAAGCGCAGCGGCATGGCGGTGCATCCGGAAGTCATGGTGCCATTGATCGCGACGCGCGCCGAGTTCGATCTGGTCAAGGCGCGCATCGACGCGATGGCGCAGGCGGTCACCAAGGAAACCGGCGCCAAACTGGCCTACGACGTTGGCACCATGATCGAATTGCCGCGAGCCTGCCTGATGGCCGGCGAGATCGCCGAGACGGCGGAGTTCTTCTCCTTCGGCACCAACGATCTGACGCAGACGACGTTCGGCATTTCGCGCGACGATGCGGCAAGCTTCCTCGGCTTTTACACCGCGCGCGGCATTCTCTCGTCCGATCCCTTCGTGTCGATAGACCGCGAGGGCGTCGGCGAACTGGTCAGGATCGGCATCGAGCGCGGCCGCAAGGTGCGGCCGAAGCTGAAGGTCGGCATTTGCGGCGAACATGGCGGCGATCCGGCGTCGGTCGCGTTCTGCCATGACGCCAAGCTCGATTATGTCTCCTGCTCACCGTTCCGCGTGCCGATCGCGCGGCTATCGGCCGCGCAGGCCGCGCTTGGCAAGGTCGCGGCCAGTCAGGCATGATGCCGGAATGAGCATCGAGCGCGTATTCTATATGTTTTGCGCCGTCCTCGGCGTCGCCGTCGGCGCCGTGCTGATGTATGCGCCGGAGACGCGCTCGCTGAGCCTCGGGCCGTATTTCTGGGTGCTGATCGGCGTCGGGCTGTTCGAGGCGGTCGCGGTTTATCTGCGCGGCGGTCTGGCCGGCGGGCCGCCGATGACGATGCAGACGCGGCTGATCGGATTCGTGATCGCGGTGGTGCCGATCGTGTTCCTGCGCCTGACGGCGGGCATCTAGGTCGAGATGGTCTAGACCGCGACCTTGGCGAGGAAATCCTCGACCTCGAGGCGTAGGTTGGAGACGGCGTTTTCCACCGTCTGCGAGGCGTCGCGCACCACATCGGCGGAGACCCGCGTCTCGCCGGCCGCGCCGACCACTTCGCCCAGGACTTCGACAACGTGGCCCGAGCCCTTCGCCGCGCTGGCGACATTGTTCGAGATTTCGCTGGTCGCCGAGCTTTGCTGTTCGACCGCGGCGGCGACCGCGGTGGTGTACTGGTTGATCTCGTGCATGCGGCCGGCGATCTTGCGGATCGCTTCGACGGCGCCGCCGGTCGATTGCTGCACCGCCTGAATGTGACTGGCGATTTCCTCGGTCGCTTTGGCGGTCTGCACCGCCAGCGATTTCACTTCGGCCGCGACCACCGCGAAGCCGCGGCCGGCTTCACCGGCGCGCGCCGCTTCGATCGTGGCGTTGAGCGCCAGCAGGTTGGTCTGCCCGGCAATGTCGCGGATTAGCTTGACGACGTCGCCGATCTTCTTCGCGCCGGCGGCAAGACCGGCGATCTCGCTATCGGTCGATGTCGCTTCCTCGGTGGCGAGGCGGACGATGTCGCTGGTGTGGGTGAGCTGGCGGCTGATCTCGGAAATCGACTGCGACAGTTCCTCGGCGGCGACCGCGGCGGTCTCGACATTGGCGCTGGCTTCGTTGAACGCCTGCACCGCGCTGTCGGCGCGCTGCGACGTCTGATCGGACGAGCCGAACAGGCTGTCGGCGGTCGCGCGCATGGCGGTGGCGCTGCCGCTGACGCGCGACAGCAATTGCTCGACCAGCGGCCGAAACGCGGCAATGGCCTGCTCGACCGCGGCGCGGCGTTTTTCGTGATCGCGGATTGCCGCGCGTTCTTCCTCGGCGCGGCGCTGTTCGGTGACGTCCTCGTGGGTCGACACCCAGCCGCCGCCGGGCAGCGGCTCGTTCTTGGCCAGAACGATGCGGCCGTCGCTCGCCTGTACGTAATGCGGTGTGCTCTCCCGCTTGCCGACGCCGTCCAGAATTCGTTTGCAATAGGCATCGACGTCGCAGCTTAACAGGCCGGTATCGACGCGATGCTGAATGAGCTCATGCAGCGTGCAGCCAGGCTTCACGATGTCCGGGGACAGGCCGTACATATTGAGATAGCGCGTGTTCAACAAAGTGATGCGGCCCTGCGCATCGAACATGTTGAGGCCTTGCGACATATTGTTGAGCGCCGCCGACAGCCGCAGATTCTGAGCGCGCAGCCGCCGCAGCGGAATGGCGATCGCAAGCAGAAAGGCCAGGCCAAGGCCGAGCCATAATGGCGCCTGGCCGGCCAGGGCGATAACGACGTCTTGAATGGACATGCCGGCTCGCTGGTAATTTTCCACCGCATAGTGGCCGTCAGCCCTTGCGATATGGTTAATGTTCCCTCGCGCCGGTTGCGGCGCGGGACGCGGTCAACCGATCCGGGCCCGTTCCGGGAACCGCGCTCGTTAGCGGAATTTCAAGGTTAACCGCCCCATAACGAAACCTGTCGCATTGTCGGCGTCGGGTCGGCAGTCGCCGTGGTTTGTTGTGGTGTTGCGTGAGCAGAGTGAGTCACAGGTCAGCAAAGCGCCATCGGCGTGGATCGTCGCGTCTGGTGCGAACCGGGTTTGGCGTGCTGGTCATCGCGTTGTTGCCCCAAACTATCGGCTACCAGGACCTCGGCGCTTTGCTGGCGCGCCAGCCGGCGGTCGCCGAGCGTGCGCGGGCGCATTTGATCGCATCGCCTTTCGGCACCATTCACGCCGCCATGTTCTCGATGCCGCGTCCGGTCGGCACCTATATTCCGCCGCCGCCGGTTTACGCCCTGGCGAATTTCGATCCGGCCGATATCGCCGGCTCGATCGGCGCGCAGCCGCTCGGCGATGCCAATGCGCCTTTGCGTTTCCCGAGCGTCAATCGCCGGTCGAAACAGGATTCGCTCGCGGCGCGGGCGCGCGAGCCGCTGCCGCCGTTGCCGCCGATGGCCGATATCGAACCGGCGCCCGATAAAGCCGATGCGATTCTTTCATCCAAGGCGCAGGAGCGTTTCGCCGCCACGCCGCCGGCCGAACCGGAAATGCCTGGCGTCAAACCGGCGCCGAGACTTTTTAAGGACACGCCGATCAACGAGGGCCGCGTCTTTTTCGGCGCCGACCCGCTGACGGGCGGCGATCAACGGATCGCACCCTGGGCGCCGGGCGAAGCGCCGGTGGTGTTCGCCCTGATCGATCCGGACATCAAGGAGTCGGCGATCGCGCCGCGACAGCTGGACGACATGGCCAACGGTTCGGCCAAGGCCGGCGAGAGCGTCGCCAGCAAGGGCGTCGTGACCGGCGTCGATCAGCATCCACGCACGCCGGCCGAGCGGTTGAAACTTTCCGGCCCGGCGCGAGTCAAAGCCGAGAAGTGTCTGGCCAATGCGATCTATTTTGAATCGCGCGACGAGCCGGTGCGGGCGCAGATCGCGGTGGCGCAGGTCGTGCTGAACCGGGCCTTCACGCCGTATTATCCCAACGACGTTTGCGGCGTCGTTTATCAGAATGACCATCGCCGTCTTGCCTGCCAGTTCACCTTCGCCTGCGACGGCAAATCGAAGGCGATCACCGAGCCGGACGCGTGGGCGCGGGCGCAAAAAATCGCACGCGACACGCTCGACGGAAAACTGTGGATGCCGGAGGTCGCCAAGTCGACCCATTATCACGACGACTGGGCGCGGCCGAACTGGGTGCGCGAGATGAAGAAGATGGACAAGCTCGGCGGGCTGATCTTCTACCGGCCGCGCAACTGGGGCGACGGCGCCGAGGAACCGCGCTGGGGCGACGCTACTTTGACGGCGGCTGAGGTCAAAAAGCTGTGACTTGACCGTGGCGGGCCGCATTTGCCGGTCCGCGACGGCCCATTTCAATTGGACAATAAAAACGGGCTTTTTCGCCGCCGGCCCGGGCCAAGCCATGTGCCGGGTAAATGACTTGGATCACGAATATTCGTTTCAGAACGGGACGCGAACGCCCTATGTTCCGCCTTCGCGCCGGTTCGACCGGACAGCGAGTGACCCCGAGCGGAGTGCCCCCCCCCATGGCTATGCCAGCGACAGCGGATAAATCGGCGGTAGCCACGTGGCGCACGCCGCTGGTGATTATAATCTGCGGCAGTCTCATCGCCATGATCAGTTTCGGGCCGCGCTCGTCGCTCGGCTTTTTTCTCAATCCGATGTCGCAGACCAATCACTGGGGCCGTGACGTCTTCGCGATGGCGCTTGCGATCCAGAACCTGCTGTGGGGTGTCGGCCAGCCCTTTGCCGGCGCCATAGCCGACAAATACGGGACCAATCTGGTGCTCGCTTTCGGAGCGGTCCTCTATGCCGCTGGCATCGGCCTGATGGGCTATTCGACGACGCCAGGCAGCCTCGATTTAACCGCCGGTGTGCTGATCGGCTTCGGCCTGTCGGCTAGTTCGTTCACCATTGTCATCGGCGGCTTCGGCAAGCTCTTGCCGGAAGAATGGCGCTCGATCGCTTTCGGCGTCGGCACAGGCGCCGGTTCGTTCGGCCAGTTCTTGTTCTCGCCGCTGGGCGTCGGCCTGATGGACGCCTATGGATGGCAGACGGCGCTGTTGATCTTCAGCGGCATCCTGTTGCTGATCCTGCCCCTGTCGATGGCGCTGGCGACGCCGCGCCGCGCGCCGGGCGCACCCGCACCGCTCGCGACTCAATCGGCGAAGCAGGCTTTGACCGAAGCCTTTGGCCATCGTTCGTATGTGCTGCTGGTGACCGGCTTCTTCACCTGCGGTTTCCAGCTTGCTTTCGTCACTGTGCATCTGCCGTCTTATCTGATTGACCGCGGAATATCGGCGCAGGTCGGCGGCTGGACGCTCGCCGTCATCGGCTTGTTCAACATCGTCGGTTCAATGACCTCGGGTTTTCTTGGCAGCCGCATGCCGAAGCGTTACATCCTGTCGATCATCTATGCGGCGCGCGCGGCGTCGATCGTCGTGTTCATCATGATGCCGCCATCCACCGTCGGCACGTTGATCTTCGGCGCGGTCACCGGCCTGTTGTGGCTGTCGACCGTGCCGCCAACGTCGGGACTGGTCGCGGTGATGTTCGGGACGCGCTGGCTGACCATGCTGTTCGGCTTTGCCTTCTTCAGCCATCAGGTCGGCGGCTTCCTCGGCGTGCTGCTCGGCGGTTTCGCGTTCGAATACTTCGGCTCCTATAATCCGGTTTGGTGGCTGTCGGTGTTCTTCGGGGTGCTGTCGGCGCTGATCAATCTGCCCATTGTCGAGAAGCCGGTGCTGCGGCCGGCTGCCGCCGCGATGCCTGCCTGACCGCTTGCGTCCTACTTCGTCGCGCGCCAAGAATGCTCCCATAATTTAAGGGAGCAAGCGCGTGGCGACATTCAAGGCGATGGTGGTTGAGAAGACCGAGACCGGCACCAAAGCCGGGCTTGCCGATTTCGACGACGCCAATCTGATGGACGGCGACGTCACCGTCCGGGTCGATTATTCCTGCCTCAATTACAAGGACGGTCTCGCCATCACCGGCAAGGCGCCGGTGGTGCGCCGCTTTCCGATGATCGCCGGCATCGATTTCGCCGGCACCGTCGAAAGCTCCAGCCACGCCGCCTGGAACGCGGGCGACAAGGTCATCCTCAATGGCTGGGGCCTCGGCGAGACCCATCTTGGCGCTTATGCCGGGAGGGCCCGCGTCAAGGGCGACTGGCTGGTGCGGCTGCCTTCGACCATGAGCGCGCGCGAGGCGATGGCCATCGGCACCGCCGGCTATACGGCGATGCTGTCGGTCATGGCGCTGGAGCGCCACGGCCTGACGCCGGCCAGCGGGCCTGTGGCGGTCACGGGGGCGGCGGGCGGCGTCGGCTCGGTCGCCGTCGCGTTGCTGTCCAAGCTCGGGTTTTCCGTCAGCGCGGTCACCGGGCGCGCCGAGGAAGCCGATTATCTCAAAAGCCTAGGCGCTGCCGAGATCGTCGAGCGCGCCGCCCTGACCGGGCCGGTCAAAATGCTGGCCAAGGAGCGCTGGGCCGGCGGCGTCGATGCGGTGGGTTCCACGATCTTGGCCAACCTGCTGTCGATGACCCGCTACGCTGGCGGGGTAGCGGCCTGTGGATTGGCCGGGGGCATGGACCTGCCGACTTCCGTTGCGACGTTTATTTTGCGGGGAGTGTGTCTTTACGGCATCGACTCGGTGATGTGCCCGCTGCCCAGGCGGCAAGAGGCGTGGAAACGGCTCGAAATCGACCTCGATCGCCCCAAATTGGCCGCGATGACACGGGAAATCGGCCTTGCCGAGGTGCCTGACGCCGCCGCCGCTATCGTCGCCGGCCAGATCCGCGGGCGCGTCGTGGTCAAAATCGGGTAAACGTGTTCAGGATTTGGCGACTTTCGTTAGGCATACTCGCTTTGGACTTTAAATAAGGGCCTGAGCCCGCGTAAACTTATGTGGCGTCGAGTCGGAGTCGTGGAAATGTTGCGTGGCTTTGCATGCATAGTTGGCTTGTTGGCGGCGGTTCCGGCTATGGCCGGGGAAATGACCGCCGAGGAGGCGCGCCGTTTCGTCATCGGCAAGACCTTCAGCTATAATTGCTTTGAAGGAACGCGCGGCCAGGGCCGCGTTCATGCCGACGGTTCCGTGGTCGGTTCCATCCAGTTCCAGGGCGCGGGCAAAGTGCGCTACGCCGTGCTGCCGCCCAACACGCTCCAGGTCAAAGGCGAGTCGGTGTGCGCGTCGCTGCGCGGCCTGCCGATCGACCCGTGCTTCAATCTGGAAAAGCTGGACGACAATAGTTTCCGCGGTTCGATCTCGGGTCTGGGATTTGCCTATTGCGAATTCACCCGCCGCACCACGCGCGCCAGCGTCAGCAACGATAGCGGCCTGCCGCTCGGCCTGCGCTCGTCGCTGACCGCCGAAAGAAACTAAACCTCAATGATAGCCGCGTAACGTTGCCGCGCACGGCATAAAACCGTGCGTGCGTTTGTGTCGGAGAGCGGTCATGGCGAACCTCGTTTACGTTCAGCCGAATGGCGCGCGCGTGTCGGTCGACGCGCCGGACGGTATCACGGTGATGCAGGCGGCGGTCGACACCGCGGTCGAAGGTATCATTGGCGCCTGCGCCGGCAGCTGCGCCTGCGGCACCTGTCACGTCTATATCGACGAACGCTATACGTCGCTGTTGCCGCCGATCACGCCCGAGGAAGACCACAAGCTCGACGAGGTCGCCGCGCCGGTGAAACGCAACAGCCGCATGGCCTGCCGCGTCGTCGTCACGTCGCGGCTCGATGGCATGGTCGTGCATATTCCCAAGACGCAGGGCTAGAGCGACCCGCCTCAGCCCTTCGCCGGAAAAATCATGCAGGTCGTCGTGGCGTGCGCGTAGAGCTTGCCGGCGGCGTCTTTCAAGTCGCCTTCCGACGTCGCCACGGTGCGGCCGCGATGAATGACGCGGCCCTCGGCGCGCACCGGGCCGGTGTCGTGGCTCATGGCGCGCACATAATTGAGCTTCAGCTCCAGCGTGGTCCAGGCATCGCCTTTGTGCAGCGTCGAGAAGATGGCGCAACCGAGCGCGGAGTCGAGCAAGGTCGCGGCGAAGCCGCCATGCACGCTGCCGATCGGGTTGTAGTGTTGTAGGTTTGGAAGACCTTCGAAGACGACGCGGCCGGGATCGGCCTCGGTCAAATGAAAACCCATCACTTCGCTGATTGGAGGTTGCGGCAGCGTGCCGGCGATGATGGCTCTGAGAAAGCCAAGGCCGTCATAGGATTTGAGGACATCTGAATCGACCACGCCGTAGGAATAGTCCGTCACACTTGCCCCCGTTCTTTGCGCGACAAGTGTAGCGCAGGTCGCTAAAGCAAATCGAGCCGGAACGGATGGCCTTCCGGCGCTTCCAGTCCGCGCCCCAGGGCTTCGACCGCGCGCACCATGCGCCCGTCGCGCTTGAGCATGCGGTCGGCGATGGCGACGATGCGGGTATTGGGCATGGCGGTCGCCGACGCATCGCGGATGGCGCGGGCGATTTCCGCTTCGTCGCGGGCTGGATTGAGCGCGCAGGCGGCGGTGAAGGCGGCGGCGGTCGAACGGCTTATGCCGGCAAAGCAATGCACCACCATCGGCGCCTTGCGGTCCCAGCTTTGCGCGAAGGCCAGAAGCCGCGCGACATGTTCGTCGGCGGGCAGGGTCTGGCCTTCACTGGCCTCGGCGATGTCCTCGAGGCCGAGGATCAGATGATTTTGCGGCGCGATGTGGGCCGGCCGCGTGGCGCGGTCGGTCTGCCGCAGCAGCGTGACGATATGGCTGGCGCCGGTCTCGTCGACCGTGGCGTGCAGGCGGGCGAGGGAGCAGACATGGATCATGGGTTGTATCTAGTCCGAAGCAGCGACGAAGCAAACCTCAGGCGCGTAACAATTTCTCGATCCGCTCGGTCAGGCGTTTGGCGGCGGTCGAAGCCGGCCAGGGCGTGAGATAGTCGCGCTCCATCGCGGCGGAATATTTCGGCGGCGGCCCAAAGAATTTGCGCGCTTCCGCATCGGCGAAACCGGCCAGATGCGTCGATTCGAGATAGGCCGCGTTGCGGTCGGCGGCCTTGATCAACTTGAGCAAGGTTTCCGGCAGTTTCGCCGGCAGCCCGAAATGCAGGTGAATGGCGGCGAGCAGCCGATGCTCGACGACCTTGTAGCTGTCGCCGATCACCGCCTTGAACGGCGAGATCATGTCGCCGATGACGTATTCGGCGCTATCGTGCAGCAGCACGGCGAGGCGGCCGCGCGCGTCCAGCGTCGGCGATTTCTGCCGCGCCAGCGCTTCGACCAGCAGCACGTGCTGCGCCACCGAGAAGATATGCGCGCCCTTGGTCTGGCCGTTCCAGCGTGCGACGCGCGCCAGACCGTGCGCGATGTCTTCCAGTTCGACGTCGAGCGGCGAGGGGTCGAGCAGATCGAGCCGGCGTCCCGACAACATGCGTTGCCAGGCGCGCGGCGCGCCGGCTTTGGCGGCTTTGCTCATTTGCGCTTCGCCAGCTTGTTGCACTTGGCGTGGCAGTGACAGGTCACCAGATGATCGTTGACCATGCCGACCGCCTGCATGAAGGCATAGACAATGGTGGGGCCGACGAATTTGAAACCATGGCCGAGCAGTTGCTTGCTCATTGCGCGTGAAATTTCGTCTTCGGTCGGCGTCTTCGCGCGCGCACCAATCTTGTGATCGAGCGGTCTGCCGCCGAGATGATCCCACAGCATCGCGGAAAATCCGGGACCCTTGTCCATGATCTTGAGGAACGCCTTGGCCGAGCCGATCGTGCCGACGATCTTGGCGCGGTTGCGCACGATGCCGGCATCGTTCATCAGCCGCTCGACCTTCTTCGGCGTATAGCGGGCGATCTTCTCGGGATTGAAATCGTCGAAAGCGGCGCGGAAATTGTCGCGCTTGCGCAAAATCGTGATCCAAGACAACCCGGCCTGGAAGCCATCGAGAATGAGCTTTTCGAACAGAGCGCGGTCGTCCCATTCGGGCACGCCCCATTCCTCGTCGTGATAGGCGACGTAAAGCGGGTCGGTCTTCGGCCAGGGGCAGCGGACCAGGCCGTCGTCATGGGTGATCGCGCCGCTCATGAGGAAGCCTTGTCCTCGCCGGGCCAGGCGAACGTGCCCCAGTCCGGTTTGCGCACGCGGATCGGCACGCCGCCGGCGGTCATCGGCGCCGAATTTGCCAAAGCCTCGGCGACTTTGTCGAGCCGCAGCAGCGCCAGGCCGTGGCCGTTCGCGGTCGAGCCGACAGCGCCGATATATTTATCGCCGACCGCCACCGGCATGCCCTGCATCGGCGCGCCTTCGTCATAAACAATTGGCACGACGCGGCTGCGCGCGGTCGAGCGGTGCTCGACGCGCGAGACCACTTCCTGGCCGACATAACAGCCTTTGTCGAAATCGACGCCGGCGAGCTGGTCCATATCGGCTTCGTGCGGGAAGGCGTCGAGATAGGTGAAATCCTGGCCGCCGCGCGGCACGCCGAGCGCGATGCGGTGCGCATCATAGATGTCCGGCTCGACCAGTTTGGCGCCGAGATCGGCGGCAGTCTCCGCCGCCAGTTCCGGCGGCACGATGATGCGCATGCCTAAGCCGGGCAAGCGCGGGTCGCCGTAAGACAGGCCGTAGTCGCTCTCGGTGCCGATGGCCTTATCGCCCCAATAGGCCATGACGCCGAGATTGGCGGACAGGTCCTCGATCGTCACCTTGGCGCGCAGCCGGTAAAAGGTCAGCTTTTCCACAAGGGGCTGCACCAGCGGCTTCGGGCAATCGAGGAAAAAGCCGCTGCCGTCTTCGGGCAGGGCTTCGACGACGATGAAGTCGACGATGATCTTGCCTTGCGGCGTCAGCAGCGCGCCGAAGCGCGCTCTGCCGGGGGCGACCTTGCTGATGTCGGTAGTGGCCAGCCCATTGAGAAAGTGCCGGGCGTCGTCGCCGGCAACCTTGACCACGCCTCGTTCGGGTAGCAGCGCTGCTTGCATTTTTGGCTCTCTTTTCGCCCCCGTGGACGGGGTAGTCTCTTGCCAGACCTCGCGGCGAAACGTAAGCGCTGTCAGGCAAGCCTTAAAGTGCCTGCCTTAAAGTCCCGTCTTAAAGCCTACTGGACCGCCATGGCCGAAACCTATGACCTCATTCTCAAGGGTGGAACCGTCGTCAATCAGGACGGCGAGGGCCTGCGCGATATCGGCATACGCGGCGGCCGCTTCGCGGCCATCGGCGATCTGTCGCTGAGCCATGCCGGCGAGACCGTCGACTGCCGCGGGCTGCACCTTCTGCCCGGCGTCATGGACACGCATGTGCATTTCCGCGAGCCCGGCCTGACGCACAAGGAAGACCTGGAAAGCGGCTCGCGCGGCGCCGTGCTCGGCGGCGTCACCGCCGTGTTCGAAATGCCGAACACGATCCCGCCGACCACGGACGCCGGCGCGCTGGCCGACAAGGTCAAGCGCGCGCATCACCGCATGCATTGCGACTTCGCCTTCTATGTCGGCGCGACGCGCGAGAACACCCGCGACCTCGGCGAACTCGAGCGGCTGCCGGGCGCCTGCGCGGTCAAGGTGTTTATGGGCTCGTCGACCGGCACGCTGCTGATCGACGACGACGAGGGCGTGCGCGCCGTGCTCAAGGCGATCAACCGCCGCGCCGCGTTCCATTCCGAGGACGAAAATCGCCTGCGCGAGCGCATGGACCTGCGCATCGAGGGCGACCCGCGCTCGCACCCGGTCTGGCGCGACGCGCAAGCCGCGCTGATCTGCACGCAACGCCTGATCCGGCTGGCGCATGAAACCGGCAAGCGTGTCCACGTCCTGCACGTCACCTCGAAAGACGAAGCGATCTTCCTGGCCGATCACAAGGACGTCGCCACCGCCGAAGCGACCCCGGCGCATCTCACCTTGGCCGCCCCCGACTGTTACGAGAAGCTCGGGACTTTGGCGCAGCTCAATCCGCCGATCCGCGATGCCGCTCACCGCGCCGGTCTGTGGAACGCCATCGCGCAAGGCGTCATCGACAATATCGGCTCCGACCATTCGCCGCACACCCGCGAGGAAAAGGCGCTGGTCTATCCGAAGACCCACTCCGGCATGACCGGCGTGCAGTCATTGGTTCCGGTGATGCTCGATCACGTAAACGCCGGGCGGCTGAGCCTGCAACGCTTCGTCGATCTAACCAGTGCCGGTCCGGCGCGCGTGTTCGGTATCGCATGTAAAGGCCGCATATCTGTCGGCTATGACGCCGACGTTACGGTCGTCGATCTCAAGCGCCGCGAAACTATCACCGATCAGTGGACCGCATCGCGGGCCGGCTGGACGCCTTATAACGGTATGACGGTGACCGGCTGGCCGGTTGGAACCGTGATCCGCGGCCAAAAAGTGATGTGGGACGGCAGCTTGAGCGCAGCCTCGCAAGGCGAGACGGTGCGTTTCGTCGAGACGTTGGGCAGCTGATCAAGCGTGCGCCGGACAACCATTGTTCCCTGCCGTCGTCGTCTCGGATGCAACCGGTATAGCCTCCAACTATTTATTCAAAAAGAACGCTGTAGATTGCATTGCAAAGACGGTACGACCATTTATTAGCGGTAACGGTACACCCTTCGAACCGACCGAACGAAGAAGGGAACCTGGGGGCTGGGTTACATGAGCGACGATCTTGTTTCGCTCCGGATCATTGGCATCTCGGCCGCGGAGGCCGAGTTTGACCTTTGGCGTCAGGGCGCCGGCCGGTCATCGGTTCCGGTGGAGTTTTCCGTTTGCAACGTGGCGACGGGGATCGCGGAGCTTGGCGCGGGCAAGGCCGACATTTGCCTGATCGACGATGCTTTGCCGGGCGCCGAGAAGGCGGCCGTGACCGCGGCGGCGCGCGCGACCAAGCCCGGGCCCTTGATCTTCGTCTCTGGCGCGAACGGCAATGCGCGACCCGACGATGTCGATGGCGTGCTGCGAAAACCGGCGAGTACCGACGAGGCCCGCACGCTGATCGAAATCTGCGTGCGCGCCAAATTTCCGACGCGCGTTCTGATCGTCGATGATTCCGGCACCATGCGCAGCATCGTGCGCAAGATATTGTCGGCCAGCCGTTTCGCTCTCGATATGCAGGAGGCGGCGGAAGGTTTCGCGGCGCTCGAACAATTGCGCAGCGGAAAGTTCGGTCTGGTTTTTCTCGACTACAACATGCCGGGCTTCAACGGCCTCGAGACCTTGTTGGAAATCAAGCGCGAGAACCCGACCGTCGCGGTGGTGATGATGACCTCGACGCTCGACAATGCGATCGCCGACCGGGCCCATGCCGCGGGCGCGCTCGCCTTTCTCAAGAAGCCGTTCTATCCGGCCGATATCGACAGGCTGCTGGAGCGCTATTACGGCCTGCACACGGCGGGCTAGTCGCGTGGGAAACGCCTACTGCCGCTGCTGGTCGATGGAAAATTCGCCGTTGCGGATGCGCCCGGCGAGGCCCTCGGTGAAGGTGGCGGCGGCCTCTTCGCCATAGGTGGACACGAATTCGGCCAGCGCCGCGAACAGGCAGGCCTGCGCCAGGCAATCGCCGTCAATGCCGTCAAGGCGGGCTTCGGCCCAGGCTTCGTGCAGATAGCCTAAAGCCACGCGCTTTTGCTCGTGGTCCGGTACCGGCTCGCGCATCTCAGAGGATCGTCCCGTCGTGGTCATTATTGCCTTCGCCGTTACCTTGCCGTCCCGGGACGCCCGCTTTTGAGCGCCGGTGCTTCATTCCCAAGGCCAACGTTAGCATGCGAATTAAGCCGACATAGCCCAGACATAAAGGAAAGGTTAATTGCTGTGCGTAACTGGTTAAGCGCGAAAAGGCCCGTCCACACAGGGCAAATCGCGGGACGGCAGGCCGCTCAGTTGGCGTAGCGGGCGGTGATTTCCCGGGCGATTTTGGCGCCCTCGTCCAGATAGCGGCGGATCGCCAGGTCGGCCGCGGGGGTACAGGTGCGGTAAGTCTGCTCGAAACCCCGGTAGCCGCTGTTGAAGCGGGCGACGATGCGGCGCTTGCGTTCGCCACCGGGCGCCTCGGCGTCGATCAAAGCCTGCATCTCGGCGCGCCATTTCTGGCCTTCCTTGGCGCCGCAGACGGTGCGCAGATATTGCAGCGAGCCAAGAATTTCGGCGAGTCTTTGCAGGTCGCCGTCATAGGGCGCGGTGGCGTTTTCCAGCGCCGGTGGCGGCAGGGCCGGCGTCTGCGCCGACACGGCCGCCGGCAGCGCCAGGCAGGACAGCATCAAGCCAAGGGCGACCAGGTGTTGGGCGAGCCGTTTTTTCAAAGCGCTTTGTTCCACTTTATCGGCTGATATGCGCCCGGCCGCCGGCATGCGCAAGATGGCCTCTTAAACCTTAACGCGCATGAGATCGGCGGCGGCGGCAACAATTTCGGACAGGCCCTCGGTGGTCCGCAGGCCGGAAAGCTCTGCCAAAGTCAGCCAGCGCGCATCGTCGAGTTCCTCGTTGAGCGCCGGCTCGCCAGACAGCCAGCGGGCGGCGAAGCACAGAATAATGAAATGCCGTTCGACCCGGCCCTCGCGGTCGCGCAGGATCGCTTCGCGGTGGCCGGCGAGCGCGACCGGCTCAATCTGGAGCGCGGTCTCCTCACGCACTTCGCGCTGCACCGCCTCGTGCAGCGTCTCGCCGATTTCCACGACGCCGCCGGGCATGGTGTAGAGGTTGAGCGCCGGCTGGCGCGCGCGGCGCACCGCCAGCACCTTGCCGTCGCGCATGATGGCGGCACTGACCGCGAGAAAGGGGCGCTGCGGGTAGCTTCGCGCGTCGGCCATGATTGAACGGTCCGCTTCGGGTTGGGCAGGTCTATGGCCCTGCCTAGCATTTCACCGCGGGGAGATCATGCCGGCGAAGGAAATTTATCGGCCAGACCTCAGGCGCTCCGCATCAGACGGTCGGCGGTCGCCTGCGGCGCGTCGATCTCGCGCAGATCGATCTCGCCATTGATCACCGCGCCGGCCCGCGCAACCAGTTGCTTCAGCCAGGCGGCGGCGCGGCCGGCAAGATCGCCGGTGGCCTGCGCCGGCAAATCGGCGCTCAGGCTCGTGCGGGTGGTTTCGATCAATGTCGTCATCGTGCTGGCCAGATTGTCGAGGCAGGCGCGCGCCGCCGGATCGGCACCGGCATAGGCGGCGATCGCCAGTTCGCGGCCCTTGAAGTGCGATGTAAGAAAGTGTTCGCGATAGCTCATCGGCCGCCAGCGGCGGATATCGGCGAGGCAGTCCGGACAATCGCCGATCATCTCGAGCAACATGATCGCTTCGTTGAAATGGTTCAGATAGTCGGTCGCCAGACCGGTCTGCGGATTGATGTTGGCGCCGGCCAGCTGGCAGCCTTCCGCGCATTGCTCCGGCACCAGCGCCGCCGGACAGGCCGCGGTCTCGTCTTGCAGCTTAAGCCCGCAATCCTGATATTGCATTGTCAGGGGCCCCCAACCCCTAATCCACAAGCGGTATAGTGTTATATTCGCGGCGGTTAATTCGTCATTAATGACAGGATAGATTAAGGCTTCTGAATATGTGCGGCCGCTACACGTTGACGTCATCGCCGGAAGCCGTCCGCGCTCTGTTCGGCTACGACGAGCAGCCGAATTTTCCGGCGCGTTACAATATCGCGCCGACGCAGCCCATTGGAATCGTTCGTCTCGTCGACGGCAAACGCCATTTCGCGCTGGTGCGTTGGGGCCTGCTGCCGTCCTGGGTCAAGGACCCGAAGGCGTTCTCGCTCATCATCAATGCGCGTGGCGAAGGCGTCGCCGGCAAGCCGGCGTTCCGCGCCGCGATGAAGCGCCGCCGATGCCTGATCCCGGCCGACGGCTTCTACGAATGGAAGGCCGGCGCGCCGCGCAAGCAGCCGTTTTATATTCACGCCAAATCCGGCGCGCCTTTGGCCTTCGCCGGCCTGTGGGAGACGTGGACCGGACCGAACGGCGAGGAACTCGACACTGCGGCCATCGTCACGACGACCGCCAATGCGACTTTGTCGCCGCTGCATGACCGCATGCCGGTGATCATTCCGCCGGACGAATTCGATCGCTGGCTCGGCAAGGGCGAGATCGAGAGCGCCGTCGACGCGGCTTTGGCCCAGACCTTGATCCGCCCGGCGCCCGACGAATTGCTGGAAGCTTACCCGGTGTCGCTCGACGTCAACCGCGTCGCCAACGACAATCCGAAACTGCTCGAGCTGTTCACCGGGCCGCTCGGCGGCGAGCCCGGACTTGAGCCGATACGCAAGCGCGCCAAAGCCGCGAAGCCGGCGAAGCCGAAGAAGAACGACGGCCAGGGCGTGTTGTTTTAAAGCACCTTGCCCGGGTTCAATATTCCGTTCGGGTCGAGCATCTTCTTGAAATCGCGCATCAGCGCCAGCGCCACCGGGTCCTTCACCTTGACCAACGAGTCGCGCTTGAGCGTGCCGATGCCATGCTCGGCCGAAATCGAGCCGTGATATTTCAGGACGATCTTGTCGACCACATTGTTGACCTCGACCCAGCGCGCCAGGAACGCGTCCTTGTCGGCGCCGATCGGCTGGCTGACGTTGAAATGAATATTGCCGTCGCCGACATGGCCGAACGGCACCGGCCGCGAACCGGGAATGAGCGCGATAACGGCGGCGCTCGCCTCGGCGATGAAATCCGGCACGGCGGCGACCGGCACCGAGACGTCGTGCTTGATCGAGCCGCCTTCCGGCTTCTGCACTTCGGTCAAGGTGTGGCGCATGTGCCAGAACGCCTTGGTCTGATCGAGGCTCGCCGCGATGGTCGCGTCCTCGACGAGGCCTTGCTCGACGGCGTCGGCCAAAAAATGTTCGACCTCCTCGCGCAGGCCCTTGTCCTGTTGCGACGACACTTCCAACAGGACGTACCAGGCGTGCTGGCCCGCGAGCGGATCGCGATTGCCGTGTCCGTGCTTCAGCGCGAAGTCGATGATGCCGCGCGCCATCAGTTCGAAGCCGGTGACCGTGCCGCTGACGCGCGCCTGCGCCAGGTTCAACAATTTCACGGCGGCGGCGGGCGAGGGCAGGCCGATGAAGGCGGTCTCGACCGCGCGCGGCCGCGGAAACAGTTTCAGCACGGCGGCGGTGATGATGCCGAGCGTTCCTTCGGCGCCGACGAAAATATGGCGCAGGTCGTAGCCGGTATTGTCCTTCTTCAGCTTGCGCAGGAGGTGCATGACGCGGCCATCGGCCAGCACCACCTCGACGCCGACAACGAGTTCGCGGGCGATGCCATAGGCGAGCGCGCCGGTGCCGCCGGCATTGGTCGAGAGATTGCCGCCGATGGTGCAGGAGCCTTCCGAACCGAGCGACAGCGGGAACAGACGCCCAGCCGCTTCCGCCGCTTGCTGCGCCCGTTGCAAGACGACGCCGGCCTCGACGGTGATGGTGTTGGACGCGGCATCGACCTCGCGGATTTTATCGAGTCGGGTCAGCGACAATATCAATTCGCCGTCGAACGGAATTTGTCCGCCGACCAGTCCGGTATTGCCGCCCTGCGGCACCACCGCCGTTTTGGTTTCGTTGGCGAGTTTGAGGATCGCCGCGACTTCCTGCGTCGAGCCGGGGCGCAACATCAGCGACGAACGGCCCTGATACAGGCCACGGCCTTCGATCAGATGCGGCGCGAGCGTCTGCGCGTCGGTGACGGCATATTTGTCGCCGACGATTTGCACGAAGCGCGGCAGCAGGTCGGGCGCGGGCGCGCGGCGCAATTGGTCGTTCATCGCGTGTCGTTCCTTGCTCGTCTTAAGGTTTCGGCGCGGCGGCGCGCGCCAACCGGTCGTTGATCGCCTCGCCCAGCCCTTCGTGCGGCACCGGCATCACCGCGATGGTCGTGACGCCGGCGGCGTCGAGCGCGCGCAGATGCGAGAACAGATTGGCGGCGGCTTCGATCAGATCGCCGCGCGGCGACAGGTTGAGCACCGTGCCGTCGAACGCGGGCGCATCGCCGAAAGCGAGCAGGGCCTCGCCTTCGCGGGGCGCCGTCGCGTCGAGCCGGACGCGGGCCTTCGGCGCATAATGCGAGGCAAGCATGCCGGGCGCCAAAGGTGCGTCGTCGGTTTCACCTGGCGCGGGGTTGAGAAGCGCGTGGCCGAGCACCCGCTCGATCTCTTCGCGCGGCAATCCGCCCGGACGCAGCAAGGTCGGCGGGCCGAGCAGGGCAACAATGGTCGACTCGACGCCGACCGCGCAGGGCCCGTCCTCGACAATGAGGTCGATGCGGCCGCGCAGGTCGGCCAGCACATGCGCCGGCGTCGTCGGCGAGACATGGCCCGAGCGGTTGGCCGAGGGCGCGACGACCGGCCCGCCGAAGGCATCCAGCAGCGCCCGCGCGGTTCGGTGGCTCGGCACGCGAATGGCGATGCTGTCGAGCCCGGCGAGCGCCAAAGCCGCCACCGGGCAGTCCGGCCGCTTCGGCAACACAAGCGTCAGCGGACCGGGCCAGAACGCGGCGGCGAGTGTCTCGGCCTCGGCATCGAACACGGCAAGCCGGCGGGCAGCCGTGACACCGGCGACATGCGCGATCAGCGGATTGAAGGCGGGCCGCCCCTTGGCGGCATAGAGCCGCGCGATCGCTTCGCCGTGGCAGGCGTCGGCGCCGAGGCCGTAGACAGTCTCGGTCGGGAAGGCGACCAGCCCGCCGGCCTTCAGGCAGGCGGCGGCGGCCCGGACCGCGTCGACAGTCTCGGCGGCATCCGGCCCGGCGCTGGCCTTGAGGACCCGGGTCCCGGGCTCGACGGTCATCGTATTTCTCTCAGTCGGCGCATGATCTTGGCCGAAAACCGGTTTCCCGGATTTCCTCGCCTGCGCGCTTGCGGTTTCAAACGTGAGGGGGTTATAAGGCCGCCGACAGTCGGAGTGTAGCGCAGTCTGGTAGCGCACCTCGTTCGGGACGAGGGGGTCGCAGGTTCGAATCCTGCCACTCCGACCAATTTCCCGCCTATTTCACCCAAAAATCCGTCCGACTTGACCCTAAACCGGTCTCTTGCCGCGTCAGGCCCGCTTCGACGCCAGCCAGACCCC
>CAIMEA010000159.1 GCA_903839845.1 uncultured Hyphomicrobiales bacterium
AGGGCATGCAGGAGAATGCCGGCTTCATCGCAGTTCATGACACCCCACCTTCGCCTTCGGCGGCGATCCAGGCATCGCGAAGCAATTTGCGCCCGCGCGCCAGCCGCGACATGACCGTGCCGATCGGCGCTTCGATCACAACCGCGATCTCGCGATAGGAGAGATCGTTGATCTCGCGCAGCACGATGACTTCGCGGAATTCGGCCGGTAGTTCGCCGATCAATTTTTGCAGTGTATTGGACTCGTGCCGCCGCACGACGCTTTGTTCGGGCGTGTCGTCGTCCTCGCGCCAGACCGGCTTGACCGCGTCGTCCTCGCGCTCGCCCGTATAGACCAGCCGGCCGCCATGGCCGGCGTGGCAGATATTGCGCAGGATCGCCATCAGCCACGGCTTGATCGGCCCGCCACGAAACGTGTCGAAATGCCGGAAGGCGCGCAGATAGCATTCCTGCACCGCGTCGTCGGCGTCGCTGGCGTTGCGCAGCAGATAGCGCGCCAGCGTATAGACCTCGTCGAGATGCGGCAGAGCCTGCGCCTTGAAACGCGCCGTCTTGCCGCCGTCGCTCCAGTCCGCCGCACCGCCCGCCATCGTCACGATCCTGGCCGGTCGCGCTGACAGCACATCGAATGCGATGCGTGCCATTTCATTTCCCGGCGTTGGCCTCGACCACAATCGAGCCGGTCATGTGCGGATGCAAGGCGCAAAAATAGAGGAAGGTGCCCGGTGTCGCGAATGTGAACGAGAACTTGTCGTCGGTATCGAGCGCCTTCGATCTGAACACGCCGGTTTTCGATGTCACCGTATGCGGGATATCGTCGTGGTTAATCCACACCACGGTGGTGCCGGCCTTCACCGTGATCTGCTGTGGATTGTAGGTGAAATTGTCGACCGACACTTCCACCTCGTCGGCGCGCCCCGGACTGGCCGCCACGATACCCGCGAACAAGAGTCCGGCTATCGCGCCAAGCGCGAACGTTCTTGCGAAATTCATGACTGCCTCAGCCCTGCAACGGCGTGTCGATAATGGCGAGGCGCGCTTCGCCCTGCTTGAAAGTCACATTGGCGATGCCAAGCATGGTCCGCAGTTGCTCGGCCGGCACCTTCATCGGACCGGCCGACGGCGCCGACCCTGGCGCGGGCTGCGGAAAAGCCGTCGAACGGGCGGTGTGAAATGTCACATTGCCCTCGACCTTCTGCATCACCTGATGAATGTGCCCGTTGAGCACAGTCACGGAGCCGAACCGCTTCAACAGGTCGAGCGCACGGGCGCTGTCTTCGGTGCCCCAGCCCCATTGCGGATAGACCGTCCACAGTGGGATATGCGCGAACACGACGATCGGCGTCGAGGCCGAGCGGTCCTTGAGATCCGCCTCGATCCAGGCGAGCTGCTCGGGGCCAAGACTGCCCATGCCGCCGCCCTTGAGTTCGGCGACATTCACCAGCGCCATGAAGTGCACGCCGTTGGCGTCGAACGAATAATAGCCCGAGCCTTTGGTACCGCGGCCATAACGCTCCTTGTAGAGCTTTATGTCGGGGTCGATGATGTCGTGCTCGCCCGGCACGTAATGCACGTCGAGACGCGCCTGCGAGATGATTTTTTCCGCGTCGTCGAACTCGGAATCCTTTGACAGATGAGTGATGTCGCCGGTGTGAATCATGAATGACGGCTTCACCTTCAGCGCCTTCACCTGGCCGATGGCTTCTTCCAGCGTGCCTTTGGCATTGGGATTGGCCGGCTTGTCGAAGCCGATATGGCTGTCGCTGATCTGCAGGAAAGTAAGGCCCTTGGCTTCCGCCGCCATTGCCTCGCCGACAATGCCGAGCGAATGCGGCACCCCGCCCGAGATCG
>CAIMEA010000160.1 GCA_903839845.1 uncultured Hyphomicrobiales bacterium
GAAGCGGGCAAAAGCGGTCAAAATATTGGTCCGATCTGCTGAATTGCCGATTTTTGGCCTAGTCACGGAACCGGAAATCGTTGGGTTCCATGGGTGGTAACGCTAAACTAACGAAGCTTTTGATCTGAGGCAAAGGCGGTGACGCCCCGGCTGTCAAACATGGTGACTGGCCTTGCCATGGTCATTCGCCACGACAACCATCGTCGTTCCTGACTAAGTAAGTCGTTCCTGACTAAGTAATAAGACCAAAATTCGGCAATGAGACATTCTGGGAGAATTCGATGACCGCGGCGATTGTCGGCTGGGCGCACACCCCCTTCGGTAAGCTTAACGGCGAGACGGTCGAAAGCCTGATCGTTCGGGTGACCACCGAGGCCCTGGCCGATGCCGGGATCGAGGCTAGGGATGTCGACGAAATCATCCTCGGGCATTTCAACGCCGGCTTTTCTCCGCAGGACTTTACCGCTTCGCTGGTGCTGCAGGCCTCGCCCGATCTGCGCTTCAAGCGCGCGCTGCGGGTGGAAAATGCCTGCGCCACCGGTTCCGCCGCGGTGCATCAGGGTATCAAGTCCATTGAAGCGAGGTCGGCACGCATTGTGCTGGCGGTCGGCGTCGAGCAGATGACGACGACGCCTCCGGCCGACATCGGCCGCAACCTGCTGAAAGCCTCCTACGTGCGCGAGGAGGCCGAGATCGATGGCGGCTTTGCCGGCGTCTTCGGCCAGATCGCCGCGCGCTATTTCCAGAAATACGGCGACCAGTCGGATGCGCTGGCCATGATCGCGGCCAAGAACCACAAGAACGGCGTCGGTAACCCTTACGCGCAAATGCGCAAGGATCTCGGCTACGATTTCTGCCGCACCGAGAGCGAGAAAAATCCTTTCGTCGCCGGCCCCCTCAAGCGCACCGATTGTTCCCTGGTATCGGACGGCGCTGCCGCGGTCGTGCTGGCCGACGTCGGAACCGCGCTCAAGCTCGGCAAGGCGGTTGCCTTTCGCGCCGCCGAGCATGTGCAGGATTTCCTGCCGATGTCGAAGCGCGACATTCTCAAATTCGAGGGATGCGCGCTTGGCTGGCAACGCGCGCTCAGGAGTTCCGGCTTGGAACTCGACGATCTGTCATTTGTCGAAACTCATGACTGCTTCACCGTCGCCGAGCTGATTGAATATGAGGCGATGGGCCTGACCCCCGAAGGTCAGGGTGCCCGCGCCATCAAGGAAGGCTGGACGCAAAAGGACGGTAGACTGCCGGTCAATCCCTCCGGCGGTCTGAAGGCGAAAGGCCACCCGATCGGCGCCACCGGCGTTTCGATGCATGCCCTCACCGCGATGCAGCTCACGGACACGGCCGGGGATCTTCAGGTGAAAAATGCACGCCTGGGTGGCATATTTAACATGGGTGGCACGGCCGTTGCCAATTATGTGAGCATTCTCGAGCGCATAAAGTAATGTGTCGAGAAAAAGCGGCGGAACTCATTCCATCACGCGCGAAGTTGCGTTTCATGCAACTTTAAGGTCTGGTGCGGCTGGCCGGATCTTGAAATTGCTCACTCGCTTGGACGTGGTAGAGTTCTCGATTATTACTTGAGGTTGCCTGAATATCTTGAAGGCGTCTGAAGTTACCGGTGCTGTCTCGGCGATGTTATTGGGGGCTCGCATGACTAATATTCCGACCGATCTGCTGCGGACTTTTGTCGCCGTGGTGGATCTGCGCAGCTTCACCAAGGCCGCGAATTCCTTGGGTGTGACGCAGCCGGCGGTCAGCGCCCAGATCAAGCGCCTGCAGTTTCTTCTCGGCGACGACATCTTCGACCGCAGCACACAGGGCGTCAGCCTGACGCCGCACGGCGAGACCGTGCTCAGTTATGCCCGCCGCCTGTTGTCGCTGAACGACCAGATCGTTCGCCTCGGCGCGATCGAACCGTCGCCGGAGCTGATCATCCGCGTCGGCACACCGAGCGACTATGTCGCGTCGAACCTGCCTGCCACCCTGGCGTCGTTCCGGGAGCGCTGGCCGGACGTGCGTTATTTGGTTCGTACCGATTACTTCGATCCATTGGCGCGGCAGCTTCGCGACGGGGAGATCGACCTGATGATCGGCCTGTCGATGGCGCAGCCCCAGGATGCCCGCCATTGCATTGCTCGGGAAGTGGTGTGGGCGCGCGGCAAGAACACCCGGATCGATCCGGACGGCCCGGTGCCGCTGGTCTCCTATGGCCCGCCTTGCATGTATCATCGGGTGGTCGTGCAGGCCTTCAAGGCGGCCAATCTGGATTGGGAGGACGTCTTCGTCGGTCCGAGCCTGACCAGCCTGAGAGGCGCGGTGGCAGCCGGCCTTGGCGTCATGGCGATCACGCGAAACCGGGCCGACGATGCCGGCATCATGCTTTGGGACGATGCGCCGCTGCCGAAATTGCCGGACCTGTACAGCGGCATCTATGTCCGCGAAGGCGGCGCCCGCCCGATTTACGAACAACTGGCCGATGAAATCGCCGAGGCGATCTTCTCGCCCGGCGCGGCGCAGGCAAACCGGATCGGCAGCATCGAAAGCGGCCGCAAGAAAAACTCCGCGGCCTGATTGGCCGCGCGACGAGCCTTGCTCCATAAGCGGTGCTTTACGCCTGCGCGAAGCCGGAGCGCTGCGCCCAGCCGGTCATACGCCGTTCCAGGATGGCCATGGCCGCGTACATGGCGATGCCCTCGACCGCCAGCACGACGAGGCCGGCGAAGATCAACGGCACCTGGAACTGGGCCTGTGCCTGCAGCATCAGATTGCCGATGCCGTAGTTGGAGGCGACGCTTTCCGAGATCACCGAGCCGACGAAGGCCAAAGTGATCGCGACCTTCAGCGAACCAAAGAAGTAAGGCAGCGTGCGCGGAATGCCGACCTTGCGCATGATGTCGAGCTTCGAGGCGCCCAACGCCTTCAGCACGTCTTCGAGTTCGGGTTCGATCGTGGCAAGCCCGGTCGCCACGTTGACGACGATGGGGAAGAACGAAATCAGGAAGGCGGTCAGCACCGCCGGAATAAAGCCGATGCCGAACCACAGCACCAGGATCGGCACCAAAGCCACTTTCGGGATCGCGTTAAAGCCGATCATCAGCGGGTATAGGCCCGCATAGATCGCCCGCGACCAGCCGACCAGCAGGCCGAGCAGCAGCCCAAAGCCGACGGCGAGCGCAAAGCCGATCAGGGTCGTCTCCAGTGTAATCCATGAATTGCGCGCCAGCGGTCCGGCATAATCGACGAAGGCCTGCGCCACCAAAGTCGGCGGCGGCAGGAAAAAGCTCGGTATTTTGAAGATACGCACTGCGGCTTCCCAGACGACGAAAAGGCCGATGGTGAAAAGCCAGGGCGACAGCTTGATGAGCAGGTTGGTCCGCGTCATTGCCGCGCCTTTACGATATGGCCGCGCAATTCGTGGACGATGTCGGTGAAGGCCGGCGTGAACGTGACTTCGAGATCGCGCGGACGCGGCAAATCGATCTTGCGTTCGACGACGATCCGGCCGGGCCGCGACGACATGACGAAGACGCGGTCGGCGAGGAAGACCGCTTCGCGCAGGTCGTGCGTGACCAGGATGACGGTGATCCTGCTCGCCGCCTGCAGATCGCGGATGACGCACCACAGTTCCTCACGCGTGAAGGCATCGAGCGCGCCGAACGGCTCGTCCAGCATCAGTAATTGCGGCTGATGGATCAGCGCGCGGCACAAGGAGGCGCGCTGCTGCATGCCGCCCGACAACTCCCAGGGAAATTTGTTGCCCTGGCCGCCCAGGCCAACCGAAGCCAGGAGCTTCTCGGCGCGCTCTGCGAACTCCGCCTTGCGCCGGCGCATCGCGCTGCGATAGGGCTCGACGATCTCAAGCGGCAGCAGCAGGTTTTCCAGCGTGGTGCGCCACGGCAGCAATGTCGGCGCCTGAAACGCCATGCCGGCGATCTTGACCGGCGCGCTGACTTTTTGCCCCGCCACCGTCACCGATCCGCTGCGCGGAAACTGCAGGCCGGTGGCGAGCTTCATCAAGGTGGATTTGCCGCAGCCCGACGGACCGACCACGGCGGCGAATTCGCCCTGTTCGACCGCGATCGACAATCCCTCGACCGCCAGCGCCGAAGCGGCGCCGGCATAGGCGTGATCGACGCCGTCGAGAGTGACGAAGGCGCTCACTTAGAACTTGCGGTCGGCGGCGGCCGGCAGGAACGAACTGTCGAAGATGTCGGCGGTCTTCGGCTTGTCGCCCTTCCATTTATAGGTCAGGCCGATCTGGTCGATGGCCTTGTCGAAGCGGGCGCTGTCGATGCCGCCGTAGCCGTTGGCCTTGACCTCGCTGGTCACGAGATTGTCGCGGATCGCCATGGTCAGACGTTCGAGTTCGGTCGGCTTCTTGGCGACGTCGTTGCGCTTGAGCACCGAGTCAACCGCGGTGTCCGGCGACTTCACTGTATCCTTGAGGCCTTTGACGAAGGCGCGCAGGAAGGCCTTGACCGCTTCCGGCTTCTCGGCGGCAAATTTCGGGTTCACGATAATCGCATTGCCGTAAAGATTGACGCCGTAGTCGGCCATCAGCAGCACGACGATGTCGTCGACCGGCACGCCCTTGTCCTTGAGATTGATGAAGGACGAGAACGAGAAGCCGGTGATGGCATCGACCTGGCCGGCGGCCAGCATCGGCTCGCGCACCGGGAAGCCGACGTTTTCGATGGTCACCTTGGAGGCGTCGATCTTGTTGGCCTCGACGAAGATCGGCCACTGCGCATAGGCCCCGTCCGGCGCCGGCGCGCCGAGCTTCTTGCCTTCGAGGCTCTTGGGATCGCTGATGCCGCGGCTCTTGCGGCCGACGATCGAGAACGGCGGCTTGTTGTAGACCATAAACACCGCCTTGAGCGGCACGCCAGGATTGGCGTCGCGGAACTTGATCAGCGAATTGATGTCGCCGAAACCCATGTCGTAAGTACCGGAGGCAACGCGGTTGATCGGCTCAAGCGAGCCGGACGCGGTGTCGACGGTGACGTTGAGGCCTTCGGCCTTGTAGTAACCCTTGTCGATCGGCACCAGGAACGGCGCCGACGGCCCCTCGAACTTGAAGTCGAGACTGAATTTGATGTCGGTGTCGGCGGCCGAGGCGGCCGATAATCCGGCGCCGCTCGCCAATGCCAGCAAGACGCTGGCCAGTATTCCCGCCTTGCGTCCTGCGAATGCCGGCCGGCGCGCGTTGAGGGTGCTCATTGTATCGATCCTTTTTTTTCGGCCCGCGCATACGGCAATGCGGTCTCGGCCAGGCTGACGAAAGAACTTGGCTGACGAATGAACTGGAACCAGCAAAGAACATGCCGTCAGAAAGTGCAAGATATCGGCGAGCGGTTTTAAGGCACTGCCCGGTAAATCACCGAAACTGCCGCAGGCTTAGGCAGCAGCGTCGCGACATTCCGTCACGTTGCCGTGTTCAGGCCGGTTTCGTGCGCAGGTGCCCATCCGGGCACCCGTTCAATGCATAAGTCATCCAGAAGGGAGTTCGTCATGCGAAGCCTGAAAGGCGTCATCGCCGCGGCTCTGGCCACGGCGGTTGTTATAAGTTCGATTGGTATCAGTTCGGCGGAAGCCCGTACACGCCACTATCACCGCGGCAACGCCGCGGCGGTTGGCGCCGTCATCGGTCTGTTCGGTACCATCGCGGCGGTCGCCGCCGCCGAAAGCTACCGCGACCGCTACTACGGTGGCGGCTATTACGGCGGCCCCTATGCCTACGGTCCGGCCTACGGCTATGCGCCGTCCTACGGCGGCTATCGCCATTGGCATCATCGCCATTGGCGCTGAATAGCGGCGCGGCGGCGGTAAGCTTAAAAACCCAAATCTGCCACCGCGGCCTATTCATTAACCGGTTTTCAGGGTGGATCGGCTATGGTCAGGCATGGCTGATTCGGTTGCCCGGCTCTATGATGCCGTGATTGCCGTTCGGGGCACGGACCCGACGAAATCGCGCACGGCTCGTCTGTTGCAGTCCGGCCGCGCCAAAATGGCGAAAAAGCTGGCGGAAGAAGCGGTCGAGGTCGTGATCGACGCCATGCATGGCCAGACCGAGGCGGTGGTGCGGGAAAGCGCCGATCTGCTCTATAATCTCGTGGTGCTCTGGGTCCATGCCGGCGTCCACCCGGACGATGTCTGGGCCGAGATGCAGCGCCGCGAGAAGTTGTTTGGCATCGCCGAAAAATTGCCCAAGGATATGGTACCGGGTGCGGCGCGTCGTAAGGTCGCGCCCAAGGCCCTGCCGAAGGTGGTTCCTTTGGAAGCCCGGCGCTTGCCCAAGCGTCGCTGAAGGCGACAACATCCCAAAGCGTCGCTGAAGGCGACGAGTATCCTAAAACGTCGTTGAGCCGTCACAGTTTTCAGCCAAACCCTGTCCATGAGTGCAGATATGACCGTTGAGGCCGTCCCGCCGCGTAATTTATTGCGCCGACTCTACGATTGGTGCATCGACGCCGCCCACAAGCCGCATGCGATGTGGACCATGGGGGCGATTGCTTTCGCCGAGAGCTCGTTCTTCCCGATCCCGCCCGACGTGATGCTGATCCCGATGGCGTTGGCCCGGCCGCAACGCGCCTACGCGATGGCGGGCTGGTGTACGCTGGCTTCCGTGCTGGGCGGTCTGGTCGGCTATGCTATCGGCTCGCTTTTGTACGATTCGGTCGGCGCCTGGCTCATTCACCTCTATGGCTATGGCGACAAGGTCGAGACCTTCCGCGCGGCTTATGCGCAATGGGGCGCCTGGATCATTCTGCTCAAGGGCCTGACGCCGATCCCCTACAAGATCGTCACCATCACCTCGGGCTTTGCCGGCTATAATCTTGCGCTGTTTATCGTTTTTTCGATTATCGCCCGCGCCGGCCGTTTTTTCATGCTGGCCTTCCTGCTGCACCGCTATGGCGAACAGGCACGCTACATCATCGAAAAGCGCCTCGGCCTGTGGGTGTCGCTGGGCGCCGCCGTGGTCGTCATCGGCATTGTTATTGCGGTATACTTGATCTAACCGAATCGACAGTCCTCAATTCCGCCATCCGGCGGAACTAGAGGTAGAATGGCGCAAATGCCTTTAGGCACCTGAATGCCATACAGCGCGATGTCATTGCACCCGGATTTGACCCGAACCCGATCGCGCCCGGCCCGCCGGGCCGCGCGCGCTGTGACCGGCCTGCTGGTGGCCGGTCTTGTCATGGTTTCGGCACTGGCCGTCGCTCAGGAAGCAAGGCCGCGCAATGACGACCCGGGTTTCCTGGGAAGCATTGGCCGCTGGTTCGAGGAGCAGGGCGACAAGATCAGTTCATCGTTCAAGGATGCGGGCAAGAAGGTTGAGACTCTCGGCCACGAAGCCGGAGTCGCCGCCAAGACCACGGTCGAAGGCGCCAAGGATGCCGCCGGCGCGGTCGCCCGCATTCCCGTCGCCCGCGTCGTCAGCGGCCACGAAAAATGCCCGAACGCGCCGAACGGCGCACCCGACTGCGTCGCCGCGGCGACCGCCTTGTGCAAGGCCAAGGGCTTCGAGTCCGGCAAGAGCGCCGACATGACCACCGCCGATGTCTGTCCGGCGCAGGTCTATCTCTCCGGCCGCAGCAGCGGCCCGGGCTGCAAGACCGAAACCTTCGTCTCGCGCGCCCTCTGCCAATAGGCGGATCTCGCCGCCGCTTGCCTGGGTTGCTCGCCTGTGTTTCCGTTTAGCAACGAAAACATCAGGGAGTGCGACGCCGGTGAACCTGCACGCCAAGCTGCTCGAGCGCGAATCCGCCGGCAAGCCGGTCACCGTCGGCGTCATCGGCGCCGGCAAGTTCGGCACCATGTATCTGTCGCAGGCTCGGCTGACCGCGGGCACGCATGTCGTCGCCGTCGCCGATCTCGACATCGCCCGCGCGCGCAGCCAATTGAATAACGCGGGCTGGCCGGCGGAGCTTTATGCCGCCACCTCGCTCGATGACGCGCACAAGCGCCGCGCCACCTTCATCACCGCCGACGCCGACGCGATGTTCGCCGATCCACGCATCGAGGTCATCGTCGAGGCGACCGGCGTGCCCGGCGCCGGCATTTATCATGCGCTCGCCGCCATCGAGAACGGCAAGCACATCGTCATGGTCAATGTCGAAGCCGACGCGGTGGCGGGCCCCTTGCTGGCGCGCAAGGCCAAGGCCGCCGGCGTTGTCTATTCGCTCGCCTGGGGCGATCAGCCGGCCTTGATCTGCGAGCACGTCGACTGGGCGCGCGCCGCCGGCTTCAAGGTGATCGCCGCCGGCAAGGGCACGCGTTACGAGCCGCATTACCACAAGTCCAACCCCGACAACGTCTGGGACATTCTCGACAAGTACCTCGCCATCTCCGACCGCAAGTCGATCAATCCGAAGATGTTCAACTCCTTCATCGACGGCACCAAGTCCGGCATCGAGATGACGGCGGTGTGCAACGCTACTGGTCTATTGCCGCAAAGCGGCGGCTTGCGCTTTCCGCCGGCAACACGTTTCGAGCTGGCCGATATTTGCAAACCGGTATCGGAAGGCGGCACGCTGGAAAAGGAAGGCGTCACCGAGGTGACCTCGTCGGTCTATCGCGACGGCCGCGACGTGCCGCATCACCTTGCGCTTGGCACCTATGTCGTCTTCGAAGGCGATACTGACTATGCGCGGCGCTGTTTCAAGGAATACGCCATGCTGCCGGACAGAAGCGGCAAATACGCCGCGCTGTACCGGCCGATCCATATGATCGGGCTGGAGCTTGGCATATCGGTCGCATCCTGCGCGCTGCGTCATGAGCCGACCGGCGCACCGACCGGTTTCCGCTCGGACGTGGTGGCAACCGCCAAGACGGCGCTGAAGGCTGGTTCGATGCTGGATGGCGAGGGCGGCTTTTGCGTCTGGGGAAAGCAGACGCCGGCCGACCTGTCGCTCGAGCGCGGACTGTTGCCGCTCGGCCTGGCGCACAACGTCAAACTCAGGAACGACATCGCCGAAGGCCAGGCGCTGACATGGTCGGACGTGGTCTATGACCAGAACGACACGGCGGTGAAGGTGCGCCGCGAAATGGAAGCGGCCTTCGGCCGGCCGAATGCCGGCGTCGAGCCGGGGCGCGCCTGACGCTTCCGGCCGGCGCTATTCCAGTTCGATCATGCTGTCGATCGCATGGCTGAGCCCGACCGTGTCGATGGTCAGCACCATGCGCGCCTTGAGCGCCTCGTTGCCCTTGATGCGGCCCGAGGCGACGGCGTCGCGGATCGCCGTTTCGATCTCGCGTTGCGAGGTGACCCCCACGGTTTTGAGGAATTTGCGCAGCGACGTGTTGAGGACATCTTCGTTCATCGGGGGCTCCCTGGCGGTTTTCGGCGCGGAATGACCATTACCTAATGCCGACCGGGCCGGAAGCGCCACCCTGCGAGGGCGAAAATCACACGTCGGCTGCCGTTGACCGCAGGTTTTGCGCCGCTATTATCTCGCCGCCGGCCGGTTGCGCCGGACATGTTGCCCCTGTGGCGGAATTGGTAGACGCGCCTGACTCAAAATCAGGTACCGCAAGGTGTGCTGGTTCGAGTCCGGCCAGGGGCACCA
>CAIMEA010000161.1 GCA_903839845.1 uncultured Hyphomicrobiales bacterium
CTTGCACTTCAGCAAGGCCAAGGCGCCCTATCTGCTGCTGCCGGTGATACCGCCGAAGAAGAAGCGCGGCTAGCTGCTGGCTCGGTGCGCCCCCTCTCCCCTCTGGGGAGAGGGTTGGGGTGAGGGGGTCTAAGTCCCTCGATACTCCGTGACCCCTCACCCGCCCGACTTCGCTGACGCTCTGTCGGGCGACCTCTCCCCATGGGAGAGGTAAAGAGGAGCCTCGAAAGTTTCGGTTCGTTCCTAGAAAAAGCCGACCGACTCGACGCCGGCGCCGCAGGCAAACGAGTGCCGGACCTTGCGCGACGGAATGTCGATGACATGCATGGTGCCGTCATATTGACAGCCGACGAACAGATCGTCGCCACGGAACGCCATGTCCATCGCGCCCTTGCCAACCGGGATCGCGGTCTGCTCGCTGAGGTCTGCGTTGAACAATGTCACCATGTCGCCGGCGACGCTGCTGACCGCCAGCACCTTGTAGTCGGGACGGAAGCGCGCGATCTGCGCCGGCTTCGGATTGTTGACCAGCGGAATGGTGCGCACCACCTCGCCTTTGGCCGTATCGATCAGGAACAGGCCGGGCGCCTCGTCGTCGACCACGATGATCGTCTTGCCGTCAGCGGTGATGGTGATGCCGGCGAGCGGGTGCGGCGTCTTGATCTTGTCGACCAGCTTGCGGCCCGGCAGATCGATCACCGAGACCTCGGCGTCTTCCTCGTTCTCGGTATAGATAAACTTGCCATCGGGCGAAATAATCAGCCGGTGCGCATTGGTCGAGCCGGAGCCGATGGCGTCGATCATCTTGTGCGTTTTCGGATCGATCACCGCCACCACCGCGCTGTTTTCGCAGGTGACATAAACCAGACCGTCCGGCGCGAGTTTCAGCGTATGCGGCGAAACATAAGGGCGAAGGTCGATATCGCCGACATGCTTGCGCTGCTTGAGATCGATGATCGCCAGGACATGACCGGGGTTCGGGTTTTTGCCGTGAATGCCGTCGCCATAGATCGGCACATAAGCGAGCCCGGCGTCCGGCAGGATCAGCAACTCATGGACGGTGCGCGGGAAGCCGCCGATGCTGACCTCGGTGGCAAAAGTCTCCGGGTTCAGGAAAAGCACCTGGCCGCCCATCTTGTCGACCGCGATCATTCCCTGCGCCGCCATGCCGTCAGTCATCGTGCCAAAGTCCCTTGCTCAAAAAAGCAGCGGCCGCATTGTGGCCGCGCACAGTGCAAAGATCGATACACAAAAACGCCGCGCCTATCGAGCCCCATGTAATTTCTTATGGTCGAATATTCTCGCGATCGGGCCGGTATTCACCCACAAATTGGGTTGGGCAGCGCGCGGCGGCAATTCCGTGGCGTCGATGGGCTTTACATCATGGAACGCATTGGTCGATGATAGGGCATCGCCACGGCTCGGGCACGGCGGCGCGCAACGATCATGTTTCGCCTGCGGCTGTCACGGCCGAACAAAAATAGGCCGGCACGGCCATTTAAAATCCGCCCCAAGAGGGCGACACAGGGAGGACTTCGATGTCTCGCAAGGTCACTCGCCGTCGTTTCATGGCTGCGACCGCCGCCGGCGCGGCGCTCGCCACGTTCAAATTTCCGTCACCGGCAATCGCCCAGGCCGCGCCGTTCAAGCTCGGCCTGCTCACCGTCAAGACCGGCCCGCTCGCGCAGGGCGGCATCCAGATGGAACAGGGTGTTCTCACTTACCTCAAAGAGAAGAACAACACGTTCGGCGGCCGCAAGGTCGAGTTCTTCTCGGCCGACACCGGCGGCAGCCCGGCCGGCACCAAGACCAAGGTTCAGGAACTGGTCGAGCGCGACAAGGTCGACGCCATTCTCGGACCGCTGGCGGCCTTCGAATTGCTGGCGATCACCGACTACATCGCCGAGCACAAGACGCCGATGCTTAGTCTCGCCGGCGCCGAGGACATCACGCAGCGCCGTCCGAATCCCTACTTCCTGCGTCCGTCGGCGACATCGGCGCAGGCGATGCATCCGATGGCCGACTACGCGGCCAAGGAACTGAAACTGAAACGCATTGTGACGGTATCGGAAGACTTCGCCTTCGGTCATGAACAGATGGGCGGCTTCCAGGAGACCTTCGAGGGCTCGGGCGGCAAAATCGTCAACAAGATCTGGCCGCCTTTGGTGACGCCGGACTACACGCCCTTCGTCGCGCAGATCGCCGATTGCGACGGCGTGTGCCAGGGCTTTGCCGGCTCCAACCCGCTGCGCTTCATGAAGACTTACGCCGCGGCCGGCCTGAAGTTTCCGGTGGTCTCGGGCGAAACCGGCGGCGACGACGCGCTGTTGCGCATCATGGGCGACGAGTTCCTCGGCATGTATAGCTCGTGCCCATACACGCTCGACCTGGCCAACGACGCCAACAAGCGCTTCGTCGCGGCGATGCAGAAGGACTTCGGCGTCGACCCGGGCTTTTATGCCGCCGGTCTCTACGTCGCAGCCCAGGTCGTCGATGAAGGCCTCAAACTGGCGGGCGGCAAGTCCGACGACCACGATGCTCTCACCAAGGCCATGCGCTCGGTCAAGCTCAAGGACTCGCCGCGCGGCGATCTCTCCTTCGACGACCTCGGCAATGTGGTCGGCGATTTCTATATTCGCCGCGTCGAAAAAGAGAACGGCAAATACATCAACAAGACGGTCAAGACCTACAAGAACATCAGCCAGTTCTGGACCTACGACCGCAAGGCGTTCCTCGAGCGGCCGGTCTATTCGCGCAACTATCCGCCGTTGAAGTCGTAAGCGGCAAAAATCTTCTGGTCATTCCGGGGCCGGCCGAAAGGCCGGTACCCGGAAACCAGGAGCAAAGTAACCAGCCCCTGGATTCCGGGTTCGCTCATTTCATTCGCCTCCCGGAATGACAGGCCGGGAACGATCGCAGGAATAACGCGCCTATGAATTTCTGGATCGTGCTGACGGTCAATAGCGTCACGTTCGGCGGCCTGTTGTTTCTGCTTGCGTCGGGCTTTTCGCTGATCTTCGGACTGATGCGAATTCCGAACCTGACGCATGGCTCGCTGTTCATGCTAGGGGCCTATGTCGGCGGCTCGATCGTCATCGGCCTGTTCGGCGTGAAGCTGAATTTCTGGCTCGCCGCGGTGCTGGCGAGCCTGACCGTGGCGGCGCTCGGCGCCGTGATCGAACGCTTTCTGCTGCGGCAATTGCCGGGCGACCAGTTGGCGCAGGTGCTGGTGACGCTCGGCATCTCGTTCATGGCCGCCGATTTCTGCCTGATGATCTGGGGCGGCGACCCGATGTCGGTGGCGACGCCGGAAGGGCTCGGCGGCTTCGCGCGCGTCGGCGCCGCTGTGTTCCCGATGTACCGGCTGGCGATCATCGCCATCGCCGTCGTCGTCGCCGTCGCATTGTGGATGTTGCTCGACCGCACGCGCCTCGGCGCGATGATCCGTGCCGGCGTCGACGACCCTGACATGGCGCGGGTGGTCGGCATCCGCGTCTCGCAGCTCTTCACCATAGTCTTCGCACTTGGCGCCGGGCTTGCCGCTTTTGCCGGCATCATTGGCGGGCCGATCCTGTCGGTCTATCCGGGCCTCGACCAGGACATGCTGCCGCTCGCTTTGCTCGTCGTCATCATCGGCGGCGCCGGCAGTCTGCTCGGCTCCTTCGTCGGCAGCATCCTGGTCGGCTTCATCTATAATTTCGGTCAGGCGCTGCTGCCGGAGCTGGCCTACTTCGTGCTGTTCCTGCCGATGCTGCTGGTGCTCCTGTTGCGGCCGCAAGGCCTGTTCGGCAGGCACGTGCCATGATCGATATTTTCACCGGCGGCAGCAAACTGCGCTTCATCGCCCTCGCCATTTTGCTGGTGGCGCTGATCACCTTGCCGTTCTGGGTGACCGGCATCTACTACATCAATGTCGGCAGCCAGATTTTGTTCTACGCGGTGTTTGCGCTGGGATTGAACATATTGGTCGGCTATGCCGGCCTCGTCTCGCTCGGCCATGCCGGCCTGTTCGGCATTTCCGCCTACGCGACGGGTTACATGCTGCAACTCGGCGCCGGCCACGGCACGGCCATCGCCGTTGCGCTGATCATCGGCGTCGCATCGATGGCGGTGTTCGCCGTGCTGTCGCTGCGCTCCTCCGGCATCGGCTTCATCATGATCACATTGGCGCTCGGCCAGATCCTGTGGGGCCTCGCCTATCGCTGGATCAGCGTCACCGGCGGCGACAACGGCATCAGCGTGCGCGGACGCCCGGCGCCGTTCGGCTTTTCGCTGTCGGAGCCGATCAACTTCTATTACGTGTCGCTGATCGTCTTCCTCGTGGCGGTCATCATGGTCGCGATCTTCGTGCGCTCGCCGTTCGGCGCCGCCTTGATGGGAACGCGCGACCAGCCGCGCCGGATGAACGCGCTCGGCTACCACGTCTGGATGATCCGCTTTTACGCCTGCCTGTTCTCCGGCCTGCTGACCGCCGTCTCCGGCATCCTGTTCGTCTATTACACCAACTTCATCAGCCCACAGACTTTGGCGCTGACCTCGTCGGCCGAAGTGCTCCTGATGGTGATCTCCGGCGGACCGGGCACATTGCTCGGCCCGATCGTTGGCGCGACGCTCGTCGTCATCATAAAGACCGTGGTGTCGGGCTTCATCGAACGCTGGAATTTCCTGCTCGGCGCGATTTTCGTCGCCATCGTCATCCTGGTGCCGGAAGGCATCGTGCCCGGCGCCATCCGCCTTTGGGGCCTGATTACGCGCAAGCGCGCGGCTACGCCCACCGCCTCTGCCGCGACGACGGAGCGCACGCCATGAGTGCGCTGACCATCACCGGCCTGAACAAATCCTTCGGCGGCCTACATGTCACCCGCGGCGTCGATCTCAACGTCCAGCCCGGCGAACGCCGCCTGATCATCGGCCCGAACGGCGCCGGCAAGACCACTCTGTTCAATCTGATCACCGGGGAACTGACGCCGGACAGCGGCACGGTCGCGCTGTTCGGTCAGGACATCACCCGGACGCCGAGCCGCGATCGTCCGCACCTCGGCATGGCGCGCACATACCAGATCATCACTTTGTTCGGCAAAGACACGATCATCCACAATGTCCGCCTCGCGCTGCTCGGCCTGTCGCCGACGCGCTGGAACCCGTGGACCGATCTGCGCCATCAAGGCCGTTTCACCGAAGCCGGCCACAAGGCGCTGGCCCGCGTCGGCCTCTCCCATATCGCCGAGCGGCCGCTGGCGCAGACATCCTATGGCGAGCGCCGCCGCGTCGAGATCGCCATGGCGCTGGCGCAGGAGCCGAAAGTGCTGCTGCTCGACGAGCCCTTCGCCGGCCTGTCGATCGACGAGCGCCGCGACGTGCACAAGTGCCTGATGGCAATCCCGCGCGATGTCACCATCGTGATGATCGAGCACAATATGGACGTGGCCCTGGAATTCGCCGAGCGCATTACGCTGCTGCATTTCGGCGAGGTCATCGTCGAGGGCAACCGCGCCGAGGTGGTCGACGATCCGCGCACGCGGGAGGTCTATCTTGGCCACTAGCGCATTGCGACTTGAAAACGTCGATGCCTTCTACGGCGACAGCCACGTGCTGCAGAACGTCTCGTTCGAACTCGGCGAGGCGCGCATGCTCGGCCTTCTCGGCCGCAACGGCGCCGGCAAGTCGACCTGCATGAATGTCGGCATGGGCCTGTTGGCGGCGCGGCGCGGCGCGGTCACCGTGTTCGGCGAGGACGTGACAAAACTGTCGCCGGAACTGATCGCCGCGCGCGGCGTCGCGCTGGTGCCGCAGGGCCGCCGCATTTTCCGCAGCCTGACCGTGCGCGAGAACCTGCTCGTCGCCGGGCGAAAACCCGGTTCCGGCAGCAAGCATGCACCCTGGACCATGGACACGGTGTTCGCCATGTTCCCGCGGCTGAAGGAACGCGCCAGCCAGATGGCGGCGCATCTGTCCGGCGGCGAGCAGCAGATGCTGGCCATCGGCCGCGCTTTGATGGGCAATCCGCGCGTGCTGCTGATGGATGAGCCGTCCGAGGGCCTGGCGCCGCAGATCGTCGCCGAGGTGATGGCGACCATCCGCAAGCTCAAGGAAAGCGGCCTGTCGATCGTGCTGGTCGAACAGAACCCCAATCTCGTCTTCGACGTCGCCGACGACATCGTGATTCTCAACACCGGCGGCGTCGCGGTGGTTTCCACCCCGGCCGCGTTGCGGCAGGACGACGCGCTGCTGCGGCTGCACCTCGGCGTCTTCTAATCGAACGGCATTCATTACAAAGGCAAGCGACATGACGGCAATCTGGAACAAATACGCAAACACCGCGGCGCGCAAACACGGCAAGCCCGGCCGCGAGCAGCGGCCGAAGTCGGTCACCATCGACGCGCATACGCACATCGCCATCCCGCGCGCCGGCGCCTTCATCAAGCCGCATCTCGATTTGTCGACCATTCCGCTGGCGCATTTTGCCTCTGACGAGACCAAGGCGCTCAACGCCAAGCAGGAAGCCGACGTCTTCGCCTGCATGACCAGTTACGACGAACGTTTCGCTATCATGGATAAAATGGGCGTCGATGTTCAGTTGGTGATGCCGCCGCCGCCGCAGCTCTATCACACCGTTGCGCTCGAATACGCCGTGCCGGCCGCGCGCATGGTCAATGAAGGCGTCGCCGAATTCGTGTCGAAGCATCCGGATCGCTTCATCCCGATGGGCACCGTACCGATGCAGGACGGCGTTGAGGCCGCCAAGGAACTCGAGCACGTCATGAAGACGCTCAAGTTCAAGGGCGTCGAAATTTTGACCAACGTGCACGGCAAGGAATTGTCAGATCCGGCCTTCGCGCCGTTCTGGAAAAAAGCCGAGGAACTGGGCGCCCTGGTCGCCATCCACCCGAACGGTTTCACCGAGGGCCAGCGCCTGTCGCGCTTCTATTTCAACAACATCGTCGGCAATCCGTTCGAGACGACTTTGGCGCTGCACTATCTGATCTTCGACGGCGTGCTGGAGCGTCATCCGAATCTCAAGCTCTTCGCCATGCACGGCGGCGGCTATCTCGGCGGCTATTCCGGGCGCATCGATCATGCATGGGGCGCGCGCTCGGACAGCAATGCCGGCCTGCCGAAGCCGCCGACCGAGTATCTGAAACAGGTCTATGTCGACAATGTCGTGTTCACGCCGCACCAGCTTGAAGCCCTGGTGAAAGTGTTCGGCGTTGGCAAGATCATCATGGGCACGGATTATCCGTTCGACATGATGGAATACGATCCGATCGGCCACATCAATTCGGTCGAAAGCCTCGACGAAACCGCGCGCGCGGCTTTGTGCGGCGGCAACGCGAAGAAGCTGTTGGGATTGTAAAGCCGGAAAGCCGACCCGACCTCCGCTCATTCCCGCGAAAGCGGGAATCCAGTTCTTTAGCTTCTGGGTCCCCGCCTTCGCGGGGACGAGCGGAGTTAGCGTGCGTCCAAAAAATCCAGCGTCGCGGTTTCCGCGATGACGGCGGCGTCGGTGGAATGTTCGCCGGCGGCGGCCTGCTCGTCCTGCGTCTTGCTCGCCTGCAGGTAAGCGCCGAGATGGCGCGCCCATTCGACGATGCGATAGTTCTCCGACAGTCGCGCCGCCTCGAAAGATCGCAGCGCGCTCTCGACGTCATCGTGCGTCTGCAACGCCTGCACCAGAGCGGCGGCGTCATCGGCCGCCTTCGAAACGCCGGCGCCGACATGCGGCCGCGCGACAAAGGCGGCGTCGCCGACCGTCGCCACCCGGCCGAACGCCATGCGCGGCGATTCAAGATCGTAGATTGGCTGCAGGATCGGTTCCTCGATCAGCCGCACAACCTGACGGAACTGCGGCGCCAGCAGACGCTCGGCGGCGTCATGCATCTCCGCGATCGCGTCACGGCGGATCAGCGGCGGCGGAATCGAGATCGCATGCGTCTTGCCGCTGTCGTCGGTTAAAAGCCATGGCAGCTTGGTCTGTTCGTCGGCCGGCCGGTACCAGATGACATTGGTGCGCCGCTTGCCGGGCCGCAGATCGTTGTCAGGCCCCGCCACCGGATAGCTGAGAAACTGTTCGCCCGGCGGCAGGCCGAACGACATGATCGGAAACACGGCTTTGTGGGTCTCGGGCGGAAACGCCGCTTCCGGGATCAGCGCGCGCCAAGCGGTATAGCCGGCATAAAGCGGCGTTACCGCGCCCAGGCATTGCTGGCGTACCGTCGACCGAATGCCGTCGGCGCCGATCAGCAGGTCCGCCGTCACGGTTTCGCCATCGGAAAATCGCGCCTCAACGCCCCGTGCGTCTTGCGTGAAATTCAGCAGGCCTTTGCCGCGATGGTAATGCTCAGGCGGAAAGGCGTCGCGCAGCAGCCGGTAAACGCGCTCCCAGGCGGTGGCAACCTGGGGGCAGTCGATTTCATGCGTCACGCGCCCCTGCGTATCGATGATCTGGCGCCTGGCGATATGGACGCCGAGCGCGTCGGTGGCGAGGCCGATTGCGCGCAGGCGCGCCAGCAACTGCTGCTGGGCAACGATGCCGGCGCCACGGCCGGACAGCTCACCCTCGACCCGCTCGTAGATGGCGACGTCCCACCCGACCCGCCGCAGCAGCAAGGCGCTGAGCAGCCCGCTCATCGAGCCGCCAATGACGATGGCGCGCCTGGTTTCCGGTTTGGCCAATGGACCCACCTCGATCTTCCCGTTCACGGACGACTAGTCTATATATGACATCAAACAGGCATTGGAGGAATTCCCATGGCGCTGACTATGCTCGACAAATCCGCGGAGAAGAAAGACACCTCGCAATGGGCGCCGGACATCGCCGCCGAATTCGAGCGTGAAGCCAAAAATCCCAACCCTTGCGTCGGCTCGACATTGCTGTCGGAAAATGAACGCACCCGCGTCTGGATTATCCGCCTGGCCCCCGGCGAACGCATCGGATTTCACCGCCATGTGCTGGATTATTTCTGGACCTCGGTGTCCGGCGGCCGCGGCCGTCAGCATGTGCATGACGGCACCACCGTCGAATACACCTATGTGCCGGGCGAGACGCGCCACGAGACCTATGACAAGGGCGCGTTCAAGGTGCACGATTTGCAGAACCTCGGCGACCGCGAGATGGTCTTCATGACCGTCGAGTTCAAGGATAGCGCCAACAAGCCGATGGCCCTGCCGGAGGGCGTCCGCCCACAAGCGGCCGCGTAATTTTCGGCTTTGCGCTTCAAGCGCCCGTCGTCCGGGGAATTCCGGATGACGGGCGTTTTATTGATCCCCAGCCGCGTCATTGCTACCGGCGGGTTTCATTGATACGGGTACGCTTGATCGATACGGGGACGTTTGATCGATACGGATACAAAGTGTCGCGCAGGCAAGCCTGCCGTGCCCGATCAATAGGCTAGCCAAGCCGCCGTGCTTCCTGCAAAGTGCGGCGCTTGAGCAGAAAAAACGTTTACGGAGGGGGAATGACGGCCCATTGGATCAGTCGGTTGACGTTGCCGCCGCGCGCAATCCCGCTATCGAAAGCCTGCGTGGCGCCCCTGACTCATCCCTGGATCGCCTGAGGCCCGCATGGAATTCGATCTCCTGATCAATGCCATTATCGCCGGGCTCATGCTCGGCGGCTTTTACGCCGCCGTCACCGCCGGCATATCGATCTCGTTCGGCATGCTCGATATCGTCAATATCGCGCATCCGGGCTTCATCATTCTCGGTTCCTACATCGCCTATATCGTCAATGCGCATTTTGGCGTCGACCCGATCGTCATCGCCATCGTCGCGCTGCCGGCGTTCTATGCGCTCGGCTCGCTGATCTATCAGGTCTATTACCAGTCGTTCGAAAAGCACGGCCAGGATTCGCTGCGCGGGCTGGCCTTCTTCTTCGGCCTGCTGTTCGTCACCGAGGTGTCGCTCAACCTGATCTTCGGCGTCGACTACCGCTCGGTCGATGTGCCCTATATCGGCGGTAGCGTCAGCATCGGCGCCATGGAATTCCCGGTGCGCATGCTGGTGCCCTGCCTGGTGTCGCTGGCGATGTTCGGCGGCTTGCAGCTTTTCATGTCGCGCACCTTCATCGGCCGCGCGGTGATGGCGGTGTCGCAGGACCCGCCAGCGCTGCAACTGATGGCGGTCGATCCGATCCGCATCAAGCGCATCGCCTTTTCGATCTCGATCGCCACCGCCTCGATGGCCGGCGCGTTTCTCATCATCATCCAGCCGGTGATCCCGTCGGCCGGCCGCGAATATATCGGCCGCGTCTTCGCCATCTGCGTGCTCGGCGGCCTTGGCAGCCTGCCCGGCACCCTGATCGCGGCGCTGATGATCGGCGTCATCGAAAGCATCACCTCGACGTTCTACGGCCCGTCATGGTCGCCGGCCGTTTCGTTCGGCCTGCTGCTGCTGACGCTCGCCGTCCGTCCCTCCGGATTGTTTGGACGATAGATGCGCACACCCGCCTTCATCCTTATTCTCACGGTCGTCGCCGCGGCGCTGTATGTCGCCTTCGACATGGTCGGCAGCGACTATCTGTTCTTCGCCGGCTATACGGTGCTGCAATACATCGTACTGGCGACCGCCTGGAACATTCTCGGCGGCTATTGCGGCTATGTGAATTTCGGCTCGGCCGGCTTCTTCGCCATCGGCGTCTATACGACCGTATTCTTCTACGCGGTCGGCCAGCGGATCGACGAGATCGTGCCGGAATTCCTGGTCGCGCCGATGCAGTTGATCTTTCCGCTGCCGTTGCCGGTGCTGATTGTCACCGCCGGCGCGGTCGCGGGCTTTGTCGGCCTCGGCATGGGCTATCTGACCTTGCGGCTGCGCGGCGTCTTCTTCGCCATTGCCACGCTGGCATTCACGGTGGTGCTGGAGACTTTCATCGTCAACTGGTCCTTTGTCGGCGGCTCGCGCGGCGCCTATATCATCGTGCCCAACGAAGTGCCGGTGTTCGGCCACCTCATCCAGTTCCTGTTCGCGCTGATGCTGGTTCTGGTGATCGTCGCCTTGACCACGTCGCGCCTGATCGAGCGCTCCAAGCTCGGCGTCGGCTTCGCCACTATTCGCGACGACGAACTGGCGGCGGAAGCCTCCGGTGTGCCGACCCTCCGGCTCAAGCTGGTCGCCACCGTCGTCTCCGGCGCGCTGATGGGCATGGCCGGTGCGCCGTTCCCCTATTACATCGGCTATGTCGAGCCCGGTTCGGCCTTCAACCTGTCCTATGCGGTGAATTCGATCGCCATGCCGATGATCGGCGGCACCACCTCGTGGGTCGGTCCGCTGGTCGGCGCGCTGCTGCTCGGCACGCTGCAACAGGTGGCGACGGTGACGATTTCGTCCGCGGTCAACCTGCTGATCGTCGGCCTGCTATTGATCTTCTTCGTGATCATCGCGCCGCGCGGCATTGTCGGCCTGATCCAGGACCGCTGGCGCGGGAGGTCCAAATCATGAGCGACACCATGACCGCGCCCCTCTTGCACATAGACCAGCTCGGCAAGCGCTTCGGCGGCTTTGTCGCGCTCGACGGCGTCGATCTGTCGGTGCCGAAAGGCCAGCGCCTCGGCCTGATCGGCCCGAACGGCTCGGGCAAAAGCACATTGGTCAATTGCATCTGCGGCACGCTGCAAAACGAAACCGGCAGCGTCACCTTCGACGGCCAGAGGATCGACGGCATGGTGGCGCACCAGCGTACCCGCCACGGCTTGGCGCGCAGCTTCCAATTGCCGCGACCGTTCCGGAGCATGACGGTTGCCCAGAATATCCGCGTGCCGCTGCTTTATACCGTGAACGCGCGCGCCGGCAGCCATCTGTCGCATAGCGAACTCGACGACCGCTGCATGGAGCTGCTCAAGCTCGTGACGCTCGATGCCAAGGCCGGCAAATATACCACCGATCTCACCCAGGTCGAGATGCGCAAGCTGGAACTGGCCCGCGCCATGGCGGCGGAACCGAAGCTTCTGATCGCCGACGAGTCGATGGCCGGCCTGTCGCATTCCGAGGTCGAGGATATCGTCGCGCTGCTGATCCGCATGAACGAGCGCGGCGTCACTATCATCATGATCGAGCACATCATGCGCGCGGTGATGACCTTCTCGCAGCGCGTGGTCGTGCTGGTCTCCGGCAAGAAGATCGCCGACGGCAATCCCGACGATGTCATGAAGAACACAGAAGTGGTGGGGGCCTATCTTGGCACATAACACCAACAGCATTTCCATCGAGGGGATCGACGCCGGCTACGGCCTCGTGCGCGTTCTGGACAACGTCACGCTGCGCGTCGATAGCGGGGAGACTGTCACCCTCCTCGGCACTAACGGCAATGGTAAAAGCACTTTGATGAAGTGCATCATTGGCTGGGTGCGGCCGACCAAGGGGCGGATCGTCGCTGAAATCGACGGCGAGAAGCACGATCTGGCCGGTCTGACCACCGAGCAGATCGTCGACCTCGGCATCGCGCTGGTGCCGGAAGGCCGCCGGCTGTTTCCGCGTCAGACGGTCGAGGAAAACCTGCTGTTAGGGGCCAGCCGGCCGAAGGCGCGGCCGCATATCAAGACCAACCTCGCCTTCTGCTTCGAGATTTTCCCGCGCCTGGCCGAGCGGCGCGGCCAGCTCGCCGGTTCGATGAGCGGCGGCGAGCAACAGATGCTGGCGCTGGCGCGCGCGCTGATGCTCAATCCGCGCATTCTCCTGGTGGACGAACCTTCGGTCGGCCTGTCGCCGCTTCTCGTCGGCCGCACCATCGACGCCATCGGCCGGCTCAAGGAGCACTACAAGCTCACCGTGCTGATGGCCGAGCAAAACTTCACGCAGGCCCTGCGCATCGCCGACCGTGGCTACGTCATCGTGCACGGCAAGATCGAGTTCGAGGGCAACTCGGCCGACGAACTCAACAACAACGACCTGATCCGCCAGTTTTATCTGGGGATGTGAGGCGGCTGCCTTCACCGAATGTAGTGCAGCTCCTATTCCGTCATGGCCGGGCTTGTCCCGGCCATCCACGCCTTCCTTATTGCAATTCCGCGAAGACGTGGATGCCCGGCACAAGGCCGGGCATGACGACGGAAAGTCTTCAGTGTTGACCAAACAAAAAAACGCCGCGGATTTCTCCGCGGCGTTTTCAGTTCGGCAGTCTTGCAAGCGGTTACTTGACCGCCTTCTCGTACGGATAGATCACCTTGCCGGTTTCGAGGTTCTTCGGCTCGAGCACGGTCTGGTAGCTCATGCCGCGCCAGGTATCGAGACCGGCATCGGCCGGGATGTCGTGATACTGCACGGTGAACATGCGGCCCTCGGCCCATTCGCCCTTGCCGCCGAACTTGACCGGACCCATGACGGTCTCGAACTTGTCCTTCTTGAGAGCGGCGGCGACTTTGTCGTCTTCGATGCTCTTGGCGCTCTTGACCGCATCGCCGAGGATCTGCATCTGGGCGTAGCCCCAGCCGCCGAGATAATAGCCGAGCGGATCGACGCCGGCCGCCTTTGCGCGCGACTGATATTCGACGAAGAACTCCTTGGTACCCTTGTACATCTGCTTTTCGTCCGGCACCCAGGTTTCGTAATTGACGATGCCGTTCATCTTATTCTTCAGCTTGTCCTTGAAGAACGTCGCCTGCAGACCGACCAGCGCGCCGCCGAACATTTTCGGCTTCAGGCCGATTTCGTTCGCCGCCAGCACCATGCCGACCGAGTCGAGCGGATAGGCGCACACCACGACGAGATCGGGGTTGAGCGACTTGATCTTGCGCACGATCGGCGCGAAGTCGGTGGTCTTCGGCGGCGGCGGATAGGCTTCGTCATAGACGATCTTGATGCCGTGCTTCTTGGCGTTGGCGCGGGCGCCTTCGCAGGCGTTCTGCGAGAACTCGGCGTCGGCGAAGGTCAGAGCCACGGTCTGCGGCTTCGGATTCTGCGCGGCGGCGATGTCAAAGAAACCCTTGGTGAACGAACCCTTGGTGTCTTGCCCGGTCGGCAGTACCGAGAAGTATTTCGGATATTTGAACTTGTCGTTCACGTCGAGGCCGAACAGGCTAACGAAAGTCTTGCCCTTGCGGATCACGACCGGCATGGCCGGCGCGACCTGGTTGGTGGCATAGCCGGAGACGACCAGATCGGCCTTATCGACGTCGAGCAGCTTGGTGTAGATGCCCGGCACTTCCGACGGATCGCTCTTGTCGTCGTAATATTTCAGTTCGACCTGACGGCCGAGAAGGCCGCCGGCTTTGTTGGTCTGGTCCTTCCAGATTTCCATGCCGAGCAAGGCTTGCTTGCCGTTCGGCGACAGCGCGCCGGTCAGCGACTGACTGAACCCGATCACGATCGGCTTCTTGTCCTGCGCCTGCGCGCCAGAGACCATTGCGCAGGCGACAAGAGCGAGACTCGCTCCCATAATCCGCGACTTGAGGCTTTGCATCATAGTAGCTCCTCCCCGATTGGTTTTCATTTTGAATTCGGTGACCGATAATGCCAGTGCGGAAGGCTACGGTCCACCCGCGCGTGCATGCTTTACGTAAATTAGCCGCCGCGCCGGCAAGGCGCGAGCGTGGGCCATGGTGGGACCTGCAACGAATTGCCGCGGAAAAATAAATTGCTGCACTGCACGATGGCTGGAAAAGCGGCAGCAGTTGCTTCAGGCGCCGCCGTCTTGAATGATGCCGGCCGACGCAATGACAGGGCCGGCAGGGGCCCAACGGAGAATGACATCCATGCCACGGCAAGTGATCGACATTTCGGTTCCGCTTGAAAACGACGTCGCCGCCGATCCGCCGGGCTACGGTCCGAAAATCGACTATCTCGACCATCAGGCCACGGCCGCCGATATTCTCAAGTTCTTCCCCGGCCTGAAAAAGGAAGACCTGCCGGATGGCGAAGGCTGGGGCTTCGAATGGGTGCGCCTGTCGACCCATTGCACGACGCATCTGGATGCGCCCTGGCACTTCGCCTCGACGATGGACGGCGGCAAGCGCGCGCTGACCATCGACGAGGTGCCGCTCGACTGGTGCCTGCGTCCCGGCGTGAAGCTCGATTTTCGTCGCTTCGCTGACGGCTATGTCGCGACGGCCGCCGACGTCGAAGCCGAGCTGAAGCGCATCGGCCACACGCTTTCACCATTTGAAATTGTGGTCGTAAACACCAGCGCCGGGATGGCCTATGGCCAGCCTGACTATGTCGCCAAAGGCTGCGGCATGGGCCGCGAGGCAACGATGTATCTGCTGGAACGCGGCGTGCGCGTCACCGGCACCGACGGCTGGAGCTGGGATGCGCCATTTGTTTATACGATGAAAAAATACGCCGAAACGCACGACGCTTCGCTGATCTGGGAAGGCCACCGCGCCGGCCGCGAGATCGGTTACTGCCACATCGAGAAACTTCACAATCTCGAAGTCTTGCCACCGACCGGTTTCACGGTGAGCTGCTTTCCGGTGAAAGTGCGCGGTGGTTCCGCCGGCTGGACCCGGGCGGTGGCGATCATTGATGCTTGATTGCGGGCTGCGGCGGGCGATACTGTCTCACTAACAATAAAGCCGGCCAAAGCGCCGGTCATAAGACAGCGCCAAAAATATAGCGCCAGGGAGGATTATTATGGACCGACGCCATTTCGTTGCCGGGAGCGCAGCCGCCGCGGCTGCCCTCGCCGTTCATCCGTCGTTCGCGCAGGACGCCTATCCGGCGCACGCCATCACGCTGATCAATCCGTTCCCGCCCGGCGGCGCCGCCGATGTCGTCGGACGTCCGTTCGCCGCGGCGCTCGAGCCGATCGTCAAGCAATCGGTCGTGGTCGACACCAAAGCGGGCGCGGCCGGCGCGGTCGGCGCGCAAGTCGCGGCCTCGGCCAAGCCGGACGGCTACACCTTGCTGGTGCACATCACCTCGATCTCCGGCTTTGCCGAAGTCGATAAATTGTTCGACCGCACGCCGAAATTCACCCGCGCCGACTTCATTCCGATCGCGCGCTTTGTCGCTGACCCTTGCGTGCTGCTGGTCAATGAAAAGCAGCCCTACAAGACTTTGGCCGAGCTGACCGCCGACGCCAAGAAGCGGCCGGACGAGATCCTGTTCTCATCGTCGGGCTTGTACGGCGCGCTGCATATTCCGATGGCGCTCTACATGAAGGCGGCCGGCGGCCTGAAATTCCGTCACCTGCCGACCAATGGCGGTGGCCCGGCGCTGACCGCGTTCCTCGGCAATAATGCGCAGGTCCTGGTGTCGTCGATTTCGGCTTCGCTCGCCCAGATCAAGGCCGGAAAGGCGCGACCTTTGGCGCAGTTCGGCGGCGAACGCTCCAAGGCGCTGCCCGATGTACCGACGATGAAGGAACTCGGCTTCAATCTTGAATACTATCTCTGGGTCGGATTGTTCGCGCCCAAGGGCACGCCGGCCAGCGTGGTGACCTATTTGCGCACCGCCACCGACAAGGCGGCGCATTCCGATCTGTTCAAGACCGCGATCGCCAATCTCGGTCAGGAACTCGGCTATCAGGATCAGGCCGAGTTCGCCAAATTCTGGGACGCCGACGCCGCGCGCATTGAGAGCGCGGTCAAGGAAATCGGCCGCGTGCAGGGCTAGCCCGCCATCGGCCGACGTCCGACGCACCGTTTATCGACAAGAGGAAATGCAATTATGGACAGGCGCTCATTCGTCATCGGCACCGCCGCTTGCGTCGCCGCAGGACCGGCTTTCGCCCAGGGCGCATTTCCCTCGCATGCGGTGACGATTCTTGTCGCCTTCCCGCCGGGCGGCGCTAACGACACCGTGACGCGGCCGATCGCGGCGGCGCTGGAGCCGATCCTCAAACAGCCGGTGGTGGTCGAAACCAAGGCCGGCGCCGGCGGCCAGATCGGCGCGCAGGTCGCCGCCACCGCCAAGCCGGACGGCTACACCTTGCTGTCGCATAACAACGGCATTTCCGGTTACGCCGAAGTCGACAAGCTGTTCGGCCGTGAGCCCAAGACCAAGCGCGGCGATTTCATCCCGCTGGCGCGGCTCGTCGCCGACCCGGTGTTGCTACTGGTCAACGATCAGCAGCCCTACAAGACCGTGAAGGACTTCGTCGACGACGCCAGGAAGCGGCCGGAGGCGATCGTCTATAGCTCCGGCGGCCTTTATGGCGCGACGCATTTGCCGGTGGCTATTCTCGAAAAAGCGACTGGCATTCCCAAGCTGCGCCATCTGCCGACCAATGGCGGCGGGCCGGCGCTCACCGCGCTGCTCGGCAACAACGCGCAGATCTCGACGCAGGCTTTGTCCGCCGCGGCGCCGCACATCAAATCCGGCAAGCTGCGCGCGCTCGCCACATTCGGCGCGACCCGGTCCAAGGTTCTGCCCGACGTGCCGACGCTCAAGGAGCTTGGCTACAGCGCCGAGTATTATCTCTGGGTCGGCCTGTTCGCGCCCAAGGGCACGCCGGCCGACATCGTTGCGACATTGAGCGCGGCGCTCGACAAGGCGGCGGAGTCCGAGCAGTTCAAGTCGGTCGTCGCCAATCTTGGGGTGGAATCGTCGTATCAGAACGCCAAGGATTTCGCCGCATTCTGGGAAGCCGATGCCAAACTTTCCGACGAAGCGGTGCAGCTGATCGGCAAGCAGGCATGAATCTCCCCTCCCCCGAGAAGCGAATGATCCTGCGCGCCGATCATGTCGCCGGTGCCGCCTTTATTCTGTTCGGCTGTGCCATCATCGCGCTGAGCGGCAATCTGCCGGTCGGCGCGCTGTCGATGCCGGGCGCCGGCTTTCTGCCGATGATCGTCGCCGTCCTGACGATCGTGTTCGGGCTGGCGCTGGTGCTGCGCGCCAGCGCCGAAAGCCCGCCCTTCGCCGAACTGGACTGGGCCGACGGCAAACATGCGCTGCAGGTCACCGCGATCACCGCCGCGGCCACCGCGCTCTACGAACATCTCGGCTTCATCGTCACCATGTTGCTGACGATCATGGCGCTGCTGACGATCGTCGAGCGCCGCAATGCGGTTCGCGTCGCCATCTACGCCATCCTCATTGTCGGCGGGACCTACGTATCGTTCGTCTACGGCTTGAAGACTCCCCTGCCCGAATTCGGCTTCTAGGAACGCCTCAGTGGAAAGCACCCTGTTCAGCCTGGCGCATGGCTTTGCCATCGCGTTCCAACCCGACAATCTCTGGTATGCCTTTCTTGGCTGCCTGGTCGGCACCCTGGTCGGCGTGCTGCCCGGGATCGGCCCGCTGTCCGGCATCTCGATCCTGTTGCCGGTGACCTTCGGCCTCGACGCCACGCAGGCCGTCATCATGCTGGCCGGCATCTATTACGGCTCGCAATATGGCGGCTCAACCACCTCGATCCTGATGCGGATTCCGGGCGAAGCCTCATCAGTGATGACCTGTATCGACGGCAACGCCATGGCCAAAAAGGGCCGCGCCGGCGCCGCCTTGTGTATCGCCGCCGTCGGCTCCTGGGTCGCCGGCACTTTCGGCGTCATTGCGCTCACCGTGGTGGCGCCGCCGCTCGCCACCATCGCGCTGAAATTCGGCCCGCCGGAATACACCGCGCTTCTCATACTAGGCCTGATCTTTCTCGCCTATATGTCGTCGTCGTCGCTGGTGCGCACGCTGCTGATGGCCTGCATCGGGCTGATGCTCGGCATGATCGGCATCGACAACATGACCGGCCATTTCCGCTACAGTTTCAACCTGACCGAACTCGGCGACGGCATCGGCATCGTGCCGGTCGCCGTCGGCCTGTTCGGTCTCGGCGAAATTTTGGCGACGCCGAGCCACAAGGTGATCGGCGAGGTGATCGCGCCGAAATTCCGCGAACTTTGGCCGAGCCGCAAGGAATGGAACCAATCGTTCTGGCCGATCGGTCGCGGCACCTTGCTCGGCTTCATCATCGGCATCATCCCAGGCTCGGCGCACATCATTTCCAGCTTTTTGTCATATGCGCTGGAGCGCCGCGTCTCCAAGAACCCGGAGGAATTCGGCCACGGCGCGGTCGCCGGCGTCGCCGGTCCTGAATCGGCGAACAATTCGGCCTCGACCGGCGCCTTCGTGCCGATGCTGGCGCTCGGCATTCCGACCGGGCCGATTCCCGCGGTGCTGATGGGCGCGCTGATGGTGCATGGCGTCTCACCCGGGCCGCAGCTGGTCACCGATCATCCGGATGTGTTCTGGGGCTTCGTCGCCTCGATGTATGTCGGCAACCTGATGCTGCTGGCGCTCAACCTGCCGCTGGTCGGCCTTTTCGTCACCGTGCTGCGGATTCCCTACGCCTATCTCTATCCGCTGATCATCATGTTCTGCATCATCGGTGTCTATGAGGTGAACCATTCCATCGTCGACGTCTGGATCATGCTGATCATGGGCGTGCTCGGCTATGCCCTGCGCAAATTCTCGTTCGACCCGGCGCCTTTGGTGCTCGGCCTGGTGATCGCGCCGATCTTCGAGCAATCGCTGCGCCAGTCGCTGATCATGTCGAACGGCAATTACCTGATCTTCTTCAGCCGGCCGATCTCGGCCGGCTTGCTCATCGTTTGTATCGTCCTGCTGGCGATGTCGGCGATGACCTTCATCCTCAAGCGCAAGGACTGGCGCGACAAACTAGCCGAGGCGGAAGCCGGCGAAGCGCAGCAGTAGCTATGCCGCCTTGCGGGCGTGCAACGCCATCGCAATCAAGGCCATGCCGCCGAACACCATATTGATGCCGACGAGCAAGCCGAGCGCCCAGACCGCGGTGCTCGGCAGGCCGGCGATCAGCATGACGCTCAGCACCAGATCGACGATGCCGCTGACCAGCATGAAGCCCCACTGGCCGGACAATTCGCGCCGGTGTTCGAGCGCGAACATCACCGAGGCGACGCCTTCGATGATAAAGAACGCGATCAGCACCACGGTCAGCGACAGCGCCCCGGCGATCGGCTGCGCCAGCAGATAGCCGCCGGCGAGAATGGCGAGCGCGGCGGAGGCCAGCGACCACCAGAAGCCCGGCGCCGAGCGCATCCAGAACGTCGTGACCAGACCGACAACGCCGCTGAGCAAAAACAGCCAGCCGAACAGGATCGTCACCGCCAAAGTGGCGAGCGGCGGGATGACGATGGCCACCAGGCCGAGGACGAGGAGCAGGATTCCTTCGCCGAGATAGAGCTTCCAGTGCTGGTGCAGCGCGCCGGCGACCGCGCGCTGGATTTTGGCCATATCGGGCTGGTCGGAGCGCGGGCTGGTGGGCAAATCGGTCGGCATGGCAAAGCTCCTGTTCGGATCGATGGATCATCATACGCTTGTTGGACGGGATCGCGCCATCGCCGCCGGCGCTACTTCTCGACCCAGTCGGCGCATTTCGGCACGTCGCCGGCCGCGCCCCAGGGCATGATAGGCACCGACGAGGTCGAGTTTTTCGGCGAGCCTTCGATGATGCGGTCGCTATAGACCATGTAAACCAGCACGTTGCGCTTGAGGTCGCAGCCGCGCACGATCTGCATCTTCTTGAAGAATAGCGAGCGGCGCTGGCGGAACACGTCCTCGCCCTGCTCGAACTTCGCCTTGAATTTGATCGGACCGATCTGCCGGCACGCCAGCGAAATGTCGGACACTTCCTCGGCAACGCCGATCCAGCCCTTGAGGCCGCCGCGCTCCGGCACGGTGAAATGGCAGGCGACGCCTTCGACGCCCGGATCGTCGAGCCCATAGGTGGCGAGCTTGTCGTTCGGCGTCAGCCACTTGAACACAGTCGAACGCTTGAAGATCAGATCGGGCTCGTCGGCGGCGCGCGCCGACGAGGCCCCGGCCAAGGCGGCGCCGAGGGTGACGCTTAAGGCAGCAAGACAGGCGATGATTGAGCGCAAAGGTGGCCTCCGGGTGCGGCGATCGTGTCCCCCGCACATAGGAACGACCGACGCGCCGGAAAAGGTCCGCTCATAGCGGAATTCTCTTCACCACCAAGTCTGGTTGCTCACCAATTCCGGCCAGCCGATGGCGCGCGACGCCCGCGCGGCGGCGTCATCGGCCGCCGCCGTCACATCCCATTCGTTGGCGGTGATGCGGCGGCCGCTGGTGCCGTTGGCAGCATCCGACATCAGCCAGCGGATCGGCGCGGCCATGATGTCCGGCCGCAGCATCTTGTCGCGCGGCCAGCCCGATTCATCGGCGATAAACGGCGTGTCGGTCGGCCCGCCCGGCACCAGGACATTCACCGTGATGCCGCTGCCGTCGAGTTGCTGCGCCCACACCGCCGACATCGACTCGAGCGCCGACTTCATCGCGCCGTAAGGCAGCACGCGCAGCATGGTCTTGAAGCTGGTGGTGTTGTTGACGATGCGGCCCCAGCCGCCTTTCCGCATATGCGGCACCGCCGCCCGCGTCATCATCATCGGTCCGCGCACATTGACCAGGTAGAAGCGGTCCCAAATGTCGGCCGACAATTCCTCGATGCCGGGATGGCGCGTCTCCGCGTCCGGCCGGATCGCGCTCATGCCGATGCCGGCGTTGTTGATGAGGCCGTCGACGCGGCCGAAATGCGCGGCGGTTGTTTCGATCGCCCCGTTGCACTCGTCTTCACTCGACACATCGGCCGCCACCGGCAGCAGCCGGTCCGGCGGCATTTGCAACCGCTCGAGCAACCGCACCAGCGCGTTGCCATCCTGATCGACGGCGGCAATGCTGTGACCGGCGTCCAGCAACGCCGCCGCCATCACGCCACCTAATCCGCCACCGGCGCCGGTCAGCATGACGACACGGCCAACGGTCTGATTGGTCACTGCGTACCTCTCCTGAGGGAGCAAAATACCGTCGAAAACTTGAACCAGTTTATCATTTCAACATGCGCATGTTGCCGACTATCTTATTTAACAGACATTGAATGTGCTAACCATAATGTATCTCCAGTTTTTAACCATCATGGTCGCACGTCCGATCCGAGACGCTGCGCTGGAGATTGCACCATGCGCCTCAATTTGCCCGTCAGCGAGACCGAATTTCCGCTCGACGAAACCAAGACAATCGTCTCGACGACCGATCTCAATGGCAATATCGAATACGCCAATACTTATTTCGTCGAGGTCAGCGGGTTCACCGAGGAAGAGCTGATAGGCACGCCGCAGAACGTACTGCGGCATCCTGACATGCCAACCGCGGCATTCGCCGACCTGTGGAAAACGGTGAAGGCCGGGCTGCCATGGCGCGGCCTGGTCAAGAACCGCCAGAAAAACGGCGGCTATTACTGGGTTATGGCCAACGTCACCCCGGTGATCGAGAACGGCAAGCCGATCGGCTACATGTCGGTGCGCACCAAGCCGAGCCGCGCCCAGGTCGATTTGGCGACCAGATTATATGCGCAGGAGAAAGCCAAGCCCGGCAGCATCGCTTTGTGCCAAGGCCAGCCTTTGAGCCTCAACATTTTCGGCCGCGCGCCGCGCCCGCAACTGTCGCTCGGCTTGCGCATCCAGGCGATGATGATCCTGCTTCTCCTGGCGACGACAGTCCTCGGCGTCGCGGCGGTTATGCCGGACGTATTTCAGAACATCGGCTTCCGGAGCTGGCCCGGCGCGGTCGCCGCGGCCACGGTCGCTGCTACCGGCTGTTTTTGGTATTATCTCGCCAACTACATCCTCAAGCCGCTCAAGGAGGCGGTTAAGTCGGCGCAGGCCATGGCCGGCGGCGATCTCACCTCCGCGCTTGATACCAAGCGCACCGACGATGTCGGCCAGCTCATTCGCGCACTCGCCCAGTTGAACACCAACCTGCACAGCATCGTCGGCGACATTCGTCTGAACTTCGAGGACATGGTGCAATCGACGCGCCAGCTCGCCAGCGGCAACGTCGATCTGTCGGCGCGCACCGACTCGCAGGCCGCGGCGCTCGAAGAGACCGCCGCCAGCATGGAAGAGCTGACCTCGGCGGTGAAGCAGAACGCCGACAACTCGACCAATGGCGACAAGGCCGCCGCGCTGGCGCTCACCACCACGACCAAAGGCACTGACATCGTCAACAAGGTGGTGTCGACCATCGCCGAAATCAGCGAGTCGTCGAACAAGATTTCCGACATCGTCGGTCTGATCAACGGCATCGCCTCGCAGACCAACCTGCTGGCGCTCAACGCCGCGGTCGAGGCCGCGCGCGCCGGCGAAGCGGGCCGCGGCTTTGCCGTGGTCGCCACCGAAGTGCGCAGCCTGGCGCAGCGCTCGGCGGAAGCGGCCACCGAAATCCGTCAGCTGATCGAAGCCTCGGTCGAGAAGGTAAACACCGGAACCGTGCTCGCCAACAATGCCGGCAGCGCGATGCAGGAAATCCTGGCGGCGGTCAATCGCGTCACCGGGCTGATCTCGGATATCTCCTCGGCCTCGGTCGAGCAGAGCACAGGTATCGGTCAGGTCAACGATGCCGTCACCCAGATGGACGAAGTCACCCAGCAGAACGCAGCCTTGGTCGAACAGGCGTCGGCCGCGACCGGCAATCTGGAACGGCAGGGCAACAAACTGTTGCAGGCGCTGGAAGTGTTCAAGCTGAAGCACAAGCACGACGAGCCCGCCGCCAAGCCGGGTCGCGCGGGCGGCCATGCCGGTCGCGGCACCGAGCGCAAGGCGCAGCGCAGAGCGGCCTAAGGACTGGCCGCCTAGGGATTGGCCGGCAGACGATGAAGGGCCGGGGCGAACGTCGCCCCGGTCACATCATCCCGAGCAGACGCGGCAAAGCGAGCGACATCGCCGGCCAGTAGGTCGC
>CAIMEA010000162.1 GCA_903839845.1 uncultured Hyphomicrobiales bacterium
AGGAACTCCAGCTTGAGACGGCGGTCGAAATTGAGCCGAGCAACGTCCGATTCCGTTTCACCCGCGGGGTGTGCCATGATCGCCTCCCTATCTCCAGGATAAGGTGCTGATACCTATATCTGAATCGGCGTGAGCATTGCGAAAATCAGAGCGTCATCCGGGGAATGCGGGTTTATACAAACCCTTTACGCCGCCGCATTCATTCGCCGGGTAACATTAATCGCGCTTGCGGCCTGGTTCGTTTGTAAAAACGCCGGCGTTTGGATCGCGATCCGACATGTGTTGGAGTGCCAAACGTCCGCCCCATTAAAGTTAATCGCCCATGTCCGCTCAACGCCCGCCCGCTAAACCGACGAATAGGCCAGCGGCGCGGAGCAGCGGTTTCCGGCAACGCTACGATGCGGTTGAAGTTCGCCGCGAGCAGTTGATTGAGCGGCTGCGCGCGCTCGGCGCCAAGGCCCAATCGCACCCCGGCTATGGGCGCGTGCTCACTTTGCTCAATGACACATTCCGCAAATCGAAACTGGCGCAGCGGCTGGCGGTGCTGGAATCGGCGGCCTGGCTGATCGATATTCTGGAGCGGCTGGGCATTGGCCTGTGAGTTCCCGCCTGAGGGAACACCCCGGCCCGCTGCAAAGCCCTGAATTCGGCTTGTAATCAGCGCCTTAGTCTTATGCTACTTTAGGCGTAAGACCTGAGATGCACAGACTCCGGTCCTTAACCCGGCGTATCGGTTAACCGGGGGTTGTTTGGACGTCGATTTGAGACCAGGCGACCTGCCCCAAGAAGAAAAGAAACGCATTCTCGGGACAACGCAAAGGGATCAAATATGGCAACCATGTCAACGACCGCCACTCGCACGGGCGGCATGACGAAGGACGAACGTTTCGTCATCGTCGCATCATCACTCGGTACCGTTTTCGAGTGGTACGATTTTTACCTGTTCGGCTCGCTCGCCGCGATCATCGGTTCGCAGTTTTTCGGGGTCATCGATCCTGCGACCAAGCTGCCGATGTTCAATCAGGCCACCCGCGACATCTTCGCGCTGCTGGCTTTCGCCGCCGGCTTCATCGTTCGTCCGTTCGGCGCGCTCGTGTTCGGCCGCGTTGGCGACATCGTCGGCCGCAAGTACACCTTCCTCGTCACCATCGTCATCATGGGCCTGTCGACCTTCATCGTCGGCCTGCTGCCGAGCGCGGCATCGATCGGCATCGCGGCGCCGATCATCCTGATTTCGCTGCGCCTGTTGCAGGGCCTGGCGCTTGGCGGTGAATACGGCGGCGCGGCGACCTATGTCGCCGAACATTCGCCGATGGGGCAGCGCGGCTACTACACGTCGTTCATTCAGACGACCGCCACGCTTGGACTGTTCCTGTCGCTGCTGGTGATCCTGTTCACCCGTACGATCCTGGGCGAACCGGAATTCGCCGCCTGGGGCTGGCGCGTTCCGTTCCTGGTGTCGATCCTGCTGCTCGGCATCTCGGTCTGGATCCGTTTGCGCCTCAACGAGTCGCCGATCTTCCAGAAGATGAAGGACGAAGGTAAGTCGTCGAAGGCGCCGTTGACCGAAGCCTTCGCCAACTGGAGCAACGCCAAGATCGTGTTGATCGCCTTGCTCGGCGGCGTGATGGGCCAGGGCGTGGTCTGGTACACCGGCCAGTTCTACGCGCTGTTCTTCATGCAATCGATCCTCAAGGTCGACGGCTACACCGCCAACCTGCTGATCGCCTGGTCGTTGCTGCTCGGCACCGGCGGCTTCATCATCTTCGGCGCGCTGTCCGACAAGATCGGCCGCAAGCCGATCATCCTCGGCGGTTGCCTGATCGCGGCGCTGACCTTCTTCCCGATCTTCAAGATGATCACCACCAACGCCAACCCGGCGCTGGAAAAGGCCATCGAGTCGGTCAAGGTCGAAGTTGTTTCCGATCCCGCGCTCTGCGGCGATCTGTTCAACCCGGTCGGCACCCGCGTGTTCACCGCGCCGTGCGACACCGCCCGCGCCTACCTCGCCCTGCAGTCGGTCAAGTACTCGACCAGCTACGGCGCGGCCGGTTCCGGCGTGAAGGTTGTGGTCAACGGCAAGGACGTTCCGTACACCGCCGCTGCCGCGTCCAACCCGCAGGTGCTCGCTGCCGTCCAGGCGGCCGGCTACCCGAAGGCTGGCGACGCCGGCATCGTCAAGATGAACAATCCGTTCGACATCTTTAAGCCGAACACGCTGGCGATCATCGGCCTTCTGTTCATCCTGGTGATCTTCGTCACCATGGTGTACGGCCCGATCGCCGCCATGCTGGTGGAACTCTTCCCCACCCGCATCCGCTACACTTCGATGTCGCTGCCGTACCACATCGGCAACGGCTGGTTCGGCGGCCTGTTGCCGGCGACCGCCTTCGCGATCGTGGCCTCGACCGGCGATATCTACGCCGGCCTCTGGTATCCGGTCATCTTCGCGTCGATCACCGTCGTCGTCGGGTTGTTCTTCCTGCCCGAGACCAAGGATCGCGACATCCACTAGCGCTGACGGCGGGGCAGCCGCGAGGCCGCCCCGCCCAATCGCTCGTGCACCAACCAATATGAAAACGCCCCGCGCTTCGCGCCGGGGCGTTTTTTCTTGGAAAATCAGACGGGAGACCGCGCCGTCACGCCCCGCTTGTCGTCGCGCCGCGACGCTGGTAGCTGTCTGCACAGCGCCGTCGGGCTCCGCTTTGCCTGTCACGATGCCGGTTTAGCTCAGCGGTAGAGCAGCGGTTTTGTAAACCGAAGGTCGGGAGTTCAATCCTCTCAACCGGCACCATCGTCCCTGCCCCCCCCGCGCGGCACGCCCAAAAATAACTCAAAAGTCGCGCGCTCCGGGGCAATCGGGACCTTGCACCGATCTTAGATTGTGCCAAACTGGTGGCGTTACTCGCAATACTTCGGAGATCTAGCATGCCTCAGGGCACCGTAAAGTGGTTCAATCCGACGAAGGGCTACGGCTTCATCCAGCCCCAAGAAGGCGGGAAGGATGTGTTCGTTCACATCTCGGCGGTCGAACGCGCCGGACTTAGCACACTGAACGAAGGTCAGACCGTTCAGTTCGAACTCGTCGAAAATCGCGGCAAGACGTCCGCGGAGAACCTCAAGGTTAAGTAACCTCGTCGCCCGAGGCTGCTTTCGACCGCTACGTCTAAACGGGTCACCGCCGGGCGTCCGCTCGGCGGTCGTCGCGCCGTTTTAACGCGTGATGGTTTCCATTTCCGGAAACGGCTCGAACTTGGCGTCCGTGCACAACACTTTGACTTCCGGCGCGGTCTCGAAATAGCGATCCAGCTTGGCCGAGACGAACGTCGCGGCGCCGTCCCTCGGCGGACCGAGCGCACCGCCATCCTTGCGCTCGCGATAGCGCACGCAAACCACAAACCGCTCGCCCTGTCCGACTGACTTGAGGTCCGGCTTCGACGCCGATGCGCCGCGGACTCGCGACGGATCGTTCAAATAGGTGCGCATGAACGCCAGTAGGTCGCGCTTGTACTCCGCCGGATAGATGTTCTGCGCCTCCCAGCGCGCCTTCAGTTCGGCCGCGGTCGGCCCGACGTCGCCGGCGCAGCCGGTCAGCGAGACCCCGAGGGGGGCGGCAAGCACCAGCAGGGTCATCAGCGGCCGTACGCGCATGCGCATCATTCCTCGAACATTTGTCGCGCCAGAATCCAGGCCGATACCCTAGAGCCATTTCGGCTTTGATGAAATCAAAGCCGGGGCTCTAATCTTTTGTTTTGTCGCGTTTCTTCACGCGAACCGGTGCCCACTTCGCTCGAAAACGCTCTGGCCGATCATTTTCATCCCGTCAGGGATGCGCGCTGCCCGGATCGGTTGTAGTCTCCAGCCAACGATAAAAACATCCTGGGGAGGATATCCATGACAATTACGCGACGCACGCTCGTGCTCGGCGCCATGTCGGCGTCTTTGTCGGCACCGTTGGCAGCGCCCTTCGTGTCCCGCGCGCAGGCGCAAAGCTGGCCGGGCAGCAACGTCAAGATCGTCGTCGCCTACCCGCCCGGCGGCTCGACCGACGCCATCATCCGGCTGACCCAGCCGGCGCTGCAGGACAAGCTCGGCACATCCATCATCATTGAAAACCGCGCCGGCGCCTCGGGCAGCGTCGGCACCGCCTGGGTGACCAAGTCGCCGCCCGACGGCAGCACCTTTCTCGCGGTGTTCGACAATCACGGCGCCAATCCCTTCGTGCTGCCGAACCTTCCCTATGACAGCGAAAAGGATCTCGACCCGGTGCTGCTGATCGGCACCGCGCCCTATCTTTTGGCGACATCGAGCTCCAAGCCGTACAATACCCTGGCCGACGTCATCGACGCGGCGCGGAAAAGCCCGGGCTCGGTCAGCTACGCCTCGGTCGGCGCCGGCAGCGTCGGCCATCTGGCGATGGCGCAACTGGCGCAGCGCGCCGGCGTGAAACTCGTGCATGTGCCCTATCGCGGCGGCGGTCCGGCGATGACCGACGCGCTCGGCGGCCATGTCGACTTGCTGATCGGCAGCACCGCTTTGTCGATGCCGCAGGTCAATACCGGCGGCCTGCGCGCGATCGCGCAAACCGGCAAGGACCGCAACCCGTTTCTTAAAACGGTGCCGACGATTGCCGAAAGCGGCTTCCCCGGTTTCGAGGCCTATGCCTGGTGGGGCATCTTTGCGCCCGCCGGCACGCCGAAGCCGATCATCGAACGCTTCGGCAACGAAATGGCGGCGGCTTTGCGCGACGAGCGAATCAGCAAACAATTGATCGAAACGCAGCAGGTCACGCTGCTGCTCGGCGGCCCGGACGTCGAACGGGAGTTCGTCGCCAACCAGATGCGGGTCTGGGGCAAGGTGGTGAAGGATAACGACATCAAGGCCGACCAGAACTAATGCCGGCGGCGCGGTGTTAATCTGGACGACCGCGTAAAAACCGCTGGAGCATGCCGTGACGATCGAACTGACGCGCCGCGCCGTTCTTACCGCGACGGCTTCGGTCGCCGGCGGGCTTGCCTTGCCGTGCACCGGACTGGCCGCCGCGCCGCAGGCGCAGACACAAGGCCCCGGCGTCTATCGCTACAGATTGGGCGCGTTCGAACTGACCGCGCTCTATGACGGCACATGGTTTCTGCCGATCGGCGGCGCATTCATCCGCAACGCCAGCAGCGCGGCCGTCAACGAGGAGCTGGCGACGAACTTCCAGCCGCCGAACATATTGCCGATCACCATCACCGCATTGCTGGTCAACACCGGCAAACAGCGCGTACTGATCGATACCGGCAGCGCCGGACAATTGACCGACAGCGCCGGCTTCCTCAACGCCAACCTCGCCGCCGCCGGCCTTACACCGGCCGACATCGACATCATTCTGATTTCGCATTTCCATCCCGATCATATCGACGGTATCAAGACCAAGGACGGCGACAAGGTTTTTCCCAATGCGCGGATCCTGGTGCCCGAGCCGGAATGGACGTTCTGGATGGACGACGCCAACCAGAGCCGCGCCAAAGGCTCGGTGCTCGGCTATTTCCGCAATGCGCGGCGCATCTTTGCCGACATCGCCAGCGACGTGCAGCGTTTCAAGCCGGGCGCCGAAATCGTGCCGGGCATCGTCTCGCTGCCGGCCTATGGCCATACGCCCGGCCACACCGCCTTCGCTATTCATTCCGGTCGGCAATCGATCCTGGCGATGAGCGATACGGTGCGCAATCCGGAGCTGTTCGGACGCCACCCGGACTGGCAGCCGATATTCGACATGGATGGCGCGCTCGCGGTGCGGATGCGGCGGCGCATGCTCGATCGCGCGGCGGCGGACCGCATGCTGGTCGAGGCCTATCATTTTCCGTTTCCGGCGGTGGGCCACATGGTCAGGCGCGGCGCCGGTTACGAGCTGGTGCCGTCCATGTGGCGGCCGCTTTGAAGACAACTATTATTATAAAAAAAAAGCCGCCCTCGCGGGCGGCCTTTTCGATTTTAGCCTGCGCCGATCAGCGCGCGCTTTCCAGGTCCAGCCCGCTGACCGCCACCGCGACATTCAGCCCGGTCTGCGAGCCGACCGACACCGGCTGCAAGGTGATCGACCGGCCAAAACCGCCGACCAGCACATTGGCGCCGACGCCGCCGGCAACCGTCGCCTCGGCACTGGCGCCGCCATAGCTGCCGGCCAGCGCGCCACGGCCCGCCGGCGCCGCCGTATAAACCGCCCAGGTGATCTGGCCGCCATTGGTAAAGCCGACATCGAGGCCGACCTTGGTGATGCGTCCGCGGTATTTTTCAGCGCGCCCGCTCACCGGATTGAACCGGCACGTCACCGCCTTTTGCGACCCGACGATGTAGCCGACGCTTGGCGCCACCGTGCAGTTCAACATGCCGGCGCGCATCCGCGCCTCGGCGGGCGCCGCCAATCCGACCAGAGTCAACATTGCCAAAGCCCCGACAAACTTCTTCATTGCGCATCTCCCGCGATATGGCCGGCGCCGCAGCGGAGCCGGACCCGAGGTTTAAATTTTACGCTGAGCTAACAAAACCGTTCTTGGCCGTTCACAATTCCCGCCGGTCCCATCCTGGGCGATCGGAAAAAGACAACCGGCCAAAGTCAACCGCCTGCGCACACGCAAGCCTGTCGCTGGCCTTGCGGCCAGACGGCGCCGCCGCGCACGCCAATATCGTCGAGCGAACCAAGGACCCGCCCCCGGGGGAATCGCCTGCGCGCCAGCTTAGCAAATTCCGGAACCGGCCGCGCGGCCGGGACTGGGCCCGGCCGCGCAAGACCGTGCTCAGTAGGTGACGCCGGCTTTCAGCATGAAAGTCCGCCCCTGCAACGGATAGGCATTATACCGGCCATAGGTGGCGGAGCTGGCCACCGCATAGTCGAAATACTGCACGTCGAACAGGTTCTGCACCGACGCCGACCAAAATAGACGCCGGTACTCGCCGCCGAGCCGCAGATCGACCGTCGTGTGCGCCGGAATGGTCGGCTGGAAATTGGCCTGATCGTTGTCCATCCGCCGGGCGCCGATGAAATTGACTACGGCGTCGAACACCGCGATCTTTTGGTAGACGTTCCAGGACAATCCGACGTTGCCGGTCCAGCGCGATACCAAAGGTACGTCGTTGCCGGCATAGGTGCCGTCGCGGAAGGTGGCGCGCGTATAGGTCAGCCCGCCTTTCAGGCGCAGGTCGTCCGACAGATGCAACGTCGCGGCATTTTCGACGCCGACGCGCTTGGTCGGATCGAGATTGACGTTGGCGCCGATCGGCGGAAACGGAATGAACATGATTTCGTTGTTCAGCAGCATTTGATAGACGCTCGACTGGTATTCGAGCATGCCGATCCGGCCGCGTACGCCCGCTTCCGCGTCGAATGACGTCTGCGTCTTCAGTTGAAAGTCGACTGGAAAGGCATTGACACCGATGCGCTCGTCGACATTCGGCGTGCGGAAACTGCGCGCGACACGGCCGAACACCGCGAGACCGGGGCCGAAGCGATGCTCGGCGCCAAAATGCAGCGCATGGTTGGTTTCGGCTGTGTCGAGCGGCGTCGCCTGCGCACTGAAAGCGCCGGGCGCGGTCGGGTCGTAGATGTCACGGGCCGAGAGGAAGGTCCGTTGCAGGCGCGCGCCCCACGACAAATCGGTCGATGGCGCCAGCGCCAGGCTTTGCTGCCAGTACGCCGCGACCGATTTCTGGTCGAGATTGTACTTGTCGTAGGCCGGATCGCCGAGGCCGACGCTGCGCCGGGCTTCCAAGGACGAATTATAATAGTCGAAGCCGGTGGTGATCTTGGTCGCCATGCCGAACAGCCGGCCATCGATGACCGCGCGCGGCGTGACCGATCCGCTGATGAGGGTTCGCACATCCGACGTGTCCGAACCGAACAGCGAGGAAAACACCGTCTGGTCCTTGCGCCGCAGATTGCCGTCGAGGATCAACTCGATGCCCTGCCCGACCTCGCGCGACAGGCCGAGGGTCAGGCTGTTGCCCGACTTTTTCGAAAAGGCGTTCGGCGTGGTGGCGCCGCGCCGGTCGCTGTCCATTTCGCTTGACGCCAGCGTCACCAGCCGTGCGCCGGGCAGACCGAGTTTCTGGTCGTCGCTGGCGATATTCAGCCAAGCCTTGCCGTCGCTGCCGGTATATCGTACGTCGCCGATAGCGTTGCGCTGTTTGACAAAGTCGTTCACGCGGTAACCGTCCGAATTCACTGCGTCGCTGGACAGCGCCACGGCGAACGGACCCTTCGACGCCGACGCGCCGGCATTCACCTCGCGTTGGTTGAACGAACCGAAACCAGCCTCGACCCGCGCCGACGGCGGCCGGTCGGCGCCGGTCTTGGTGATGATGTTGATGACGCCGCCAACAGCGCCGTCGCCGTAAAGAACGGCGCCGCTATTGCCGCGCGTAATCTCGATACGTTCGATGCTGTCACGCGGGATGGTGCTGAAATCAATGCCGGAGAGATCGATATCGGTGAGCCGCCGGCCGTTCAGCAGCACCAAAGTATTTGAGACCGCGGTGGCGCCAAAGCCACGCAGATCGACCGTGGTGCCAGCGCCGTTCTTGACGCCGCTGGTCGAGAAAGTCTGCACGCCGGCTTCGCGCGACAGCAAATCTTGAAGGGTGGCGCCCGGCGAACGGGCGATATCCTGCGCGGTGATGATGCTGGTCGAGGCGCCGGTAATTCCGTTGTCGGTGCGGCTGGCCCAGACATCGACCGTCGGCAATGTCTGGCTATTGCTCTGCGCCAACGCGGCCGATGCATTCAGTCCGGCCAATGCGACCAGCGCGCTGCAAAGCCCAAGCGGAAGTCCAAACCTCTTCTTCACTCCCATGACGCATATTCCTTCGTTTGCGCCCGCGGTTTTTTCGCGGGCGCATCGGGTGAGACCAAACCCGATGCGAAGGACAAGAAAACGCGACACCACGCTTTACCAACGCGCGTTACGTTTACCTGTCGAAGTCGTGGGAAAATATTTTCCACGCCATCGCACCGGCATTGACGTCACCGCTGCGAAAGCGCGCTCCGTATGGACCTCCCGTCCACCGGTTGGGTGACCGCGCTGGCAGGTCTCCTGGCTCGCGGGTCAATGCCCAGTTGCGTCCGGCCTTCCCAGGTTCCCGAAGAACCCAGTGGCCGTGTGGACGCGGGCTCGCCGCTTACAGTTGCGGGGGCAGCCACGGATTGACGCGAACTCGAAAAATTCCGTTCGAACTATGCGAATGCGCGCGACGCCCGTGTTCCCTCTTTCGTCCCCGGAGCGACCCGGGGAACCAGCACAATTAACAATTAAAATGTTCCATTTTATGCGCACATGAGTCAAGCGCCGCCGGTATGAATAAAACCGGCGGCGCCTGGGCGTTGCATTATTGTCGAGAGCGGCAGATCAGCCGGCGGTGTTGAGCGTCGGCGCGGTCTTGACGCGCTTGACCTGCTTGGTGTGCTTGATCGGCTTGACGTGCGCGACGTGCTTCACATGCTTGACGTGATGCACCGTGTGCTTGCTCACCTTGTGCTTGGTGGCGCTTTTGGCGACGTTCGACTTCTGCACGCCTTTGATCGCCTTCGCATCCAGCTTGGCCTTCGCATCGGTCTTGACGTCGGCCTTCACGTTCGCCTTGGTGTCGACCTTGGCGTTCGCCTTGGTATCGGCCTTGGCCGGCGCCGCGACCGTCGCGGCCGGAGTGGTGGCAGTGCCGGACACGTTGCCAGATACGTTTCCTTGCGCGAAAGCCGAGCCAGCGATCAAGCTCGTCGCAATGACGGCGGCGGTGAAAGTTTTCATCATGGTCGTTATCCTCTGATCGGGTGGCCGGACGCCCGGTTAAGTTCCGGCCGGCTGGCTTCTGGCCAACCGTTGCCGCGACTATGGACGCGCCGCACTGAACGCGTTCTGAGGGGTGCTGTTATCCGCCATTCAGCGACCGGCCGGCGTCGTGTCGGAATTCGGGCGGGAAAATGGCGGCCGGAATTTTGGGCATAGAGCGGACTAACCGCGGTTTTCCGTTGTTTTTCCTGTATCGGCCAGCGCGCCCGGCCGAGATGCCCGACCAAGTCGCCCAACCAAGTCGCCCGGCCAAGCCGCCCGACCCTGCCGCTCACGATTTGTTTTTTCTGCCCTGCCGCATTTGGCTCTAAGCTTCCATCGTTCTTCCGCGTCGGCTCACACCCCATGAGGTTCGCCCATGTCCAAGGCCCCGACCCTGATTAAAATGCTGCGTCATCTCCCCATGCTTGCCGTTGCCGCGCTTCTGGTGACCGCCGTCGGCGCCAAACCGCTGTACGCGATGGGCACCGACAATCCGCCGCCGACCGACGACGGCAAAAAGAAGGACAAGAAAGGTAGCGCCATCGAGCAGCAGGAGCAGCAGCTCGCTTTGGCTAAAGAGCAGGCGAAATTCCTGCGCGACTACCGCGCCGCCCGTGAACTGATCCTGGCCGGACGGTACGACGCCGGCATCGCCGCCATGCACGCGCTCGGCCATGACGAGCATCCCGACGTCGCCAATTATATCGGCTACGCCAACCGCAAGTTGGGCCGGTACGACCAGTCCAAGCTCTGGTACGAGGCGGCGCTCGAGGCCGATCCCAACCACACCCGCACCTGGTCCTATTACGGCATGTGGCACGCCGAGCAGGGCAACAGGCTCAAGGCGCAGGACTACCTCGCCAAGGTCAACGCGCTGTGCGGCGACACGGCCTGCAAGGAATATATCGAGCTGAAGGCCGTGATTGACGGCAAGGCGAGTTACTAGCCTAGCCCCTCCTTCGGTTTACTCACCCGCCTCATTCTCGCGCGGCCGCGAAAGCGCCCGTTCCGAGGATGAGGCGGAGGCGTTTTCAGGCTATAAAATCCCGTTTCCTCCGGCAGGATCGCCGCCTCGACAACCTTGCCCCAAGTCGTATAGACGAGCGGCGGGCGGCCGCTTTTTGCCGCCCTTTTGTCTTGTTTTAGAGTGCGGTCATGACTTTGCCGGCCCAACGCTTCAAGCGCATCGGTTTCGTCGCCAGCCAGACGCCGGAGGCGCGCGCCGCGTTCGACCTGCTGGTCGCGCGCTACGGCAATGCCGGGGCGCAAGACGCCGACGTCATCGTCGCGCTTGGCGGCGACGGCCTGATGCTGCAAACGCTGCACGACTTTCTCACTTCGGGAAAGCCGATCTACGGCATGCATCGCGGCACTGTCGGCTTCCTGATGAACGAGTTCAACCTCGACGGGCTGGTCGAGCGTCTGGCTGCCGCGCACCGGACCATCATTCATCCGCTTGTCATGCAGGCGCGCGACGCGCAAGGGCACGTCCACGAGCACCGCGCCATCAATGAAGTGTCGCTGTTTCGCCAGAGCGCGCAGGCCGCGCATTTGCGCATCCTGATCGATGGGCAGGAACGATTGACCGAACTGGTCGCCGACGGCGTGCTGGTGGCGACGCCGGCCGGCTCCACCGCCTATAACCTGTCGGCGCAGGGCGCCATCATCCCGATCAACGCGCCGCTTCTGGCCCTGACGCCAATCAGTCCGTTCCGGCCGCGGCGCTGGCGCGGCGCGCTTTTGCCGGACAAGGCCAAGGTCACGATCGAGGTGCAGGACGCCGACAAGCGTCCGGTCGCCGCCGTCGCCGATCATGACGAGGTGCGCGATGTCCGCAGCGTGACCATCAGCATGGATCACGGCATCTCGCTCAATATGCTGTTCGATCCCGGCCACAATCTAGACGAACGGATTTTGCGCGAGCAATTCGGATTCTAATAATGACGACAATCGAATTCTCGGTGAACGGCAAACCGGTCAGCGTCGCGCTCGACAATGAAGATACGCCCCTGCTCGACGTATTGCGCAACGACCTCGGCCTGATGGGCACGCGCTTCGGCTGCGGCCTTGAGCAGTGCGGTTGCTGCATGGTGCTGATCGACGGCCAGCCTGAGAAATGCTGCGCCAAGCCGGTCTCGAGCATCGCCGGCAAGAACGTCACGACCGTCGAGGGACTGGGCACGCCGGACGCGCCGCATCCGCTGCAACAGGCCTTCCTCGACGAGCAGGCCGGCCAATGCGGCTATTGCCTGTCCGGCATTTTGATCTCGGCCAAGGCGCTGCTCGCGGTCAATCCGTCGCCGACCCGGACCGAGATCGCGCTGGCGCTCGACGGCAATATCTGCCGCTGCGGTTCGCATAACCGCATCCTGCGCGCGGTCGAGAAAGCCGCGGCTGTCATGAGGGTGCGCGCATGATCCCGAAAAGTGGGAACCGGTTTTCGGATAAGATCATGCGCAAAGGAAAAAGCACATGAACGCGCCCGTTTTACCCGGCCCGCTCAACGACAATCCGCGGCTCGATCTCTGGGTGTCGTTTCCGGAAAGCGGCAAAGTCACAATCAACACCGGTCGTGTCGAACTTGGGCAAGGCGTGCTCACGGCAATGGCGCAGATTGCCGCCGACGAACTCGATGTTGCGATAACGCGCGTCACCGTGCGCTCCGGCGTCACGGACGGCATGCCCAACGAAGGCTACACCGCCGGCAGTCAGTCGATCCAGTTCGGCGGGCTGGCGATGGGTCAGGCCTGCGCCGATGTGCGCGCACTATTCATCGCGCGCGCCGCCAAGATATTGGCCTGCGCCGGCGACGAGCTGGCCGTGCGCGACGGCGCGTTCTTCCGCAATGGCACAGCGACCGGTCAGGATTACTGGACGCTTGCTTCCGCCATCGATCTTTCCGTCAACGCCAGCGGGCTTGCCCGGCGCAAGGCCTCGGCCGACCTGCGCTTTGTCGGCCAAAGCAGTGCGCGCAGCGATTTGCCCGCCAAGATTTTCGGCGATGACGCGTTCATCCATGACATGAAACTTGCCGGCATGAAGCATGCGCGCGTGGTGCGCCAGCCGAACAAGGGCGCCTCCATCGGTACGATCGACGAAGCGTCTCTACGGCGCGCCGCCAAGGGCGCGATTGAATTTGTCCGCAGCGGCGATTTCCTCGCCATCGTCGGCGACAATGAGACCGCCGTCGAACTCGCCGGCGCGGCCGCCATCAATCATGTGACCTGGACGAATGTCGAGACGCCGACGCCCTTGCAACAGGAAGCCAATTGGCTGTTGCAGCGTCCGGTCATTGACCGCCTGCTCGGCCCGCCGGAGCCGAGCGACGCACAAGGCAAGCAGCGTTTCGAGGCGACCTACTCGCGCGGTTATCTTGCGCATGCGTCGATTTCGCCGTCCTGCGGACTGGCGCAATTCAAGGACGGCCATCTCACCGTCTGGACGCATTGCCAGGGCGTGTTCCCGTTGCGCGCGGCTTTGGCGCGCACGCTCAAACTCAAATCGGACGACATCACCGTGCGTCATGTGCAGGGCTCCGGCTGCTACGGTCACAACGGCGCCGACGACGCCGCCGCCGACGCCGCGGTCATCGCCATGCTGACGCCGGGCACACCGATCCGCATCCGCTGGCGGCGCGACGAAGAATTCATCTACGAGCCGAAGAGTCCGGCGATGCTGGTCAAGGTCCGCGCGCTCATCGACAGCGCCGGCAAGCCGGCCGACTGGACCGCCGAAATCTGGAGCGGCAATCACAACGGCCGCCCCGGCGGCGGCAACGCCCTGCTCGCCGGCTACGCCCTGCCCGATCAGGAGCCGCTGCCGCAGGCCAATGAAGTGCCGGAAGCGGCCGGCGGCGGCGCCACACGCAACGCCGATCCGCTCTATGACATCGCCAGCAAGCGTATCGTCCATCACATGGTCACCGAGACGCCGGTGCGCGTGTCGGCGCTGCGCGGCCTCGGCGCGATGCCGAATGTATTCGCGCTCGAATGCGCCATCGATGAACTGGCCGAACGCGCCGGCGTCGATCCGGTGGCTTACCGGCTGTCCATCACCACCGACATGCGCGCCCGCGCCGTGATCGAAAAAGTCGCGGCGATGGCGAACTGGCAAGCGAATGCGCCGGGCGGCAATGGCGCCGGGCGCGGCATCGCCTTTGCCCGCTACAAGAACCGCGCCGCCTATTCGGCCGTTATCGTCGACCTCGAGGTCGACGAGGAAATCCGCCTGCGCCGTGTCTGGTGCGCTACCGACGGCGGCCTGATCGTCAATCCGGACGGCGCCGTCAACCAGCTCGAAGGCGGCGTCATCCAGTCGGCAAGCTGGGTGCTCAAGGAGCAGGTGCGGCTCGACGGCGGCACAGCGTCCTTTGATTGGGACACCTACCCGGTCTTGAAATTCAGCGAAGTGCCGCCGATCGATATCGCGCTGATCAATCCGACCTCAAGCGACATGCCGCTCGGCGTCGGCGAGGCCACCGCCGGCCCCACCGCCGCCGCCATCGGCAACGCCGTCTCGCACGCGCTCGGCATTCGCCTGCGCGATCTGCCGCTGACGCGCGAACGCATCATGGCGGCGCTGCTCAAAGAGTAGAGCGCGCGCGCAAATTTAAGAATCGTGGCCGAACTTCAAGAAATCGGTCACCAGGTCGTTGAAGCGGTTGGCGCGCTCGTAATAGGCGGCATGTCCCGCGCCTTTGAACAGATTGGTGCGCCCCTTCGGAAACAGCGTGCCGAGCTCCTCCAGTTCGGGCGACGGAAACAGCGGGTCGTCGCTGCCGCCGACCACCAGCACCGGAAATTCGACCGTTGCGGCTTCCTCGGGCGTCACCGGACGCGACTTGAAGCACGGCAGCGTTTCAACCGTCGGCGGCCCGCCGGACAAGGCCATGATCTCGGCATAGAGAAACGTCAGCGCCGGTTGATCCATATGCATGGTGGCGCCGACCGGCCCGTACGGATGATAGGCGACGGCGAAGCGCTCGAACTCGCCGGCGCTGCGGATCGGCGGCACTCGGCCGCGCCGCGTCTCGCCGCCGAGTTTCGGCTGGCCCGGCGCAAGGCCGGCCTGGCGCGCTTTCATGCGCGCATAACGCTGTTCCCAGCCGGCGCTCATCGTCGGCGTCACCATGCCGCCGACGCCGCACACCATGACCAGTTCGTCGATGCGCTCCTTGTGCTCCATCGCATAATGCAGCGCCGGTGCCGAACCGAGCGATGCGCCGACAATGCTGAACTTGTCGCCGCCGAACACATGGTCGGTCAGACCGCGCAGATCGTTATAGAGCAGATTGCCGTCGCCGAAATCGTACGGCTCGCCCCGTGAGCGGCCATAGCCGCGCTGGTCGTAGATCAAGCATGAGAAATGATGACGCATATGTGCGATCTGCTGCCACCACGACAGATGCATGCCGCTGGCGCCGTGAATGAAAACCACCGGCGGGCCTTCGCCGTGCAATTCATAGTAAAGATCGACACCGTTCATTTTTAGAAACGACATGGCTGCTCCCGCTCGCTGGAGGAACGGAGTTGGCAGCAGTCGAGCGACAATGGCAATGGGGTCTGTGGACTGCGCGCTTAAGTCTAGATTCGCCGCAGCGGGTTGGTCAGCGCTAGGAAAAAACCGCCGGTGGTGAACAGCGCCATCAACAGAAACGCCGCGCGAAACGCGTCGGCGATATCGGCTTGAATATCGGCGAGTTGCCCGACCGACAACGGCGCGCCGGCGACCTTGGCGTGCTCGATCATGGACGCGAACACGGTCGCGGCGGCCGGATTTCTGATCGCCAGCACCGCGAACAGTAGCGTCGCCACCAGCGCGGTGCCGAAGGCCGCGCCGATCGAGCGCGAGAACTGCACCGACGCCGCCGCTTCGCCTAGGCGCAACTGCCCGGCCGCGCTTTGCACGCTGACCTGCACGACGCCCATCACAGTGCCCATGAACAGCCCGGTGAGCAAAAGCAGCACCGCGAGCCCGGTGGTGCCGAGGCCGGTCGCGAAGAATGCCAGCACGATGAAATTGGCGGTGCATAATGTCAGTCCGACTGCCGGAAAAACCGTTGTCAGGCCGGTGGTGTTGACCAGCCGCCCGGTGACCAGCGAGCCGGTGCCGATGCCGATGGTCAGCGGCACCAGCAAAAGCCCCGTGGTTGACGGCGTGAAACCGCGCACCACTTCGAGATAGACCGGCAAAACCGTAATCAGCGACACCAGAGCCGCGCCGTGACAGGCGGCGAGCGCGTCCGAGCGCCAAATCGCCGGCAGGCGCAACAGCGCCAACGGAATGAGCGGCGATGCCGCGCGGTTCTCCTGCCGCACCAGAAGCACTAGCGCGACGATGCCGATGACAAGCAGCACGCCGCCGAGCGGCAGACTGGCCAGTTCGGCATGCTGCACCTGTTCGAGCGCCAGCAGCGTGGTGGCGACGAACAATGTAAAGAAAAACAAGCCGCCCGGATCGGCGCGCCACGGCAGACGCTCCGCCGTCGAATTGGGCAACCGTCGCGTCAGCGCCATCGCGCCAAGGCCGATCGGCACATTGACCAGGAATATCGACTGCCAGCCGAAGTGCTCGGTGAGAAAGCCGCCGGCGACAGGACCGAACGTATTGGCGCAGACCGCGACCGCCGCGAGATAGCCTTGATAGCGCGCGCGCTCGCGCGGCGGAATCGTTTCGCCGACCAAAGCCTGCGACAAGGTCATCAGGCCGCCGCCGCCCAGGCCTTGCAGAATGCGCGCCAGCGCCAGCAGTTCGATGGTCGGCGCCATCGCGCACAGCAACGAGGCGACCATGAAGACGCCGAGCGCGCTGAACATCACCCTGCGGCGGCCGAACGAGTCGCCGAGGCGGCCGTAGATCGGCGCGGCGACGGTCGCCGCGATCAGATAGGAGACGACGATCCACGACGCGCGCTCGACCTCGCCGGTCGCCGCGGCGATCGCCGGCAACGCGGTGGCGACGATGGTCTGATCGACCACCGCCAGGAACATCGGCAGCATGATCGACGGAAAGATGGTGAGAAAAGCCGGTGGCTTCGGCCCGGCGGAGACCGCCGGCTGTTGTTGCTGATCGGTCTCGTGCGGCAAAGAAGCGTATCCTGAGTTCTAGTGCGCCATCAGGACCGGCACGGCCGCGTTGGCAAGAATATGGCGGGTGGCGCCGCCGAAGATCATCTGCCGTAAACGGCTCTGCGTATAGGCGCTCTTGACCACGAGGTCGCAACCGAGCGTCGCGGCCTGTTCAAGCGTAATCTCGCCGATCGCCTCGGCCGAGTTGCGCTCGGCAGTCCTCAGCGTCAACGCTTCGGCCTTGACCCCGTTCCGGCGCAGATGCAGCGCCGCTTCCTCCGCCGTCGGCCCGGCGGTCGTGCCGCCTTCGACCATCAGTACGGTGACCTTGTCGGCCTGGCGCAGCAGCGGCAAAGCAAAGGCGTTGGTATGGGCCTGTTCGGTGCTGCGGTTCCAGGCGACCAGGACGTTGCGGCCGATGACTTTCGGCACCGCCTTCGGCACGATCAGCACCGGACGGCCGGCGTCGAACAGAGCCGATTCAAGCGGCGGCATGCGCGGGTTTTCCGGCGCCGGCCCGGGACGGCCGAGCACGATCAGATCGAACACCCGGCCATAGCTGCCGATATAGGCGTCCTCGGCGGCGTCCGCGCGCGGCCAGCCGTAGGAAAAGGTCGCCGGCGCCTGCCCGCCCGGCGGCACCTTGTGCGCCTGCATGAAAGCTTCGAATGCCGCCTTGGCGTCCTTGGCGGTGTCCGGCTCGAAGGCGCCGGATATCGCCAGGCTGGAGACCGGCTCGACCGTGACATAGGTGCCGGGTGACGGACGGACCGCGAAGCCTTCGATGTAGCTGTCGAAAGCCATGGCTATCAGGCGCGCCGCTTCCAGTACCGCCGGCATGGCGTCGTGGTCCTCGGTCGGGATCAGAATGGTTTTCATGGCAAAACCGCCCGTTGCTGCGCAAGCCTGGGACAGGCCCTATCGGATGACCGGACCGGCCCGGCCCGGCCGCCCAAGCTTAAATGCCGTCGCGGCAATAACCAGCGTTTATTGCGGATGCGTGCCGGCATCCAGTGTGCCGAAAAAGCCGCCAAAACCGGCCGATCCCGGTCCAGTGCGCCGGTCCATGGCGCCGGCGCGACCCTAAACCGTCCGTTAACACCGCCCCGGTAGCCTGCAACCGAACTGGTATCGGGCGGGACGCCCGAGGCCCGGGGTGCCATGGTCCGGATCGATTTCAATCGGCTGCGTTTTCTCGTCATCGACGACAACGCCCATATGCGCCGGATGCTGCGCACACTTTTGCACGGCTTCGGCGCCCGCGAAGTCTATGAAGCGGAAGACGGCGCGGCGGGCCTGGAAGCCTTCACGCACTACATCCCCGACATCATCATCACCGACTGGGCGATGCCGATCTTCGACGGGCTCGAGCTGGCGCAGATGATCCGCCAGCCCGGCGCCAATGCCAATCCTTACGTCGCCATCATCATGCTCACCGGCCATTCGGAAAAGAAGCGCGTCACCGCGGCGCGCGACGCCGGCGTCACCGAATTTCTCGCCAAGCCGATCTCGGCCAAGGGGCTGTATCAGCGCATCGTCAACGTGGTCGCCAATCCGCGGCCGTTCATCAAGACCAAGACCTATTTCGGTCCCGACCGCCGCCGCAATGTGAACGCGGCCTATGTCGGGCCCGAGCGCCGCAAAGGCGGCAAGGCCGACACGATCCGACAATCCGCATTGCTCGAAAAAGTCCGCGCTCCCGGCTGACAAAGGCAGTCTGAACCATGGCTCCGCACAAGAACACGGCCGCGATCGCCACCTACGGCGATCATGAGGTCATCAAACCGGAAAACAAACTGCGCAAGTATGTTTCCGACACGCCGTTCGTGCCGGGCGAGGACGATCCGGTCGCGCGCGCCGAAATGGCGCTGGCCGCGCTGTCGGGCGAATTCGGCGCGATGATGGACGACGAATGCGCACGCCTCGACAAGGAACGCCAAGCCGTCATGGCCAATGGATTCACCAAGGCCAACAAGGAAGGCCTGTTCCACGCCGCGCACGACATCAAGGGTCAGGCCGCGACGTTTGGTTATCCCGCCGTGGCTGCGGCGGCCGACAGCCTGTGCCGGCTAATCGAATACACGCCGGATTCGAGCCGCATCCCGGCAAAACTGGTGGACCAGCATGTCGATGCGGTGCGCGCTATTTATCGCGAATATTCGCGATCCGACGCGCAGGATCTCGCCTCGATGCTGACCACTCGCCTGCGCGAAGTGACCGACGAATTCCTGATTCACGAGAACCGCAACCGGCCGGATATTCTCGAGCAGATCACCGGCGCGCCGTCGGTTATTCCGGAATAGTCTCGACCTCATGGTGAGGGGCACAGCGAAGCTGTGCGTCTCGAACCATGAAAGCCCGTCCACCAATCTCGGGTAAACCCGAGATTGGAATATTAAATGCGCAAGTCGGCCATGGCCGACTTGCGATGACGCGGTCCCGCGGACCGCTCCTCAGGACGAGGCCGTAAACTACGCCACCATCCTTGCGTCTTCGATCCGCGCCATGAACGGCGCGGTCTGATCGTTGGCAACCAGATCGTCGCAGAACATGCGGGCTTCCTCGCGCGCGGCTTCCACCGCGAAGCGCCGCAGCAGCGCCAGCAAGGACGCCATTTCCGGATTGCGTTCGGCCTCGCAGGCCGCCAACACACGTTCGACCATGCGACGCTTGAGACGCGACACGCCGCCCTGCTCGCCGACCAGAACGCCGTCGCGCAAGCCTGCGATCGCTTCGCGGAAAGCGGGATAGGCCGCGGGCGGCAATCCGGCCTTGCCGAAAAGCGCGCGGAAGCCGGAAATATTCTTGTCGTGGATATAGCCGGTGACGCGGTCGAGCGGCATGCCGGACAATTCGGCGAGCGCTTCCTCGAACAGCACGACATTGCCGGACAACAGCGCGCGCAAAATCATGCCGGCGGTGAGTTGGCCGCTGGTGCGCAGATGCCGCATCAGTTCGCCGATTTCCTCGTAAGGCGTCTCGGCGGCCAGCGCCAAAGTGGCCTTTTCGCAGGCCTCGCGCGCCGCGTATTCGGCATGCTCAGAGCCAAGCCAATGCCGCGCACTGACATAGCCGGCGAGCGTCTGCGACAGCTTCGCCAGCAAGGTCTGGCGCGCCGCCATCGGCAGATCGGCACGGCCGACCAGATTGTCGCGGATCGGCGAGAGGTGTCCGAAACGTTCGACAATGCGGTCGATCGAGAACGGCGCGATATCGGCGTCGGCGTTTTCCAGAAGCGCGAGACAAGCTTGCGCCGGACCGACTTCGGCAATCGCCGCGGCCAGCGGGCGCGACAGCAATGCGCGCCCGGCAATGGCGACCTGCGCCTCCGCATCGCCAGTGGCGAACAGATCGACCAGGTCTTCGTCGTTCAATAAAGGCGAGCGCGATAAAATCGGCAGCGCGACATCGGTCTGATCGGCGGCCAGCGCATGCACCACGATCGGCGGCGCCTTTTGCGCCGAGGCGAAAACGTCGGACAGCGCGCCGCGCACCAAGGGAGACGGATCGTCGAGCAACATGATCATCGCGCCTTCGGCGGCGGCGAGATCGTCGTCGGATAAATCGGAATGGAGATAGGCGCGCGCCAGGGCGGACGTTGCTTCGGCCCGCTCGCCGGCGGACGCATAGCGGATCCATTGCAGAAACTGCCGTACAATCATGACACAACCAAACGCTACAACAATCGCCGTCAACAGCGGCGAACTCCAAAAGCCTAAGTCAGGACGCTTAACAAACCGTTCACCATAGGTATTGATGAAACATTAACGACGATCGTCCGCGCACGACCTCGTATAAAAATGTTCACGACAGGAAGCAGCGACAGCGACGTGACGCCTTGCCGCCGTTACGCCTTGCCGCTGAAAATGCCGCGCGCGTTGGTGGCGCTGTCGGTGAACAGGTCGAGGCCGCGGCCGTTGCGCGCCGCGCCCGGTCGCGCGCTCTGTTGATCCGCGCTGGACGGCGTCCACAGGCTGGCGACGGTTTGCGTGACCGGGTCGTCGCCGCGATCGCTGAACATCGCCTGGAACAAAGGCTTGGCGTCGGCGATGGCTTGCATCTTGCCGCGCGCATCGGCGAGCGCCTGGGTGAGGCCGGCGGTATCCGGCGCGTCGATGGCGCGCGCGCGTGTCGGCACCTGAACGGGTGAATTGGCGGAGACCGGCATGGCCGACAGCGCCATGGACGGGATGTCGGCCGCGGCCAGCCGGCCCGGCGCCGACATGGAGGCCGGCGCGCCGGTCGCGGCCGTGGCGGCGGTGGCGGCGGCGGCCGGATCGGCGCTGCGCGGCGTCAAAGCGGCCAGCGCGACGGTGCGAGCATTATCGAATTTGCCGGTCAACCGGGCGTAGACCTGGCCGACGGTGCGGGCGCTGCCCGAACTGTCGTAGAAAATACTGCGATTGGCGGCGGCGGCCGACGGAAACAATTTGGCGGCATTGGCGTCCGGCTGCGAGTCGGCGGCGTTGATCATCTTGCCGGCGCCGGCGGGCCCGAGAAAATGCGCGATGTAAAGCTCGCCCTCGGTCGGGCGGCGGCCGATCGACCCTGTCAGTTGGAACGCATTGGCGCGCGAGAAGGCGCCGGCCATCATCGCGCTCGCTTGCGGGTCGCTGCGCAGTTTCATGATCGCGGCGCGCGCGGTGGGGTCCTCGACGGTGTAGCGGCCGTCGGAGGTCTTGGTGATGGCGTCGGCATATTGGCCGTAGCCGAGAGAAGCGCCCTCCTGCTTCACCGTGCCGAGCCAGGTCTGGTCGATAAACTGGTAGAGGCCCTTGGCGGTCGAGGTCGATGCCTGGGCCGACGGGTTGAGCCCGGATTCGATCTTGGCGGTGGTCAGCAGATACTGAAAGCTGATGCCGGTCGACTGCGACGCCTGCTTGATCGCCCCGGTGATTTGGGGTGCCACATTGCTTGAGACGGAATCGACGGCCATAAGGTTGCCCTCTAGTATAGCGCGGCTGCGGCCAACAGGGCGCGAACGGACCCTGTTGACCATGGGTAGATATGGTAAATGAACCGTTAACGGCGGGCGCGTCGGCCCGCTTTATGACCCGCTTAATAGGTTGGAGACTGGCGAATGACGGAAGCGATACAGCGGCACAAGCGCGGCGGCCTTTATTTCGAGGATATGGAGGTCGGCAAGCTTTACGAGCACCGTTACACCCGTACCGTCACGCAGATGGACAACATGTTGTTTTCCAACATGACGCTCAATCCGCAGCCGCTGCATATCGACCGACATTTCTGCGAGACCGAGACCGAATGGGGCCAGCCGCTGATGAACTCGCTGTTCACGCTCGGCCTGATGATCGGCATCCAGGTGTCCGACATGACGGTCGGCACGACCATCGCCAATCTCGGAATGACCGACGTCAAGTTCGGCAATCCGCTGTTCGAGGGCGACACCGTCAACTGCACGACGACCGTCGTCAGCAAGCGCGAGTCGCAGTCGCGGCCGAACGCCGGCATCGTTGAATTCCATCACAAGGCGTTCAAGCAGGACGGCAAGCTGGTCGCCGAATGCCACCGCAACGCCTTCATCACCAAGCGGCCGAAGTAAGAAGAAACGACACCATGCGCTCTCTCCTCTTCGTCCCGGCCGATGCCGGTCCCAAGCTCGACAAGGCGATTGCGTCCGGCGCCGACGCCGTCATCATCGATCTGGAAGATTCGATTTCGCCGGAGCGCAAAGCGCATGCGCGCGCCGCCTGCCTCGAATACCTCAAGAGCGCGCAGCCGAAAGCGCAGCGCCCGCGCCTGCTGGTGCGCATCAACGGGCTCGAGACCGGCCAGACCGACGCCGATCTCGCGGCAATCGTGCCGGGCAAGCCGGACGCCATCCTGTTTCCCAAAGCCGAAGGCGGCGAAAGCCTCGTCCATCTCGACGCCAAGCTGACAGCGCAGGAAGCTATTGCCGGCGTCGCCGAAGGGTCGATCAAGGTGCTGGCGCAGAATGTCGAGTCGTCGCTCGGCTTATTTCTGGCCGGGACGTTTCGCGGCGTCTCGCCGCGCCTGATCGGCATGACCTGGGGACCGGAGGATTTGTCCGCCGAACTCGGCGCCGAAGCCAACCGCGACGCGCAAGGTCATTTGACCGAGCCCTATCGCCTTGCCCGCTCGATCTGTTTGTTCAGCGCCGCGGCGGCGAAGGTGCCGGCGATCGAGACGATCTATGCCGACTTCCGCAACACCGAAGGCCTGCGCCGCGAAACGCTCGACTCGCGCCGCGACGGCTTCACCGGCCGCCTCGCTATTCATCCGGCGCAGGTGCCGGTGATCAACGAAGTCTATACGCCGAGCGCCGAGCAGATCGAAAAAGCCAAAGCCGTGATCGCGGCTTTCGCGGCGCAACCCGGCGCCGGCGCCGTCGGCATCGACGGCAAGATGTATGACCGGCCGCATCTGGTGCGGGCGCAGAGGCTGTTGGGGAGTGTGAAGTAAACACTTGTGTCCGCCCGCGAAGGCGGGCATCCAGCAATCGCCGAAAATTACTCATTGCAAGGACGAAAAGTGCTGGATCCCCGCCTTCGCGGGGACGATATTTCGTTTCTATTTATAAACCTTGGCCGGGTCGAAGGTCTTGTCGGCGTCGCGGAATTCGAGTTTGACCGCGCCGGTCTGCCCAAGCGGCGCGGCGCGATAAAAACACGAGCGGCGGCCGGTGTGGCAGCCGCCGGCGCCGACCTGCTCGACCTTGATCCAGACCGCGTCCTGATCGCAGTCGACGCGCAGCTCAGCGACACGCTGGACGTGGCCGGACTGTTCGCCCTTTTTCCAGAGCTTCTTGCGCGAGCGCGAGAAGTACCAGGCCTCGCCGGTCTCGATGGTTTTGGCCAAAGACTCGGCATTCATGTGCGCGACCATCAGCACGTCGCCCGACGCGACATCGGTCGCGACCGCGGTGACAAGGCCGTCGGCGTCGAACTTGGGAAGAAGCGTCAAGCCTTCTTCGATGTCGTGTGCGTGCGTGGACAAGGAATGCTCCTAGCTTTCCTCGTCACCTTTAGAGGTGCGAGTGCCTTTTACTTCCCGCGCAGCAAGGTCATGAAGCGGACCAGCTGGTTGGGATCGTCGCGGAACGCGCCGGAGAAATGCGTCGTCACCGTCGTCGCACCGGCCTTGTTGACGCCGCGGATCGACATGCACATGTGCTCGGCCTCGATCATCACCGCGACGCCGCGCGGCTTGAGGATCTCTTCGATCGCGGTGGCGACCTGCGAGGTGAGATGCTCCTGCGTCTGCAGGCGGTGCGCATAGACATCGACCAGCCGCGCCAGCTTCGACAGGCCGACGACCCGGTCGGTCGGCATGTAGGCGACATGCGCCTTGCCGTAGAACGGCATCATGTGGTGTTCGCAGTGCGAATTGAAAGCGATGTCCTTGACCAGCACGAAATCGTCATAGCCGCCGGTCTCGCTGAAAGTGCGGTCGAGCACCTCGGCCGGGCAGGCGCGGTAGCCTTCGTAGATTTCCTCATAGGCGTCGATGACGCGCTTGGGCGTATCGAGCACGCCTTCGCGCGCGGCGTCGTCGCCGGCAAAGGCGATCAAGGTGCGCACGGCGGCCTCGGCCTCCTCGCGCGACGGGCGCGGCCCGCTCGGCGTCGGCGCGGCCCGCACATGGTCGGACAGGCCCTGCTGGGCGAATGGCTTGATAATTGAATTCTTGGCGTCCATCGGTCTCTCCGTTCGACCGGCGCTCGCCCTGTGCAGGGCTGCTCCGGAAGTGTCACCGGGGTGGCCGCGCCTGACGCCCTTTCGAGGCAATTTCGACGCGCATTCGGCAGGTGATTTCGGCCGTTGAGGCCTCATTCCGCCCTGCCCCCAATCCACCAGTGCGAGAACCCCTTCTCGTACCGGCAGGGTGATCCCTATATATTGCTTTGTACGGACGAAGCAATGTGCCGGATCACGGCCGGGCGGGTCAATTTCGATGCTAAATGACGTCTATAATGCCAAAATTCTCGATCTGGCTGGCAATATCCCCCGCCTTGGCCGGCTTGCGGCGCCTGACGCCAGCGCCACCGCCCACTCCAAGCTGTGCGGGTCGACCGTGACGGTCGACCTTAATATGGCCGACGGCAAGGTTTCCGACTTTGCGCATGACGTCAAAGCCTGCGCGCTCGGCCAGGCCTCGTCCTCGATCATGGCCCGCCATGTGGTAGGCTCCTCGCCGGACGAACTGCGGTCCCTGCGCGAGACGGTGCGCAAGATGCTGAAGGAAAACGGCGCGCCGCCGTCCGGCAAATGGGCCGACATCGCCTTGCTCGAGCCGGTGCGCGACTACAAGGCCCGCCACGCCTCGACGCTGCTGACCTTCGACGCGGTGGTGAAGGCGGTCGACGAGATCGAGGCCAAACGCAAACAGGCGGCGGAATAACCGCCGCCTGCGCCGTCAGCCCCATCGATCGACTAGTCGAACGTTGCCGAGGTTGTGTCGGTCTTGCGGTTATACTTGATGGTGATCTTCGACACTTCGCACAGATTGATGTCGTGCCAGACCGCCGTTGAATCGTCCTCGTCATAGACGACCTTCAGGTCCCACAGGCAGGTCTTGCCGACGCGGTGAAATTTGATCTCGCGTTGTTCGCCGTCGTCGAGACTGTCGTCGCTGCCCAGGATGTCCTCTTCCCAGTCGTCGGCCTTGGCGGGTGAAATATAGACTTCGCTGATGTCGTAGCCGGTACGATTGATCAGCAGGAAGTCCTGGCGGGATTCCGCCTGCGTTGACGTCGTCGTGAACGCGGATACCAGCATCGCCGCGGCGATCAGAAAATACTTCATCGTGCCCCCGATTGATTTTGTGGCGCCGCCAGGATTCTGCGTGCGCATTGCATGCCGCGCCGTGGCGCGGCTGACGCCAGCGTTTCGCACGGCTTCTCAGCGTTGACAAGCAACGAGAGTCCGCTACCAGCGATGAAAAAAACGGCAGCTATACCGGCTGTCTATTGCGCCGAGGCCAGGCCGCCGGTCTTGCGCACGGTCAGGTCGGCGCGCGCGCCGATCGGTTTGGCGCAGGACGCGATCAGCCGCGGCAGGCTCTGCTGCGCGCCGGTATTGCCGATGCGGATGATCGTCACCAGACCCTTTCGGCTCGTCTCGATCACCATCGAATGGCTTCCCGGGCCGGCGAATTCGCGGATCAGGGCGGCCGGTACCGCGCCGGCGGCGGAACTGACCAGTTCGCCCGGCCCGTCATGACGTTGCGAGGCGGTCACGGCCAGTCGGGCGCGCGCCCCGCCTGTGCGCAGGCTGACGCTATCGGGCCTGGCCGACAGCCGCGTATCGTCGGTTATCGTGCGCCGTTCGACATAGCTGAGTTCGAAACTGTCGGCATCGGCGCCGCAGGCAACCGCCAGATCGAAGCTGCCGATCGGCTCGCCCTCAATCGTGAACGGGTGCCGCCGCGCCAGCGAGGCAATGCCGCCGCGATCGACCATCGCCCAGCGCTGCTCGTTGATCGGCGTCGCGCGCAAGCCGCTGGTCACCGGCGCGGCCGGCAAAGCCTGAACCGGCGGCGCCACTGCGGCGGCGGCGACAGGCGGCGCAGCCGCATCGTCGGTGGCGAGCCGGGTGCGGCGAAGTTCGTTGCGCGTCATCGTATGCAGCGGCTCCCATGGCGGAATCCGCAGCGCCAGATCGAGCAGATCGATCGACGCACCCATCTCGGCGGTAAATTGCGCGAGGCGCCCGATGTCGCGCTGTACCAGGACGAGGTCCTCGGCCGAATAAGTCGCCGCCGTCGGATCGTCACGACGATCGCCGAGCCAGATCTGATGCACCATCACCCGCGCTTCCGGAGGCACGGTGCGCTGCACGCCGCCGAGCAGCACAAAGGCGCACATGGATTCGCAATCGGCCCGCGGCGAGACCACCGCGGCAATGTCGGCATTTCGCTCCGCATTGTCTTTGGCGGTATCTTTGGCGTTATCTTTTGCGATATCGATGGCGGCGGCTCTGCCGACGACATCGCCTTTCAGATCGACGACACGGCCGACGGTGGCCGCCAGCCGTAATTTTCGCACTTCGCGGCCAAGTGCAATGGCGCCCAGCACCGAGCCGCCATCGGAATCGAGCACCAGGATGGCGTCGGACAAATCCCGGCCCTGCACGGCGCGGATGAAGTCGCGCGCGCTGTCGGCGGTGATCGCACCGCTGGCGGCGATGTATGTCTTGCAGGCGATGCCGCAGCTTTCAGCCGGTCCCTGCCGGCGCAGTTCGAAGCGCATCGGCAGCGTGCGGTCGCCGGCCTTTGCCGGCAAAGCGCCAACCAGCGCCGCAAGAAGCGCAACGACGGCACCCGAAGCGCCAAGAAGGGAGCAACGCATTCATCCCCCTATCAGCGCGGAAGACAAAGAATCTGTCCCAACTATGGAACGGAACCGTTTCTCGCGCGTAAAGAAGAAGCCGGACTCTGTTTATCGATATGCATTACGCATCAAAGCGGCGATGGAACTTGCACATCAACGCGTCGAGCCCGCACGGCTTCAACAACCCCCCGAACCTGTCTTTTTTAAAACGGCGCGTGGATTCGCGTCCAGTGCAAAAAGGCCGCTGTCCCTGACCGGTTCTGCCCTGTCTCTCGGCAGCATCGGCGATTTGGAACTTGCCGCGAAACCTTGTTAAGAGACTGCGGCGCAGAGCTTTCTGTATAAAATGCGACACGTTCCACTGCTGGAACCCGGCGTAAACATGCCCGAAATTCCGTCATCGTCAAAAATTTTAGTCGCCGGTGTTGCCGCTTTGCCGCGCCTGATCGGCCGCGCTTTAGTGGCATTATACCGCTACACGCTGTCGCCGCTGATCGGCCCGCGCTGCCGCCATTTGCCGAGTTGCTCGGAATATGCCGACGAAGCTATCGGCCGTTTCGGCCTGTGGGCCGGAGGCTGGATGGCGCTGGCGCGCATCCTGCGCTGCCAGCCCCTCGGCACGCACGGCCTGGATTTTGTCCCTAAAACCTTGCCCACCAAGGGGCGCTGGTTTCTGCCATGGCGCTACGGGCGCTGGCGCGGCACCAACAACACAGCCTCGCCGTGATGAAAAATCGCGGCCACGCTTTCCTGCTGCTGACGATCGCCCTGAGCGTGCTGGCGACAGTATTCTTTGGCTTGCGCAGTTACGGTTCTCTGCAGCTACTGCGGTCGGCCTATGAAGCCGGCCGGCCGCAGCTCAGCAGCGTCCGCGCCTGGATGACACTCGAGCATGTCGCCGCAACCTATCGCGTGCCGCTCACCGAGTTGATCCCGCGCCTCGATTTGCCGACCGACACCAAACGCGACGACAGTCTGAAAGACATTGCCGACAGACGCGGGATTGGACGTTTCGACTTTGTGCGCCAAGTGCAACGCTCGCTCGGGCAATCGGCGCCGCTCCCCAATGACGCCGCCGCCGACAAAACGCAAAACGGATGGCTTGGCCGGCTCACGGACGCTGTTCTGTCCGCGGTGCTCGCCTACGGCTATCCGGCTTTCGCGGCGGCGCTGCTCATGGGTGCGCTCGGCTTGCCGCTGCCAACCGGGCTGGTCACCATTCTCGCCGGATCGCTCGCAGCACTTGGCCGTATCGACCTGATCCCGGCCGCAGCAATCGCGGTCACCGCCTCGCTCGGCGGCGATATGCTGGCCTATCTGATCGGCCGCACGGTGAACGAAAACTTTCTCGTCCGCCACGGCCGCCTGCTTGGCCTTTCGCCCGCGCGACGGCAACGCGCGCAGTCTTTGTTTGCGCGTTGGGGCGGACTGACAGTCGTATTCTCGCGCACGCTGGTGTCGCATTTGAGTTCGTTCACCAGCCTACTGGCGGGGCTGAGCCGATATAATATGCTGTCGTTCCTGTTATTCTCGGCGATCGGCCGCCTGTTATGGACGTCGCTCTATATCGGCGTCGGCTATGGCGTCGGCAGCAATATCGACGCCGCCGGTCAGTTTCTCGGCAATCTGAGCGGGCTGTTGGCGGCCATGGCGGTGCTTGTGGTGTCGGGCGCCTATCGCGCCGGTTTCATGCGATCGGATATCGGCGCGTGATGGCGACAGAAAATCAAGGCTCACGCGCGCGGCCGAAACCGGGTGGACAGCGCCAGGCCGTTCGCTTCTAGTTGGCGGCTCTTGCCGCAAGGATTCGCAATGCCCTCACCTGCCCTGACGATCAATCGCCGATCTTGGCTGCTTTTGATAATCCTGTCGGTGCTATGGGGCGGTTCGTTCTTTTTCGTCGCCGTCGCATTGCGTGAACTGCCGCCGATGACTCTGGCGCTGGCGCGCGTCGCTTTCGCCGCGGCGTTTATCTATCCGATTTTCAAGATGCAGGGCGGCAGCCTGCCGGCGACCCTCGCCGGCTGGAAACCTTTCATCGTGATGGGCCTGTTCAACAACATCATTCCGTTCTCGCTGATCTTTGCCGGTCAGGCCCGCATACCCAGCGGACTGGCGTCGGTGCTCAACGCCACCACGCCTCTGTTTGCGCTTCTCGTGCTGGCGTCTTTCGGCGAGGAAAGACTGATCCTGCGCCGCGTCATCGGCGTGCTGATCGGGCTTGCCGGAGTCTTCGTGCTGCGCGATCCCGATCTGGCGCCGACCGAAGGCCAGACCGTCGGCATGCTGCTCTGCCTTGGCGGCGCGTTGAGCTACGGCTTTGCCGGATTGTGGGGCCGGCGCAATTTCAACAACGTGCCACCGCTGACCACCACGACCTGCCAGCTTATCTCGTCGAGCATCATCATGGCGATCATCGCCGGCGCGGTCGATCGGCCATGGCAACTGCCGATGCCGGGCGCAACGACCTGGAGCGCCGTCGTCGGCCTGGCGGCGCTATCGACCGCGCTCGGCTATATTCTGTTCTTCCGAATCCTGGCGCAGGCCGGCGCCGCCAACGTGATGCTGGTGACGCTCCTGATCCCGGTTACCGCCATCGGCCTCGGCGTGCTGGCGCTCGGCGAGCCGCTATTGCTGCGGGAAATCGCCGGCGCCCTGGTCATCGCCGCCTCGCTTCTGGTGATCGACGGCCGGGTGCTGGGCTGGGCCAAAGGCCGGCTGGCGGGGCGCTAAAACCATATTGCACCGGCCGATTCGCCTGCTATATCCCTTCTAAATCCACGCTTACCCGCGCTCGTTCGCGGGAGTGAGCTTAAAGGAGACAAGACCATGGTCGCCCTGACCTTTCCCGATGGCGCGCGCCGCGACTACCCCAACGGCATTACCGGCCTCGACATCGCCAAGGGCATTTCGCCCTCCTTGGCCAAGCGCACCGTCGCCATGGCGCTCGATGGCGTCGTCGTCGATCTCGCCGACGCCATCGAGAAAGATGCCAAAATCGAATTCGTCTCGCGCGAAGACCCGCGCGCGCTGGAGCTGATCCGGCACGATACCGCCCATGTGCTCGCCGAAGCGGTGCAAGCGCTGTGGCCGGGCACGCAGGTGACCATCGGTCCGGTGATCGAGAACGGTTTCTATTACGACTTCGCGCGCAACCAGCCATTCACGCCGGAAGACCTGCCCGTCATCGAGAAAAAGATGAAGGAGATCATCGCGCGGGATAGGCCCTTCACCAAGGAAATCTGGTCGCGCGACGACGCCAAGAAAGTGTTCGCCGACAAAGGCGAGAACTACAAGGTCGAACTGATCGACGCCATTCCGGAAGACCAGTCGCTGAAAATCTACAAGCAGGGCGACTGGTTCGATCTGTGCCGCGGTCCGCACATGACCTCGACGGGCAAGATCGGCAATGCCTTCAAGCTGATGAAAATCGCCGGCGCCTATTGGCGCGGCGACTCGAACAATCCGATGCTGTCGCGCATCTACGGCACGGCTTTCGCCAAGCAGGAAGAGCTCGAAACCTACATCAAGAACATGGAAGAGGCCGAGAAGCGCGACCACCGCAAGTTGGGGCGAGAGATGGACCTGTTCCACTTCCAGGAAGAAGGCCCCGGCACCGTGTTCTGGCACGCCAATGGCTGGACCATCTTTCAGGAGATCGTCGCCTATATGCGCCGGCGCTTGCGCGGCAATTATCAGGAAGTCAACGCGCCGCAAATGCTCGACAAGTCGCTGTGGGAGACGTCCGGCCACTGGGGCTGGTTCCGCGAGAACATGTTCCAGGCGACTTCGGCCGGCGACGACACCGAGGACGAGCGCGTCTACGCCATCAAGCCGATGAACTGCCCCGGCCATATCCAGATATTCAAGCACGGCCTCAAGTCGTATCGCGATCTGCCGCTGCGCATGGCCGAGTTCGGCATCGTCCATCGCTACGAGCCGTCCGGCGCGATGCACGGCCTGTTGCGCGTGCGCGCCTTCACCCAGGACGACGCGCATATCTTCTGTACCGAGGACCAGATGGCGGCCGAGTGCATGACCATCAACGACCTGATCCTGTCGACCTATGCCGATTTCGGCTTTACCGGCGATCTCACCGTCAAGCTGTCGACGCGGCCGGAAAAGCGCGTCGGTTCGGACGCGGCCTGGGATCACGCCGAAGGCATCATGCAGAACGTGCTCAAGAAGATCGAAGAGCAAGGCCAGGGCCGCATCAAGACCGCGATCAATCCCGGTGAAGGCGCGTTCTACGGGCCGAAGTTCGAATACGTGCTGCGCGACGCCATCGGCCGCGACTGGCAATGCGGCACGACGCAGGTCGACTTCAACCTGCCGGAGCGGTTCGACGCCTTCTACATCGCCGCCGATGGCTCGAAGACGCCGCCGGTGATGATCCACCGCGCCATTTGCGGCTCGATGGAACGCTTCCTCGGCGTCGTGCTCGAACATTACGCCGGTCATCTGCCGCTGTGGCTGGCGCCGAGGCAGGCCGTCGTCTGCACCATCACCTCGGACGCCGACGACTATGCGTCGGAAGTAGCCAGCCTCGCGCGCAAGCTCGGCCTGCGCGTCGACGCCGACCTGAAGAACGAGAAGATCAATTATAAAGTGCGCGAACACTCGCTGATGAAGGTGCCGGCGCTTCTTGTCGTCGGCAAGAAGGAGGCCGAGACCCGCTCGGTGTCGATCCGCCGGCTCGGCAGCGACGGACAGACCGTGCTGCCGCTCGACGAAGCGCTCAAGGCGTTGGCCGCCGAAGCGCTGCCGCCAGACCTCAAGCGGGCGCAAGCGGCCGGATAAGACAAGCGGGATCGCGGTGCGACAGCGGCGCGTCCGGGTCTATTTGCCCTGGCTCTTGATGTATTCGGCGATATCCGCCGCCTCGGCCCGCGACAGGTTCATGTCCGGCATTTTCGGGTGCGGCAGCAGCAGGAACAGCGCCAGCTTCGAGGTGTCGAGGTCGGGCGTCTTACCGATCGCCGAAAACGGCGGCGCCTGGCCGCCGGCGCTTTGCTGGTCGGCCGCGACGACATGACAAGTGGCGCACCAGCGCTTGGCCAAGGTCGCGCCCTGCGCCGCGTCGGCCGCGAGTGCACCTTGCGATAGACCGACGATGGTTGTCAGTGAAAGCATCACAGTGGACATGCGAATCATCGGTAAAACCTCGACCTGTTGGAGAGCGCGCAACGTATCAGATAGCGTCGGCCTTGTCGCAGTGACTTATATCAAAGGCTTTGGATCAATGGCCGTCCGGCAATGCTCCCGATGCTGCGCCCCGGGGCCTTTCCAGCACGCCGAGAAAGCGCTCCGCCCATTGGCTCAGATCGTTCTGCTTTAAAATGCAATAATTGGCGGCGTGCCGTTGCACGCGTTCGTCGAGCGGCATCGCCAGAGCGCGATCGATGGCAATCGCGACGCCTTCCGAATCGTAAGGATTGACCAGCAGGGCCGCGCTGCATTCGCGCGCCGCGCCTGCGAAGCGAGACAAAATCAGCACGCCGGGGTCGTCCGGGTTTTGCGCCGCGATATATTCCTTCGCCACCAGATTCATGCCGTCGCGCAGTGGCGTCACCAGGCCGGCGCGCGCGGCGCGGTAGAGCCCGACGAGCGCGGTGCGGCTATGCGCCTTGTTGATGTAGCGCACAGGCGTCCACGAGGCCTCGCCATAGGCGCCATTGATGCGCCCGACTTTTTCACCGACCTGGCGGCCGAGATTGGCATATTCCTCGATATCGGTCCGGCTGCGCGGCGTGATCTGCAAATAGGTCACCTGGCCGCGCCAGCGCGGGAAATTGGTCAACAGCCGCTCGAACGCATCCATGCGCTCGGGGATTCCCTTGCTGTAGTCGAGCCGGTCGACGCCGATGATCATGGCGCGTCCCGACAGGCTGCCCATCACCTCGCGCACAAAGGTGGAATCGACGGCGCGGCGCGCCAGCCGCTGCAACGTGTCGGTCTCGACGCCGACCGGAAATACGCCGATGCGTACATCGCCTTCGTCGAAAGCGAAGCTGTTGGCATCGAGCCGCCGCAAGCCGCGCTCGTTGGCCAGATAACGGGCGAAGTTGGCGGCGTCGGTTTCGGTCTGAAAGCCGACCAGGTTGTAATAGCCGAGCGCCGGGATCAGCTGTTCGTGATTGGGCAGCGCCGTCACGATTTCTTCCGGCGGAAACGGAACGTGGATGAAAAACCCAATTTTGTTCTTGTGACCGCGCTCGCGCAGCGCCTTGGCCAGCGGCATCAGGTGATAATCGTGTACCCAGATGACGTCGTCCGGGCGCAGGATCTTCTCCAGGTTTCTCGCGAAAAATCCGTTGACCCGGAAATAGCCGCCGAGATCGCGGCGCGTGAATTCGGCGAGATCGAGCCGGTAGTGCAGGATCGGCCATAGCACGCGGTTGGCGAAGCCGTTGTAGAATTCCTCGTAATCGTCCTTTTGCAGATCGACCGTGACATAAGACACGTTGTCTTTGACGAGAGTCTTGGCCGGCTCCGGCGCGCCGTCGGACACACGTCCGCTCCAGCCGAACCAGACGCCGCCGCGGCGCTTGAGCGCCGGACGAATAGCAACCTCCAGCCCGCCGGCGCGCGCGCTGCCATCAGGTATGCCAACCCGGTTGGAAACTACGACGAGCCGCGCCAATACCGGTCTCCCCAACTGCGTGACAACTTCATCGCGCTCATGATCAAGCCGGCCATCGAATAAGTTTGCGGGAAATTTCCCCACAGCTTTCCGGTCACCGGGTGAATGTCCTCGGACAACAGACCGTAACGATTTCGCATTTTCAGCGAATCGACGAACATATCGCGGGCTTCGTCACGCCGCCCGATTTCCCACAACGCATCGACCAGCCAAAAGCGGCAGATGAGAAATGCGGTCTCGGGCAAACCGAAATCGTCGGCGGCGACATATCGCATGACATGGTGGCCGCGCCGCAAATCACGTTCAATGGCCTCCACCGTGGAGATGAAGCGCGGGTCGTCCGCCGCAACCAGGCCAAGTTCGGCCAGCAGCAGCGAACTGGCGTCGAGATCGTCGCTGCCGAACGCGCCGGAAAACGCTTTACGTTTGGGATTCCACGCCTGCTTCAGTACCTGCTCGCCGACGCCACCGGCGATGCGGCCCCAATATTGCGCGCGATCGGCCAATCCGAGATGGCCGGCAATTGCTTCCAGCCGCTGACAGCCGGCCCAGCACATTGCCGCCGAATGCGTATGCACCTGTTTGCGTCCGCGAAATTCCCAAATGCCGGCATCCGGCTCGAGCGCCAGCCTGGCGGCCTGCTCGCCGAGTGGCTCCAGCGAACGAAACAACGCGGCATCGCCCGGTCGCGGCAGCCGGCGGTCGAAGAACATCGGCGTCGCCGCCATGATGATGCTGCCGTAGACATCGTGCTGCACCTGATGCACGGCGGCATTGCCGATCCGCACCGGTCCGTCGCCGCGGTAGCCGGCGAGCGCCGGCGCGGTCCGCTCCTCGAGCGCATCGGTATGGACGATGCCGTAGAGCGGCCGCACCGTATCGGCGCGGCCGGTCGAGATGCTCAGGATGTAGCCAATGAAATCTTCCATCGTCCGCGTCGCGCCGATGCGATTCAACGCGCTGACGACGAAGAACGCATCGCGCAGCCAGCAATAGCGATAATCCCAGGTGCGTCCCGATCCCGGTCCTTCCGGGATCGACGTGGTGAGCGCCGCGACGATCGCGCCGGTTTCCTCGAAATTGCACAGCTTGAGCGTGATGGCGGCGCGGATGATCTCGTCCTGCCAGTCGATGGAGAAGGCGAGCCGCCGCACCCATTCCTGCCAGTAGTCGAGAGTGCGCCGGTAAAGATCGCGGCATGTGCTCTTAAGCGCATGCTCGAACGGCTCGTCGGTGCCGAACACCATGTGCACCGGCCTGGTCAGCACGAACGAGGCTTCGTTCTCGATCTGCGAGATCGCCGCGTCCGTGGTCAGCCGCACCGGTACCTCGTCGCGCCAGAAGCGGATATGATTGCTGCCGGTGGAGCGCTGCTCCACTGGCACGCCGTAACGGTGTGTCACGCGGAAACGGATGGTGATACGCGGCATGCCGGCAATCGGCTCGATGATGCGCACCAGCTGCGGCGGCCGGAAGGTGCGGCCATAGTTCTGGAAACGTGGCGCGAAATCGGTGACGCGCACCTTGCCGCCTTTGCTGTCCGTAAGTTCGGTCACGACGATCGCGGTATTGCGCACATAGTCCGACGTGGTTTCAACCTGATCGTCGAGCACCACGTCGGTGAAGCCTTTTTCCTCGTCGCCCGACAGCAACCGGCAAAAGACCGGGTCGCCGTCATAGCGCGGCAGGCACCACCACAAAATCCGTGCGTCCGGATTGACCAGGGCGGCGGTACGCCCATTGCCGATCACGGCGATATCGAGCCCGTAGTCCGTCATGCGATTTTAAATTACTCATAGCGGGCGAGCTGCCGCAGGGCCCGGCGGACCTGAGCCGGAGAGGAGAAAATGCCCGACAGCCCGCAAAAGTTCCGTCCGACCGAGAAACCTTTGCCGCCCAGCGCCGGCAACGCCGCGAAAGCCGCCTCATCGGTCACATCGTCGCCGATAAACACCGGCATAAGGCCTCGAAACGGCGCCTGCGCCATCAGCGCGCGCACACCTTCGCCTTTATTGATGCCCTGTCGCTTGACCTCGACCATGGCCTTGCCCAGCAACACCTCGGTCGGCTCGGCGGCGAACGCGACGCGGCTGGCCTCGACATGGGCGCGCAAACGTTGCTCGTGCTGCGGCGCTTTGCGGTAATGCAATGCGACTGAATAGCCCTTGTCCTCGTATTCAATGCCGGAGCCCGGCGTCGCCGCGTCGATCAGATCACGGCGCAAATCGGCGGGCAGATCGTCGATGCGGGAGAAAGCGCCGCCGGCGAGCCGCAACTCGGCGCCATGGCCGCCGACCGACGGCAAACGCAGCGGCGAAAACAGTCGATCAAGATCGCGTATCGGACGGCCGCTGACCAACGCCAACGCACCGCCGCTGCGGTCATACAGCCGGGACAGCGCTGCTTTAAGATCATCCGGCACATCGACTTCGAAAGGCGACGGCCCGATATCGATCAACGTGCCATCGACATCGAGCAGCAGCGCGATTGACGCCGGATCGATCGCGGCAAAAATATTCAGAGCTTTCTGATTGGCCGCTTTCTCTGCGTCAATCGCAATAGGCTGCGTCACAATCGTCCTTCCAACCGCCGGCACTTAATGAGTGCCCGGCTATTGCGCCATCACCTCGACGTCACCATCGACCCCGGTGACAACCTTGAACTCGCGCTCGAACACCTTGCCTTCGTTGCGGGCGATGGCGCGATACTCGCCCTCGCCCAGAACAACGCGCGGAAATGCGCCAATCGATTCCTTGATGACGTCGCCGCCGGGAGTCAGCACCGACCAAGCCGTGTTTGCTAACGCCTCGCCGCCCTTTTCGTTCACCAGTTTGAGCGTGATGACGGCGGCACGGTGATTGACGACGATGTCGGTGAGCTTGCCGGCCTGCACTCTGATGTCGGAACGCACCTGCGAATTGGCGTCGCCATAGTTCGAGACGATGTAGTAGAGCCCTTCCGGCACCATCACCACCGCGCCGGTCATCACGTGTTCGGCGATCGGCCGGCGGTCGCCGGCCTCGAACTGGCTGCCTTTATAGACGTCGAAGGAAATCTGGCCGGCGGGTATCGTCACATCGCCGACGCGGCCTTCAATGCGCAGGCCGCCAGCCGGCAATTCGAAATCCTCGCGCACGGTCGCGCCACGCAAGGCCACCGGCTTGACCGCGGTCGCCAGCCCGAACCCGACATGCACAATGTAATTTCCCGAAGGCAGCACCAAAGTCGGCGCGGCGGCCTTTTCTTCGCGGATCAGCTTGAATGCACCGCCGGGCTCGGCCTTGGCGGCGTAGATGCGCCAGGTTAGACCGCCGGCGATTGGCGGCGCGTCCTTGCCGAAGCGCGCCGATAGCGCGAGCGCAACTTGACCCGCCGGCACCATGGGCATCGGCGACGGCATGACCACCATCGGCGCGGCTTGCTGCGGCGGCGCGGGTGGCGGCGGCAGGCCGCCGCTACCGCTCGGGCCGAAGCCGTCGCCGCGGATGGTCGAATTGGGCGACAAAAGCCCGGCCGATGGCGAGGACGAAAACAGCGAGCCGCCGGACTGTGCCCGGGCATCACCGGGGTAAATCGCCGCGCAAGCCGCCAGCACGAGGCCGGCCGCGACGGTTTGCCGGAGCCGGCCGGAAATAGCGGCGATTGCGGATGCGCGCGTCATGTCGCCTGCGTTTTCGGCCTAAATCGCGGCGATTTCAAGCCAAATGCGCCCCCGCAGCGATCGTCCCCGGCAACGGGAAAGGCCGGCCTCTTAAGGGCCGGCCTCCACCGTTGGTTTGCGGCCCCGATCGGCGCAACAAGCCTTACGCGGGACGCATCTGGAAGGGCTTCTCAGCCACTAGAATTCCTTCCAGTCCTCGGCTTTGACGGCGGTGGCAAGCTGCGTGCGCATCTGGGCAACCGGGCCACCGGCGGCGGCGCGCGGGGCGGCTTTCCGGACGGCTGACATCGCGACCGGCTTCGGCTTGACGGCGGTATCGCGCACCGCCCGGTTCGCGGCCGGAGCAGCGGCGGCGACGTTGTCGGCGCTACCGATCTGGAAGAAGGCGACCTGCTCGTCCATCGCCTTGGCCTGGAATTCCAGGGTCTTGGCGGTGGCGGCGTTTTCCTCGACCAGCGCCGAGTTCTGCTGGGTGACCTCGTCCATTTGCGTCAGCGCCTTGTTGATCTGCTCGATGCCGGTGGCCTGCTCGACCGAGGCATTGGCAATGTCGGAGACGACAGCGGCCACCTTGTTGATCGATTCGACGATCTCGGTGAGCGACTCGCCGGCCTTGTTGACCAGTTCGACACCGTTCTTGACCTGTCCATTCGAGTTGATGATCAGGTCCTTGATGTCTTTCGCCGCCTGCGACGAGCGCTGGGCCAGGCTGCGCACTTCCGAGGCGACCACCGCGAAGCCACGGCCGGCTTCGCCGGCGCGCGCGGCTTCCACCGCCGCGTTGAGCGCC
>CAIMEA010000163.1 GCA_903839845.1 uncultured Hyphomicrobiales bacterium
TCACCGTGGCTGGAAAACCGTCGGACGACCTTGCGCCCGGCACCTGGAACAGTATCTTGAAGCAAGCTGGCCTGAAGGAGCAGCGCTGATGCGCTACGCAATCGTGATCGAAAAGGCGAATGGCAATTATTCGGCTTATGTGCCGGACCTGCCCGGCTGCGTCGCCACCGGCGACAGCGTTGCCGCCGTCGAGATCGAGATTCGCAATGCCATCCGGTTTCACATCGATGGCTTGAAGGAAGACGGCCTGCCGGTGCCGAAGCCGACCAGCATCGCAGATTATGTTGAGGCGTAGCTCCCACTCCGTCATGGCCGGGCTTGTCCCGGCCATGACGGGTGAGAGATCAATTGCCTACTGGCATAATACTCGTAATTCGCTGAAGGATTGCGGCAACACCAGCAGCCAGCGCGGCCATCGCACTAAGTTGGCTTTGGCGAGTTAGGCCTTGCGTTAGCCTATCAAGATCATCAATTGGCTTCGGCTTAGCTTCGTCAAAGTAGCCCGCGTCGATGACTTCAATAGCTTTCGGCAACTTGACCAACGCGGATAATAACCAAAGTAGTGCGGCTATGAATGCGAAGAACGCCGAAGCGTATTGTAGATAGTTTGTCACAGTCTCGACCACCTAATTTACTGGCTTTGTGGATGGCCGGGACAAGCCCGGCCATGACGGCGGAGAGTGTGTCCGCGCGCGGTGCGCGAATTACCCCACACCCTTCCCTTTCAACGCGTCTCCGATTTCGCCAAGAATCGCCGGGTCATCGATCGTCGCCGGCATGGTCCATTGATCGCCGTCGGCGATTTTCTTGATGGTGCCGCGTAAAATTTTGCCGGAGCGCGTCTTGGGCAGGCGGGCCACCGTGATCGCCAGTTTGAAAGAAGCAACAGGCCCGATCTTGTCGCGCACCAGCTGCACGATTTCCTTCTCGATCTCGATCGGCGGCTTGGTCACGCCGGACTTCAGCACGATGAAGCCGCACGGCACTTCGCCTTTCATGTCGTCCTTGATGCCGAGCACGGCGCATTCGGCGACGTCCGGGTGCGAGGCCAGCACTTCCTCCATGCCGCCGGTCGACAGGCGATGGCCGGCGACATTGATGATGTCGTCGGTGCGGCTCATCACATAGACATAGCCGTCGTCGTCGCGGTAGCCGGCGTCCGCGGTCTTGTAGTAGCCGGGGAATTCGTCGAGATAGGCCTCGCGGAAGCGCTTGTCGTCCTGCCACAGAGTCGGAAATGCGCCCGGCGGCATTGGCAGCTTGATGACGATCGAGCCGATCTTGTTGGCCGGCACCTTGTGGCAGGCTTCATCCACGACATCGATCTCGTAGCCCGGCATCGGCACGCAGGCCGAGCCGTATTTCACCGGCAGCGCGCCGAGGCCGACCGGATTGCCGGCGATGCACCAGCCGGTCTCGGTCTGCCACCAGTGATCGATCACCGGAACTTTCAGCACCTCCTCCGCCCATTGAATGGTCGGCGGGTCGGCGCGCTCGCCGGCGAGGAACAAAGTGCGGAATTTCGACAGGTCATGTTGCTTGAGAAGCTTCGCGTCCGGGTCTTCCTTGCGGATGGCGCGGAACGCGGTCGGCGCGGTGAACAAAGACACGGCCTTGTGCTCGGCGCAGACGCGCCAGAACGCGCCGGCGTCCGGCGTGCCGACCGGCTTGCCTTCGTAGAGGATCGTGGTCGCGCCATGCAACAGCGGGCCATAGACGATGTAACTGTGGCCGACGACCCAGCCGATGTCGGAGGCGCACCACCACACCTCGCCGGGATCGACGTTGTAGAGATTCTTCATCGACCATTTCAAAGCGACCATGTGGCCGCCATTGTCGCGCACCACGCCTTTCGGAATGCCGGTCGTGCCCGAGGTGTAGAGGATGTACAGCGGATCGGTCGCGGCGACGGGGACGCATTCGCTTGTCTTGGCGTAATTGACGGCGTGCTCCCAGACTCTTCGCCAGTCGTGGTCGCGGCCGTCGATCATCCGCGCTTCCGCCTGCGGCCGCTGCAGAATAAGACAGGCCTCCGGTTTGTGCTCCGCCAGTTCAATCGCCTCGTCGAGCAGCGGCTTGTAGGCGATGACGCGTGCGCCCTCGATGCCGCAGGAGGCCGACAGGATCAGCTTCGGCTTGCAGTCGTTGATGCGGGTGGCCAGTTCCTTCGGCGCGAAGCCGCCGAACACGACGGAATGGATGGCGCCGATGCGGGCGCAGGCGAGCATGGCGAACACCGCCTCCGGCACCATCGGCACATAGAGGATGACGGTGTCGCCCTTGCGCACGCCGAAATCGTGCAGCATCGCGCCGAGGATCTGCACTTCGGACAACAGGCGGCCATAGGTGAAAGTCTGCTTGGTATTGGTGACCGGCGAGTCATAGATGATCGCCGCCTGCTGGCCGCGCCCGGCGGCGACCTGGCGGTCGACGGCGTTCCAGCAGGTGTTGCAGGTGCCGCCGGTGAACCAGCGGCCGTAAATGCCGGCGTCCTTGTCGAATATCTTTTTCGGCTTCTCGATCCAGTCGATCGCGGACGCCGCCTCGCCCCAGAAGCCTTCCGGGTCGCGCGCCCAGCGCGCATAGATGTCGGGATATCGGCTGGCGGCGGTCATCGGCGTTCCCCTCGAAAGCACGTCTTTGCCGGCAATTGTGTCCTGCCGGACATGCGTAAACAAGGCTGGCGAACCTCCGGATGATTGCGTAGGGAAGCGGCAAAAGAAGGCCGCCCTTTGACCCTCATCACCGACCCTTTGTTCTACGCCCTGGCCATTCCGGCGGTGATCGCGCTCGGCCTGTCGAAAGGCGGCTTTGCCGGCGTCGGCCAGATGGCGACGCCGATGCTCGCCTTGGTGATGCCGCCGCTGGAGGCCGCCGCCATCATGCTGCCGATCATGATCGTGCAGGACGCCAACGCGGTCTGGGTCTATCGCAAGGACTGGAACAGGCGCGTCGTCGCCATCGTCATTCCCGGCGCGATCATCGGCATCGGCGTCGCCTGGCTGCTGGCCGCCTATATTTCGGAAGCCGCGGTGCGCGTGTTCATCGGCGTCACGACCATCGCCTTCGTCGCCTACAGCGTCGTACGCCTGCTGCTGATCCCGCGCGAGCCGAAGCATCCGGGCGTCGCCGCCGGCGTGTTCTGGGGGGCGCTGTCCGGCTTCACCTCGACCATTTGCCAGGCCGGCGGCCCGCCCTACCAGATGTATGTGCTCGGCCTGCGCCTGCCGAAAATGACCTATGTCGGCACCAACGCCATCGTCTTTGCCTTCATCAACTGGCTTAAAGTCGTGCCCTATTTCGCGCTCGGCCAGTTCACGACCGAGGGCTTCGGCACGACTTTGGCGCTGCTGCCGCTGGCGATTGCCGCGAATATTTTCGGCTTCTGGCTGGTGCGGGTGACGCCGCAGGAGATTTTCTACCGCATCACGCTCGGCATCATGCTGGTGATTTCCATCGAGCTGACGCGCGAGGGAATGATCGTGCTGCTGCGGCACTAAACCGCGACGATTTGCACCTTCGGCGGCGTCGGCACCAGCGCTTCGGCGCCGGTGTCGGTGATCAGCATCGGATATTCGAGCCGCATGCCGGCGACGCCGGGCTGATAGAAATGCGTGCCGAGCGCAATCACCATGCCGGGCGTCAGTATGTCGTCGCTGGACGCGTTCATGAACGGCCGCGATCGGGCGCAGGTGCCCAGTCCGTGGCCGAACAACGGCAGGCCAAACTGCCGGCCGACGTCGCTCTTGCCGAACACCGCCACCGCGCCGGCGACGCAATCGCGCACCGCGCGCCCGGACTTGAGGCTATCGATCATCGCCGCCACGGTTTCCTCCCAGCAATCGATGGCGCGGCGCTGCGCGTCGTCGGGCGTGCCGTAGAAAACCGGAATCGACAGATCGGACATATAGAGATCGATCAGCGGATGCAGATCGATGACGACGAATTCGTTCGGGCGGATCGCCCGGTCGGTGCTCTGCTGGGTGACGCCGCGATAGAACGCGGTGCGTTCGCCGGCGCCGACTTCGGTGCCGCCGGTCACCGACCACGACCAGGTGCTGCCGTGTTCGCGGATCTCGGCCTCGATCACGCCGGCTATGTGGTTTTCGGTGACGCCGGCGCGTACCGCGTTCATGCCGGCGTGGAAGCCCAGATCGGCAACCACGGCGGCGCGGCGCAGTCGCTCGATCTCGGCCGGTGATTTGATCAGCATCAGATCGTCGATCAGGCTGACGCCGTTGATCAGGCTTGCTTGCGGCAAGGCCGGAACCAGCGCAAGATATTCGCCGGCGGTCAGCATTCCCGGCGCGATCTGCGCCGCGCCCGGATGCGCCAGATCGAGGCCGATGCGGCCTTGATCGGCGCCGCGCGCCGCCAGCCGCTTGGCGATCAGATCGATCAGTCCGGAGCCGGTGAATTCCAGCACCGCGTGCGGACAGCCCTCGGCCTTGATCCGTTCGGCATCCATCGCCCAATAGGCCACCTCGCAACCGCCATCGGCGGTAACGATGACCGCGCCGCGCCACGGCATGAACGTACCGCAGAGATAATGCAGCGAGGCCTGGCGGGTACCGACATAGGCGGCGACGCCGTCAGCCTTGAGCCTGGCGGCGAGCGCGCGCACGCGCGCGGAGAAATCGATCGGTTGCATGGCGGCCTACTCGATGACGAGATTGGCGCCGCGCACGGCGATCGCCCATTTCGCGGTTTCGGCGTCGATGAACTTCGCGAACTCGGCCGGCGTCGAACCGACCGGCTCGGCCGCCTGTTCGATCAAGGTGCGCCGCAAGTCCGGATCGGCCAAAGCCTTGGCGATCGCGGCCTGCAGTTTATTGGCGATTTCAGGCGGCATATTGGCCGGGCCAACGACGCCGATCCATCCGGTAGCGCTGTAACCGGGCAGTCCCGCCTCGGCCACGGTCGGCACATCAGGCACAACGGGAGAACGCTGCGCACCGGTGACGGCGAGCGCACGCAGTTTCCCGGATTTGACCAGCGGCAGAGCGGTGATCATCGAATCGAACATCACCTGCACATGATTGCCGATCACATCGGTCAACGCCGGAGCGCTGCCTTTGTACGGCACATGCGGCATGTCGAGTTGCGCCTGATGCACGAACAATTCGCCGGACAGGTGCATCGAGGTGCCGCTGCCGCCGGAGGCGCGGTTGAGCTTGCCGGGATTGGCCTTGGCGTAGTCGATGAGTTCCTTCACCGACTTCACCGGCACGTCCGGATTGACCACCAGCAGCAACGGATACTGCACGACCTGCGAAATCGGCGTGAAGTCCTTGATCGGGTCGAACGGCAGCTTTTTGTAAAGCGTCTGGTTGATCGCGTGGGTACCGATCGTGGCCATCAGGATCGTGTAGCCGTCGGGCGCGGCGCGCGCGACGACGTCGGCGCCGATGTTGCCGCCGGCGCCGGGCCGGGCCTCGACCACCACCGTCTGCCCGAGCAGCGCCGACATCTTTTGCGCCAGCAGCCGGGTGGTGACGTCGGTCGGCCCGCCGGCGGCGGCCGGCACGATGAAGTGGATCGGCTTGTTCGGATAATCCTGCGCCTGCGCGGGCGCGCTGGCGAAAGCCAGGGCGACAACGGCAACGGCGGCGACAATACGGTGCATTCCACTCCCCACTTTTTTTCACGTCCGGCAACTTGTTCGACAGTCGAACATATGTTCAATTGACGCCCACGTCTTAGCACCGCCCCGGAGACTGCACAATGCTGGCAACGCCTGAGGAAATCGCCGGCTGGCCGTCCGGCAGCGACACCTTCGTCGAATCCTTCGCCAAGGGGCTGGCCGTGATCGGCGCCTTCGGCGACGGCGCAGGCGCCCTGACGATCTCCGATGTGTCGAAGCTGACTGGCCTGCCGCGCGCCGGGGTGCGGCGGCTGCTGCTGTCGCTGGTGGCGCTGTCGCTGGCCGAGGACCACGACGGCCGCTTTTCGCTGACGCCGCGGGTGCTGCGGTTGGGCTATGCCTATCTGGCGTCGCTGAGCCTGCGCGAGATCGCCCAACCGCTGATCGAAACGATGGCGCGCGAGTGCGACGAGATCGTCGCAGTCTCGGTGCTCGACGGCGACGAACTGACTTACGTCTCCCGCGCCGAACCGACCAGCGTGCTGCGCCGCAGCCTCACCGTCGGCAGCCGCCTGCCCGCTTTCTGCACCTCGATGGGCCGCGTGCTGCTCGCCGGCTTGAGCGACGAAAAGGCCGAGGCGCTGCTGAAGCAGGCCTCGCGCCCCGCCTATACACGCGAAACGATCACCGACCTGCGCAAGCTCATGCACGAGATCGGCAAGATCCGTCAGCAAGGCTGGGCCTTCGTCAGCCAGGAACTGGAATTGGGCGCCTGCGGGATCGCCGCGCCGATCCGCGATTGGCGCGGCCGCACCGTCGCGGCGCTCAATATCAGCACCAATCTCGGACGGCATTCGGAAAAACTGTTCGTCAGGCAATTCAAGCAACGGCTGATCGGCCTCGCCGATCGCATCGCGACAATCTTGCCGCGGGACTGAACGGATTATTATCCTGCGAGCGGCCTGGCGAAAGCCGTAATTGATCCCGGCCGCAGCGCTTCGTAACGTCGTCTCCAAGAGGGGACACGACACATGGCGAAAGCACCCTACGACACCGATCTCGACCGCAACCCGGCCAATTACCAGCCGCTGACGCCGCTCGGCTTTCTCGAGCGCGCGGCGGCCGTGTTCCCCGACCGGACGGCAATCATTCATGGGCCGATGCGGCGGACTTACAGGGATTTCTATGCGCGGTCGCGGCGGCTCGCCTCGGCTTTGGCCAAGGCTGGCATCAAGCGCGGCGATACCGTCTCGGCGATGCTGGCCAATACGCCGGCGATGCTGGAGTGCCACTACGGCGTGCCGATGACGCAGGGCGTGCTCAACACGCTCAACACGCGGCTCGACGCCGCGATCCTCGCCTTCTCGCTCGACCACGCGGACGCCAAGGTCGTCATCACCGACCGCGAATTTTCCAAGGTGATGAAGGAGGCTTTGGCGCTGGCCAAAGTGAAGCCGCTGGTCATCGACTATGACGACCCGGAATATTCCGGCAACGGCGAACGCTTGGGCTCAATCGAGTACGAGGCCTTCGTCGCCTCCGGCGATCCGGACTTCGCCTGGTCGATGCCGGACGACGAATGGGACGCGATCTGCCTCAACTACACGAGCGGCACCACCGGCGATCCGAAGGGCGTCGTGTACCATCATCGCGGCGCGCATCTGCTGGCGCTCGGCAATATCGTCACCTGTTCGATGGGCAAGCATCCGGTCTATCTGTGGACGCTGCCGATGTTCCATTGCAACGGCTGGTGCTTCCCGTGGTCGATCTCGGTGGTGGCCGGCACACATGTCTGTTTGCGCGCGGTGCGCGCCAAGGCGATGTATGACGCCATAGCCGACCACAAGGTGACCCATCTGTGCGGCGCGCCGATCGTGATGTCGGTGCTGCTCAATGCCGACACGAGCGAGAAACGGCCGCTGCCGCATGTCGTCGAGTTCTTCACCGCCGCGGCGCCGCCGCCGGAAGCCGTGCTGGCCGCGATGAAGGGCGCCGGCTTCAACGTCACACATCTTTATGGCCTGACCGAATGCTACGGGCCGGCCGTGGTCAATGACTGGCATCAGGAATGGGACGGCCTGCCGCTCGCCGAACAGGCGGCGAAGAAGGCGCGCCAGGGCGTGCGCTACGGCGCGCTCGAGGCGCTCGACGTGCGCGATCCCGAGACGATGGCGCCGGTCGCCCGCGACGGCGCGGCCATGGGCGAAGTGATGATGCGCGGCAATGTGGTGATGAAGGGCTACCTCAAGAACAAGGCCTCGACCGACAAGGCATTCTTCGGCGGCTGGTTTCACACTGGCGATCTCGGCGTCATCTATCCGGACGGCTATATCCAGCTCAAGGACCGCTCCAAGGACATCATCATTTCCGGCGGCGAGAACATTTCATCCATCGAGGTCGAGGATGCCTTGTACAAGCACCCCGCCGTGATGGCGGTCGCCGTCGTCGCCAAGCAGGACGACAAATGGGGCGAGACGCCCTGCGCCTTCGTCGAGTTGAAGCCCGGCGCGTCGGCAACGGCGGATGAGCTGACGCAATGGTGCAAGTCGCAGCTCGCCGGCTACAAGGTGCCGCGGCATTTTGTTTTCGCCGAAATTCCGAAGACGAGCACGGGGAAGATTCAGAAGTTCAAACTGCGGGAGATGACGAAGGGGAATTTAAGGAGCGGGGGCTCGCTTGAGAATTAAGGACCTAGCTCACCCCATCACTGCCGCAAAAGCTGATTGGCTCGCTGGAACAAGCTGGCTCGGATTCACTCCGTCCGATTCCTCTGGAAATGCTCGCGAGCGATGCCGAGCCGTGATCAATTCGCAAATGGGGAATGGCTATGTAATTGAATACGCGACCCTAAAATACGGCGATCCAAACCCCGGATTTGAAAGCTCTCCTAAATATATTCAAGGGCAGGCAGCACATCGTGAGCTGGCCGGGAAGCTAATCGCAGTTCACAAATTGAGACCATCACCCCGTCCGCTCCAAGAAATCCTTGGCGAGTTTGAGTACAACCAACTTCAGGACATGTGGGCGGAAGGCAACAGACACCGATGGTCCGTAGCCTTTCCGATTGTCGAAACCTACAGGATTATAACGACTCCATTTGCCCGAGATATCTTGGGTGCTGAAGCTATGCAGCGACTCTTCGGACACCCATCGGCCACGCTTCGGCCACTTAACGACGATGAAAGAGCTAGAATAGCAGACTTAGAGATCGAACCACTTCGCGCGGAAAACGCTTGGATCGGCATCGCTGACGAAATCGCTATGGCCGAGCGGAGCCAAATTTCCAGCCAACTCCAGAATCAGATTGACCGAGACCTCGCTTTGTCAGCGATGGAGGGGATGACCGAAGAACAGAAAAGAAAAATTAGAAAACGGGCAGCATGGCTTGCGGAGCGGTACGCACGTCAAAGAACACGAGAAAGCCGGCTTCTCTGTGACGACTGCGGATTTGATCCACAATCGAGAACTCTCGGTACAGGCGTAAAACCTCGTTCGATCTTGGATGTGCATCATAAGAATCCACTAGACGAAGGCGTCCGCGTAACGACGCTTTCAGATTTCTGTTTACTTTGTCCAAATTGCCATCGTTTTGCTCATGCGTTAGCTCGCTCGTCAGCAGTATCGATAAGGGCTGGCTAGTTCGATCTATTGATATAAAGGAAATTAATATGCCCGACATCCTCATCACCGACGACGGAGCGATCCGCACCATCCGGATGAACCGGCTGGACAAGAAGAACGCGCTGACGCTCGATATGTACGAGGCGATGGCGGAAGCGATCGGCACAGCCGCGACCGACAACGCCATCAAATGTCTGCTGATCGCCGGCGGGCCAACTGTCTTCTGCGCCGGCAACGACATCGGCGACTTCATGAAGGCGGCGGGCGGTGGCTCGCTCGGCCAACCGATCCTGAATTTCCTTTACGCGCTGGCGCGCTGCGAGAAGCCGGTCGTCGCCGCCGTCAACGGCAATGCGGTGGGTGTGGGCACCACGATGCTCTTGCATTGCGATTACGTCGTCGCCGGCAATGAGGCGAGACTGTCGACGCCCTTCGTCGCGCTCGGTCTGGTGCCGGAGGCGGCCTCCAGCCTGATCGCGCCGCGGCTGATGGGACACGCGCGCGCGTTTTCATTGCTGGTGATGGGTCAGCCGCTCGCGGCGCAGGAGGCTAAGGAAGCCGGCATCGTCAACGCGGTGGTCGCAAACGAAGAGACCGAGGCGCAGGCGTTCGCCGCCGCGCAAAAAATCGCCGCGCTGCCGCCACAGGGCGTGCTGGTGTCGCGCCGCTTGATGCGCGGCTCGGTGGACGAGATCGTCGCGCGCATCGATGAGGAAGCCGAGGCCTTCAAGGCGCGGCTGCAATCGCCCGACGCGCAGGCGGCGTTCATGGCGTTCATGTCGCGGAAGCGGTGAAGCTTCGCCCTACCGGCCCAGCAGATTGTCCGGGCTGAACATCCGGTTCGAATCGTAGCGCTGCTCGAAGGACTCGCGGCCGCCGAACTGGAACGTGGTGTTGCCGCCCTGGATCGTGGTCCTGTCGCCGGTATTGCCGTTCATGTTCATGCGCGATTTGGCCCGGTCGGCGGGATCGGTGAATTTCGTCGCGCTGTCGCTGCTGCCGCCGCTCGGCTGGTCGCTGAAGGTGAAGGCCTGCGCCACGGATGCCGTCAAAACAACGGCGCTGAACACAGCCGCCAGCAAGGCGATGGACCGGCGCGGCGCGGCGGGGGGCAGGAATCTGGGCATGGGTTTCATAGCGGCCTCTCCGGATGTCGGCGCGAAACGACCATCAAAATACGGCCAGATCGGGGCTTTGGCAAATCGCGGCGGTAGCCGAATCCCGCTGGCTTGCTTCTTGCAAGTCTCGGGAGACCACGGAACAGGGTGCTCCGCCGAGAGCCCCGCGCAGAGAGGTCAGAAGATGTCTGTTTCGCTGCCGTCACGGACAAGGCCGCCGACCGCGGCCCGCGAAAGCTTCCTGTTCAAGGCCATTCTGGTGGGCTCGGCCGTCTGGCTCGCCGCTTTCGTCCTGATATCGGCCGAGCTTTCGCTGCGGCCCCAATACCTGTCCGTCGGACATGACGAGGCGGCGCTGCTGCTGATGGCGGCCGTGAGTTTCCGTTAACGGGGTCGGCTCATCCTGTGAGTCATCCGATGAAACGATTCGTTGCGTGTTGCATTGCCGTTTGAGTGCTGGGACCACATCCATGGAGATATCCCGTGCCCACAGACCTGCCACGCCCCAAGCGCAATGCTTTCCGTCCGGCTGAGGCCAAGGCTAAATCGAGACCGACCTTTTTCGGCACGCTGTTGAACACATTCATGGTCGGGAGCGTACTGATCCTGTTCGCAGCGGTGCTGCTGCAGGAGGCGCGCTATGTGCATGGCGAGCCCGGCACCGTCGCCGACGGCTTCATTCAGAAGGCGCAGGCGGCGATCATCGACAACGCGCCGGTGGACGACAGCGGATTGTCGAACTGAAGACGGCGCGCTCTAGTCGACCTTGAGGTTGAGCTTGCGCACCAGGCCGCCCCATTTCTTTTCTTCCGCTGCGACGTCGGCGGCGTATTCGGCCGCGGTCGAGGTTAAAGGATCGCCGCCTTCGAAGTGAATGCGCTGCTGCACCTCCTTGTCGTCGGCGAGCTTGCGCAATTCGGCGCTGAGCTTCTCGACGATCTCCGGCGGCGTGCCGGCCGGTGCCAGCAGGCCATAGCGCAGCACCGCCTCGAAACCCGGCATGCCGGATTCATCGAAGGTCGGCACGTCCGGCAACAGCGAAAATCGCTTCTTGCTGGTGACGGCGATAGCGCGCAGCTTGCCGGCCTGCAGATTGCCGAGCGCCGGTGGCAGCACGCCAAAGGCCATCGGCACATGGTTGCCGAGAAGATCGTTCATCACCGGCGCGGTGCCCTTGTACGGCACGATGGCGACATCGACGCCGGCTTCCGATTTGAACAGTTCGGCGCACATATAGCCGCCGGTGCCGACCGCCGAGGTGCCGAGATTGAGCTTGCCGGGATCTTTCTTGATCAGCGCGATGATGTCGGACAGCGTCTTGGCCGGGAACGACTCGTTGACCAGCAAAGCCACCGGCATCGAGGCGATCAGCCCGATGGCGGCGAAATCCTTGGCCGGATTCATGTTGAGATTGACGTAGAGACTTGGGTTGATCGACACCGAGCCGGTGTGGCCGAGCAGCAGCGTGTAGCCGTCCGGCGCGGCGCGCGACACCGCGCGATAGCCGATCGTGCCGCCGCCGCCGCCGCGGTTCTCGACATTGACCGGTTGCTTGAAAGCGTCCGAGATTTTTTGCCCGACCACGCGGGCCATGGCATCGACACCGCCGCCGGCCGGATAGGGCACGACGATGGTGATGGCGCGGGTCGGGTAATCGGTCGCGGCGATGGCGCCGCCGGGCGCGAAGGCGGCCACGCCCGCGAATAACGCTGCGATCAGGACTGCTTTCGAGTTTCGCATATCATATATGCCTTCTATGAGTGCTGCGGCCGTGCCTCGGTCGCGCGGAGCCTACCAGCAATGATTTTGCAATGCCTAGAGAGCAGGTTCAGATCGCCGCCGTCCAGTTCACAAGAACCTCCCGGTAGCCGGCGCCGCTTTTTTCGACGTGGCCGACCGACGGAAACGGATAATGGAACCCCTGTACCAGCATTCGGTCGGCGACGAGCATATCGTAGACCTTTCGGCGGGTGGCTTCGGCCGCGACTGGATCGACGTCCAGCATGAAGTGCCATTCCGGGTGACGCGCGAACAGGAACGGCGCGTGTGTGACGTCGGCCTGGACATAGACCGATTTGCCGCCGGATGACACGACGTGCGAGCTGTGCCCGGGCGTATGTCCGGGCGTGGCGATGGCGGTGACGCCGCCGATGACTTCCTTGTTCCAATCATAGGTGCGCACGCGCTTGAGCACTTCGCCCGAGAATACGCGGCGCGTATTTTTGAACCCGAAGACGACGCGCGGCTTGGTCGCCCGGCTCATCTCGCCGTCGTCCATCCAGAATTTGTGCTCGGTTGCCGGCACCAGAATTTCGGCGTTGGGAAATGCCAGCGAGCCGTCGGCCTTGAGCAGCCCGTTGATGTGATCGCCGTGATAGTGCGAGATAATCACCGCATCGATAGAAGCCGGATCGATGCCGGCGGCGGCAAGGCTGAGCGGCAGGCGGCCATTGATCCCCTTGCTCGACTTGAAGCCTTCGTCGCCGGTGCCGGTATCGACTAAAGCGAGCTTGGTGCCCGTGTTGATGACGATCGGGTTATAGGGGCCGGCATAGAAATCCCGTTCCAGAAAGGCCGCGTCGAGCGCCGCGTTGACTTCATCCTTGCTGGCGTTTTCGACAAAGCCGTCAGTGATCGGCATCCGGCTGACGCCGTCATTCAGCACGGTGATTTCGATACTGCCGACCTTGTAGCGGTAAAAGCCGGGCGCCTGTTGGCCGCTCTGCGGCGCAGCGGCGATAGCCGGGCGACCGCCGGCCGCCGCGACGATGCCCGCCGTTGCGCCGGCCGCGGTGACGCTCAGGAGCGCGCGACGCGAAAGACTGTCCATGGCCGTTCCCCTTCCCGATCGCCGCCACGTTCAATCGGGCAGCTTTGGCCCGGCTAGGCTAGGCCCGGCTATCGCATAAGCCCAATCGATAGTAGAAATACAGACCATTCACCGGGTGGATACACGATGCCGCTGCGGAATTTCGACTTCAACCTGCTCAAGGCGCTCGATGCGCTGATCACGGAACGCAACGTAACGCGGGCCGGGGCAAAACTCGGGCGATCGCAGCCGGCGGTCAGCAATTCGCTGCAACGGCTGCGGCGTTTACTCGGCGACGACTTACTGGTGCGGGGCGCCGGCGGCTTCGTGCTGACGCCGCGCGCCGAAGCCTTGCGCGAGCCGCTGCGCGAGGCGCTCGGACAGATCGGCGATTGCCTGTTTCAGACGCCGGCCTTTGACCCGGCGCACGCCACCGGCGTGTGCAGGATAAGCATGCCGGACCGCCTGACGCTGGCGGTGATACCGCCGCTGCTCGCCCGGCTGCAGACGTCGGCGCCACGTCTCGATTTGCATGTGCGGACCGCCGACCGCAGTCAGGCGCTAAATTTGATTGACAGCGATCAGATCGACATCGCGCTCGGCTGGTTCGACGAGATGCCGGGCCATTTGACCGCGGACTTTCTGCTGGACGAACATCTCTACTGCGTTTTCCGCGCCGGCCATCCGCTGTCAAAACCGAAGTCGAAATTCAATATCGAGGCCGTGCTGTCGTTTCCGCATCTGGTGGTGAGCGCGACCGGCGGGCGCAGCGCCATCTTCGACGATCTGCTGGCGCGCTCCAATCGCAAGCGTCACGCTTTGGTTTCGGTGGCGAATTTCACAGCCGTGCCGCAACTGCTGGTCCGCAGCGACATGATCGGCGTTTTCAGCAAGCTTGCCGCCGACGTCTTTGAGACGTCGTTCGGGCTGGTAAAACGGCGCATTCCGCTCGATATCGGAAAAATAGCGACCAATATGGTCTGGCACGGTCGCAGCGAAAGAGACCGCAAGCACGCCTGGCTGCGGCAGCAGATCAAGGCAGTCTATAAAGGATTTTGACCAGAACAAAAAAACGGACCGCCCCGGGAATCGCCCGAGTTCGGCCCGTTGAACCGAATGCAAAATCACAAACGAGGAAGTGCGAGATCAGTGCACGCTGCCGTGCTCGTTATGCCGCAATCGCTCGATCTCGTCTTTCAGCAGCAATTTTTTTCGTTTGAGTTCCACAACTTCCAGATCATCAACCGCGGGGTGCGCCTGGCAATCGTTGATTTGGTCGGCCAGGGCCCGGTGCTTTTTTTCAAGTTCCGCAAGATGCGATTGCATCGACATGCCCGATGTCTCCTCAATCTTTGGTTTGCATGACTTTGGTTTGGATGGATCTAGTCTGGACGATGATGTTTAGCTCTCTGATTTGGCACGCTCTCGATAACGCTACGTCTACAAAAGGTAAGTCTAACCCGGACGGGCCGCAAGGGTGGCGGTATAGGGCGGTTACCGATCGATCAATTTTGTGCCCAAAGCCCTTGGTCAATCGGGCGAATTTTGTAGCGCTTGTCGGCGGCTGTGGAAAACGCGATAATTCAGGTCGCTAGTGGTCCGATCCACTAGCGTCCAATAATACCTCTCACGGTTCCCTCTGGCCGGACGTCAAGCAAACAAGCGGTGGCGATGAACGACAACGAAGAAGTTGCGTTGCGCGAGCAACTGGCGCGCCTGCAACAAGAACATCGCGACCTCGATGCGGCGATCGAGGCCCTGGTGACGTCGCCCGGTTCCGACCTGATCCAGGTGCAACGGCTGAAAAAACGCAAACTGGTGCTGCGCGACAAGATCCGCCAGGTCGAGGACCAGCTGACGCCGGATATTATTGCCTGACGGCTTACCCGCGCCGCGCCTTCTTGCGCGCGTACATAGCCTTGTCGGCAGCGTCGATGATCGCCTCGGCGCTGGAGTCGCGCGCCAGTGCGACCGCGCCGGCGCTGGCGCCGACCTTGAGCGCGGCGCCGCTATGATCGACGCGCACCTGCTCGATAACGTTTTCCAGTTCGACGACCTTGGCCGCCGCGCGGCCGGCATCGACATTCCACAACAGCACGCCGAACTCGTCGCCGCCAAGCCGCGCCACCACGTCGGAGGCGCGCACCTTGCCGCGCAGCGCGGCGGCCACCGCCTTGAGCAGCGCATCGCCGGCGGCATGGCCGTGCCGGTCGTTGACGCCTTTAAAACCGTCGAGATCGATCACCATCAAAGTGGCATCGGTGCCGTAGCGCTGCACATAAGCGAGCGAGCGCGCCAGTTCGCGCTCGAAGCCTCGGCGATTGAAAATATCCAGCAGCGGATCGACATCGGCGCGGGCTTCAAGCTCGGCGATTCTGCGCTCGGCCGCGCTTAGCTCGGCGCGCAGCCGCTCGATCTCGGCCAGCAGATTGTCCACCGGCGCCGGATCGCGGTCGGCCGGCAGTTCGGCGGCTTCGGCTGTTTGGATGTTGGCAGTCACTGTCCGACCCTTGTTGCGCGGTCCGCGCTATGGCGAATCTTTCCCGTCCCGCAACCAGCATAGCGCGTTCCGCGCATCCCTTTCACCTTGCCAGCGAAGGTTCCAGACCTATAATCCGCCGCTTCCTTAAAGCCCGCCGGGGCTTGGGACAGGGGGCAAAATGGCTGCAAAACCGGTCGCGATCATCATGGGCAGTCAATCCGACTGGGCCACGATGAAGCACACGTCAGAGACACTCGACGCCCTCAAAATCGGCTATGAGGCGCTGATCGTCTCGGCGCATCGCACGCCGAAGCGGCTTTTCGATTTCGCCCATGGCGCCCGCGACAAGGGCTTCAAGCTGGTGATCGCCGGCGCCGGCGGCGCCGCCCACCTGCCCGGCATGGCCGCGTCGATGACGCCTTTGCCGGTGCTCGGCGTGCCGATCAATACGCATGCGCTGGAAGGCAAGGATTCGCTGTTGTCGATCTTGCAGATGCCGGGCGGCATTCCGGTCGGCACTTTGGCCATCGGCAAGGCCGGCGCGATCAATGCCGCGCTGCTCGCCGCCGCGATCCTGGCGCTGTCCGACAAGGCGCTCGCCAAGCGGCTCGATGCCTGGCGCGCCAAGCAGACCAAGTCGGTCGCCAAGAAGCCGAAGGATTAGCGCATGATCCCGAAAAGTGGGCACCGGTTTTCGGACAAGATCATGCGCAAGGAAAACGCTTAAGTGCTGAAACCCGGGTCGACGATCGGCATTCTCGGCGGCGGCCAGCTCGGCCGCATGCTGGCGCTTAGCGCCGCGAGGCTCGGGCTGCATTGCCATATCTATTCGCCGGAAAAGGATTCCGGCGCGTTTGAAGTGGTGCGGGCCTCGACCTGCGCGGCTTACGAGGACGAGGCGGCTCTGGCCAAATTCGCCGCAAGCGTCGACGTCATTACCTACGAGTTCGAGAATGTGCCGGCCAAGACGGCGGCGTTTCTCGCCAAGCGCAAGCCAGTGTTCCCCGATCCACATGTGCTGGAACTGACGCAGGACCGGCTGATCGAAAAGAATTTCATCGATGGGCTCAAGATCGCGGTCGCGCCTTACGCCGCCGTGCATTCGGCGTCGCAGCTCGCCGCCGGGCTTGAGAAAGTCGGCCGGCCGGCGGTGCTGAAGACGACGACGATGGGCTACGACGGCAAGGGCCAGGTCAAGATCATGCCCGGCGACGACGCCAATGCGGCCTGGCGCAAATTGAAAAACGCGCCGTGCATTCTCGAAGGCTTCGTCAAATTCGAGCGCGAAGTCTCGGTGATCGCCGCGCGTTCCGCCGACGGTCATGTCGAGTGTTTCGAGGTGACCGAGAACGAGCACCGCGACCATATTCTGAAAATCTCCACGGTGCCGGCCAAGGTGTCGCCGGCGCTGGCCTCGGAGGCCAGGCGCATCGCCACCCGCATCGCCAAGGCGTTCGATTATGTCGGCGTCTTCGCGGTCGAGATGTTCGTGGTCAAAACGGCAAACAAGCAGGCAGTGCTGGTCAACGAGATCGCGCCGCGCGTCCACAATTCCGGCCACTGGACCATCGACGGCGCCACGGTGTCGCAGTTCGAGCAGCATATCCGCGCCGTGGCCGGCTGGCCTTTGGCCAAGCCGATCCGGCTCGGTCGCAAGGTCGAGATGACCAATTTGATCGGCGCGGAAGTGAACGAGACGCAGGCCTGGCTGACGGTACCCGGCGCCTCAGTGCATCTTTACGGCAAGACCGACGCCCGGCCGGGCCGTAAAATGGGCCATGTGACAAGGGTTTACACCAAATAGGCCCGGTTTACGGGCGTTTTGGGCAATGGCGGGAGCGGGCGGAACCGCTCCCGGCCGGCGAAAAATAGACGGAACGGCCCGCAAATCGCGCTTTTTTGGCTGTTCCAATAGACTCCCCGGAAAAGGTCTGCTAAAGCCACCCGACTCAAAGAGCCCATTTATGGCGGCTTTTGACCGAAATTCGATTCTTCATCAACGAAGGAGCCTGCGTGCAAGTTCTCGTTCGCGACAACAATGTCGACCAAGCCCTCAAGGCGCTCAAGAAGAAGATGCAGCGTGAGGGCATTTTCCGCGAAATGAAGCTTCGCGGCCATTACGAAAAGCCGTCGGAAAAGAAGGCGCGCGAAAAGGCGGAAGCCGTCCGCCGCGCCCGTAAGCTGGCGCGCAAGAAGATGCAGCGCGAAGGCCTGCTGCCGATGAAGCCGCGGATCGTTCCGGGCGCGGCCGGTCCGGGTGCCGGTGGTCCGGGCGGAGCCGGTGGCCGTGGCGGCCGCGGTGGCGCCGGCGGCGGCGGTTCGCGCTTCTAGTCGCGATTAACAGATTTCATTGCAAAGCGCGGGTCCGCAAGGTCCCGCGCTTTTTGCGTTTTGGGGCTCCCGGGTAGACGGCCTTTAACCCTGCTGGCGCCTATAAAGGCGATATCGACATTTTCACGGAACCATATGTGTTTTGGCGACTTTAAGCACATTGGGGCGGTCAAGTACCGGCAAATGCCGTTCAGCGGGACCGCGCAAGAGACTGGATACCCTGGGGAAAATGGATAAGCAGGCCGGGTTTCTGGAAAGCGAATTCGAGCGCGCCGTGAACGCGCGCTCAGCGGCAGACGACACCGTCGTGCCGCTGGCCGGCGCGTTGCGCAACCTGGAAACGCTGCGCGAGCGCGAGCGGCGCTTCCGCGAACTGCTCAATGCCCTGCCGGCCGCCGTCTACACCACCGACGCCGCCGGCCGCCTGACCTATTACAACGAAGCCGCCGCCGAACTGTGGGGCCACCGGCCAGTGCCCGGCTCCACCGAATGGTGCGGCTCGTGGAAGCTCTATTGGCCGGATGGAACGCCCTTGCCGCATGGCGACTGCCCGATGGCGGTGGCGCTGCGCGAGGACCGGCCGGTGCGCGGCATGGAGGCGATCTGCGAGCGGCCGGACGGCACGCGCGTCCCTTTCATCCCCTATCCGACACCGCTGCATGACGAGGCCGGACGGCTGGTCGGCGCCGTCAACATGCTGGTCGATATCACCGAGCGCAAACGCGCCGAGGAACGGCAGCACCTGATGGTGCGCGAGTTGCACCACCGCGTGAAGAACACTTTGGCCACCGTGCAGGCGATCATGGGTTCGACCGCGCGCAGCGCCACCAGCATAGAGGATTTCCAGACCGCGCTGATCGGCCGCATCGGCGTCCTGGCCAAAACGCACGTCCTGCTCAGCGACGACAGCCGGCCGGTGTCGTTCGGCGATATCCTGCACAGCGAACTCGACGCCTTCGACGACGGCAGCGACGGCCGTATCAGCCTGACCGGACCGCCGGTCGAGATCACCGCGCAAGCGGCGGTGCCACTCGGCCTGGCCATGCACGAACTCACCACCAACGCCGCCAAATACGGCGCGCTGTCGGTCTACGGCGGCAAGGTCGACGTGACCTGGAGCGAAACCATTACCGCGAGCCAGCGCCAGTTGAATTTCGACTGGGTGGAGAGCGGCGGACCGACGGTGACCTTGCCAACGCGGCAGGGCTTCGGCTCGCGGCTTTTGCAGTTTGTGCTGCCCGGACAAATCCAGGCCAAAGTCGCCATCGACTACCGGCCGGAAGGCATTCGCGTGCATGGCACCGTGCCGTTGCCGAAGCGGACGGCGGATTAAACGCAGCGGCGGCGCGGCGCGAAGTAGCCCGAGAACGCGCCCGTTAAAGTAAACGGATCGACAATTTAACCAAATCCTCACCACGTTCCGCTAAATCTCGGCGTGCCGGCGGCGAAGCCACTTGTTCGCGGGACTTATCCCGGCGGGGACTTGTGATGTTGAGGCACAGCGTAACATTGGCGTGTCTGAATCATGCCGCTACCGGCTCACTCTGCGATGCGATTTCGCGAGGCGCCGCATGAGCGCCCTCCCCGACTTCGACACCATTCTTCTGCTGACCGGCCCGATCGAGGCCGCGGCGCTCGCCGGCGTGCTCGGCATTCGCGATCCGCGCATCGACGTGCGCCACGTCGAATCGCTGGACGAACTTGACGGCCTCGCGCCCGACGAACTGGCGCGGGCGCGGCTGATCGCTTTCGCGACCGATGTCATCGTGCCGCCGCGCATTCTCGACGCGCTCGGCTACGGCGCCTACAATTTTCATCCTGGCCCGCCGAACTATCCAGGCTGGGGCCCGGCGCACTTCGCGGTCTATGACCGGGCCGCGACCTTCGGCGTGACCGCCCATGTCATGCTGGAGCGCGTCGATGCCGGGCCGATTGTCGGCGTCGAGATGTTCTGCGTTCCGCCAAACACGACGGCACCGCGGCTTGAGCAGATGGCCTTTGTCGCGCTGGCGCGGATTTTCTGGAATCTGGCGCAATCCCTGACCCGCGCTGAAGCGCCGGCGACGCTGCCGGTGACCTGGCGCGGCCGCAAGAGCACGCGGCGACTATACAAGGAACTGCGCACGGTGCCGCCGACAGTGGCCAAGGACGATCTCGACCGCCGCGTCGCGGTCTTCGGCAACCGCGACGATGATGACGGCCTGACCGTGACCTTGCACGGCCACACATTCCGCTACGTGCCGCCGCCGGCCGACCCGCAGGCCGAAACCGCCGAAATGCTGGCGATCGAACGGTTTGCCAGAACGGCGTAGAGCGTTTTCGAGCGAAGTGGGTACCGGTTCGCGTGAAGAAAACGCGACAAAACAAAGATTAGAGCCCCGGCTTTGATTCCATCAAAGCCGGAAAGGCTCTAAGGCTACAGCGACTTGACGATGGTCTCGGTCATCTTCTTGGCATCTCCAAGAAGCATCATCGTGTTGTCGCGATAGAACAGCGGGTTGTCGATGCCGGCGTAGCCGGAGGCGAGCGAGCGCTTGATGAACATCACGGTGCCGGCCTTCCACACCTGCAGCACGGGCATGCCGTAGATCGGCGAGGTCTTGTCTTCTTCCGCCGCCGGATTGGTGACGTCATTGGCGCCGATGACGAAGGCGATGTCGGCCTGGGCGAATTCGGAATTAATGTCTTCCAGTTCGAACACTTCGTCGTAGGGCACATTGGCTTCGGCCAGCAGCACGTTCATGTGGCCGGGCATGCGGCCGGCGACCGGGTGAATGGCGTATTTGACCTCGACGCCTTCCTTCTTCAGCCGGTCGGCCATTTCACGCAGCGCGTGCTGCGCCTGCGCCACCGCCATGCCGTAGCCCGGCACGATGATGACCTTCTGCGCGTTCTTCAAAATATAAGCGGCGTCTTCCGCCGAACCGATCTTGACCGGGCGCTGCTCGGCAGCGGCACCGGCCGCGGCGGTCTCGCCGCCGAAGCCGCCGAGAATGACCGAGACGAATGAGCGGTTCATCGCGTGGCACATGATGTAGGACAGGATCGCGCCCGACGAGCCGACCAGCGCGCCGGTGATGATCAGCGCCGAATTGCCGAGCGTGAAGCCGATGCCAGCGGCGGCCCAGCCGGAATAGGAGTTCAGCATCGAGATGACGACCGGCATGTCGGCGCCGCCGATCGGGATGATCATCAGCACGCCGAGCGCCAGCGCCAGCACGGTAATCAGCCAGAAGTCGAGCGCCGACTGCGAAACGTAGAAGCCGTAGATGAAGAATACCAAAGCCAGCGCGATGGCGATGTTGATGATGTGGCGGAACGGCAGCATGATCGGCGCGCCGCTCATGCGCGCGGACAATTTCAGGAAGGCGATGACCGAACCGGTGAACGTCAAGGCGCCGATGGCGACGCCGAGCGCCATTTCGATCAGGCTGGCCTGATGGATGTGGCCATGCGTGCCGATGTCGAAGGCCGCCGGTGCGTAGAAGGCGCCCGCCGCCACCAGCACCGCCGCCATGCCGACCAGCGAATGGAAGGCCGCGACCAGTTCCGGCATCGAGGTCATCGGCACCTTGCGCGCGATCACCGCGCCGATGCCGCCGCCGATGACGATGCCGCCGACGACCAGCACCCAGCCGATCGTATCGGTCGGCGGATGCGCGGCGAGCGTGGTGACCACCGCGATGGTCATGCCGATCATGCCGAGCAGGTTGCCCATGCGGCTCGAGGCCGGGCTCGACAGTCCGCGCAGCGCCTGAATGAACAGGACGCCGGCGACGAGGTAAAGCAGCGCTGCGATGTTGGCGTTCATGGCTGCTTACTTCTTTTTCTTTTGGTACATCGCCAGCATGCGCGAGGTAACCAGGAAGCCGCCGAAAATATTGATCGAGGCGAAAATCAGCGCGACGAAACCGAACAGGCGCGCCCAGAGCGGGCCATTGTCGTTGACGGCGAGCGGCACGCCGACCGCGAGCAAGGCGCCGACGACGATCACCGAGGAGATCGCATTGGTCACCGACATCAAAGGCGTATGCAGCGCCGGCGTCACCGACCAGACGACGTAGTAGCCGACGAACACGGCGAGGACGAAGATGGAAAGCCGGAAGGTGAAGGGATCGACCGCGGTTGCGAGTTCGTGCATGTCACACTCGTTTTAGTTTGCGCATAATCTTATCCGAAAACCGGTTCCCACTTTTCGAGATCATGCGCTTAAGCCGCCGTCTTCGGCATGAAATTCGGATGGATAATGGCGCCGTCGCGGGTCAGCGCGGTGCCCTTGATGATCTCGTCGTCCCAGTTGATCGCCAGCTTCTTTTCCTTCTTGTCGATCATGGTCTCGACGAAGGTGTAGAGGTTCTTGGCGTAAAGCGCCGAAGCCGACGCCGCGAGGCGGCCCGGCACGTTGAGATATCCGACGATTTTGGCAGGGCCGACGACGGCGATCTCGCCGGCCTTGGCGCCTTCGACATTGCCGCCACGCTCGACCGCCAGATCGATAATCACCGAACCGGGACGCATCGAGTGCACCATCTCGGAGGTGATGAGGCGCGGCGCCGGACGGCCCGGGATCAGCGCGGTGGTGATAACGATGTCCTGCTTCTTGATGTGCTCGGCGGTGAGCACGGCCTGCTTGGCCTGGTACTCCGCCGACATCGGCTTGGCGTAACCGCCGGCCGTCTGCGCATTCTTGAACTCCTCGTCCTCGACCGCCAGGAACTTGGCGCCGAGGCTTTCGACCTGTTCCTTGGTCGCCGGGCGCACGTCGGTCGCGGTGACGACGGCGCCGAGACGGCGCGCGGTCGCGATCGCCTGCAGGCCGGCGACGCCGACGCCCATGACGAAAACCTTGGCCGCCGGCACGGTGCCGGCCGCGGTCATCATCATCGGCAGCGCCCGGCCATATTGCTCGGCGGCGTCGATGACGGCGCGATAGCCGGCGAGATTGGCCTGGCTGGAGAGGACGTCCATCGACTGCGCGCGGGTGATGCGCGGCATCAATTCCATGGCGAAGGCGACCAGCCCGGCGTCCGCCATCTGCTTGAGCGCGGCTTCGTTGCCGTAAGGGTCCATGATGGCGAGGACCAGCGCGCCCTTCTTGTAGGACGAGAGCTCGTTGGCCGCCGGGCGGCGCACTTTCAGGACGAGGTCCGCGTCCTTGACGACGTCTTCGCCGATGGTCGCGCCGGCGGCCTCATAGTCAGCATCCGGAATGCCGGAGGCGATACCGGCGCCGCGGGCGACCGCGACGTCGGCGCCAAGCGCCTTGAACTTCTTGACGGTTTCCGGCGTGGCCGCGACGCGCGGCTCCTGCGCTTCGGTCTCACGCGCTACGGCAATTCGCATTCACAGCCCCTGCTTTACCGGTTGTCGCCGGCCGGGCGTAGCCGCCCGGCACGGTTTCGGTAACCCTGCGATTATGCGCTAGTGCGACAGGCCGGTGAAGGCAAAGATCGCGAAGCAGAGCACGAAAGCGACATAGCTCGAGGTCTTCGAACCGGTCACCAGGCCGGGGATCAGGCCGATGATGGCGATCAGAAACACCGGAATTGCCGTCATCCAGTGACCCATCACGCCACCGACCGTCAGGCCGAGCAGCAAATTGATGATATGGATCGACCCCACGAAGGCGAATTTGACGAAGGTCTCGTAGGTGTTTTCGTGCGCCGGATAGTCGTTGCCGGGAGCGGTGGCGTATTCGACGGTGCCGTGGTCGGCCATGGGGAATCTCTCCGAATTGCTCTCAAAAAGCCAGCGACGGAGGGGTTAGCGCAATCGGGCCGTCAGGGCAACGCCCGGCGGCGGCGGGGAGGCCCCCGGATTCAGGCCCCTGTGGAGGATTTCAGGCCGACGGCGTCGACCGCGGCGGTCTCCCGTGCCGCAACCTCGCCGAGGTCGAAATTCTCGATCGCCTCGTTGAACAGGCGATAGAAATTCAGCTCCGCCGCCAGATGCAGGAACACGGCGCCGAGGCCGACGGCGGCACGGTCCATGAAGACGAATTCGCGCGGCACCTGGACGGGCCCAAGCTTTTTCAGGGCCTGATGCACCTGGAAGGCCTGCTTGCGGCCATAGTCGGAGGGCTTGACCCCGTCGGCGATGGTGCGGACCCGGTCATCGAGCAGCGGGCCATAGATAAAGCGCGCCCAGATATTGAGTGCCTCGATCAGGGGCTTGGTCAGCCGCTTGAAGCCCCAGGTCTCGTAGGCATGGACGACGCGGGCGTCGTCGCCCTCAAGCAGGCCGCGATAGAGGTCGACCACGCCGCCAACGAAACTCGGCGGGAAGACGCGGATGCAGCCGTAATCGAGCAAATTGATGCCGGCGGCTTCGCCTTTCGCATCGTCGAACACGGTGTAATTGCCGAGATGCGGGTCGCCATGGATGACGCCGAAGCGGCTGAACGGAAACCACCAGGCGGTGAACATCGCGGTGGCCAGTCTGTTGCGGATGGCGAGGCTGTCGTCGGTATGTGACAGCATCTTCGAGCCCTGCATCCACTGCATCGTCAGCAAGCGACCGCTGGACAATTCCGGCCAGACCTGCGGCACGCGGATGGACGTTTCGTCCTTGAGCATCGCTTGATAGAGCGCGGCGTGTTTCGCCTCGCGCGCGTAATCGAGTTCCTCGCGCAGGCGTGCGCCGATCTCGACCGCCATCTCGTCGGTGTCGATCGCCGGATCGAAACGCTTGCGCAATGAAAACAGCAATTGCAATTGCGACAGATCGGCTTCGACGGCCGACTGCATGTCCGGATATTGCAGTTTACAGGCCAGCGGCGCGCCATCGAGCGCGATGGCGCGATGCACCTGACCAAGAGACGCGGCGGCGGCCGGCTGATGCTCGAAGCTTTTGAACTTGGCCTGCCAGTCGGCGCCCAGTTCAGCGCTCATCCGCCGTTTGACGAAGGCCCAGCCCATCGGCGGCGCCTGGCTTTGCAGCTTCATCAACTCGGCGGCGTATTCCGGCGGCACCGCGTCGGGAATGGTGGCGAGCAACTGCGCCACCTTCATGATCGGCCCCTTCAGGCCGCCGAGCGCCGCGGCCAGCGCAAAAGCATTGCCGGCGCGGTCGGGCTTGGCGCCAAGGAACCTTTGGCTCGCCACACGCGCGGCGACGCCGCCGACTTTGGTGCCGACCTTGGCATAGCGGCGCGCGCGGGCGGCGAAACGGTTTTTCTCGGTGTCGGTGGGGGGCAAGTCCTTTGCCACCTATTCAAGCCCTTCCAACTCCGTAATCAGCCCGGCAATCACCGACAGTCCCCCGTCCCAGAACTTCGGATCGGTGGCGTCGAGGCCGAACGGCTTGAGCAATTCGGAGTGGTGCTTGGTCCCGCCGGCGGCGAGCATGGCGAGATAGCGTTCGGCAAAGCCTTCGTTGGATTTCTCGTAAACCGCATAGAGCGAGTTCACCAGGCAATCGCCGAAGGCATAGGCGTAGACGTAGAACGGCGAATGGATGAAGTGCGGGATGTAGGTCCAGAAGGTCTCGTAACCTTCCTTCAGTTCGATCGCAGGACCTAAGCTTTCGCTCTGCACCGACATCCACAATTCGCAGAGCTTGTCCGAGGTGAGTTCGCCGTTGCGGCGCTCGAGATGCACCTTGCGCTCGAACGAATAGAACGCGATCTGGCGCACCACGGTGTTGATCATGTCCTCGACCTTGGCGGCAAGCATGGCCTTGCGTTGCTTCTTGTCGGTAGTGCCGGCAAGCAATTTACGGAAGGTCAGCATCTCGCCGAACACCGAGGCGGTTTCGGCCAAAGTCAGCGGCGTCGGCGCCATCAACGCCCCATTCGGCGCCGCCAGCACCTGATGAACGCCGTGGCCCAATTCATGCGCGAGCGTCATGACATCGCGCGGCTTGCCCTGATAGTTGAGCAGGACATAAGGATGCGCCGACGGCACGGTCGGATGGGCGAAGGCGCCGGGCTGTTTGCCCTCGCGCACGCCGGCGTCGATCCATTTCTTCTGAAAAAACCCGTCGGCGACTTCCGCCATCTTCGGCGAGAACTTGCCGTAGGCGTCGAGCACGGTCGAGCGCGCGGTGTCCCAGGGAATCGTGCGTTGCTCGACTTTCGGCAACGGCGCGTTGCGGTCCCAATAGGCCAGGCTCTTCTTGCCGAACCATTTCGCCTTCAGGGCATAATAGCGGTGCGACAGTTTCGGATAGGCGGCGCGCACGGCCGACACCAAGGCCTCGACCACCTCCGGCTCGACGCGGTTCGACAGGTGGCGCGCATCGGCGACATCCTTGAAGCCGCGCCAGCGGTCGGAGATTTCCTTGTCCTTGGCCAGCGTGTTGGTGATCAGCGTGAAGGGGCGCAGATTGGCCTTGAAGGTCTTGGCCAAAGCTTGCGCGGCTTCCTTGCGCTTCTTGCCGTCGGAATCCTGCATCAGATTGAGCGCCGGCTCGATCGAAATGTCCTTGCCGCCGATCTTGAAGCGCAGCGCGGCGATGGTGTCGTCATACTGACGGTTCCAGGCGGAATAGCCGGTCAGCGATTTCTCGTGGAACAGCTGCTCGATGCGGTCCTCGAGCTGATACGGCTTTTCCTTGCGCACGTCCTCGATCCACGGCCGGTAATGGCCGAGCGGGCCCTCCATGGCCTTGTCGAGCACGGCGTCGTCGATGCGGTTCAATTCGAGATCGAAGAACAGCAGATGCGAATAGGCCTGCGTGATACGCTCGCTCATGTCGCCGTAGAATTTGGTGATCGCCGCGTCGGTCGAATTGCCGGCATGCAGCAGGCCGGAAAATGAGCCGATGCGGCCCAGAAGATCGCCGATCGCCTCGTAGCGCTTGACGGCGTCCAATAGCCCGGCTGCCCCGGGCGCGGCGGCGAGTTCGGCCAGCCGCCCCTTGAAGTCCTTTTCAAAAGCCACGCAGCCGGCGTCGGCCTTTTCCAGGTCGCGCTTCAGTTCCGGGCTGTCGATGCCGGGATAGAGGTCGTCGAGGTTCCAGACCGGCAAGGCACCTAATTTGGTGCCGAGTTTGGCGCCTTTGGCGGCCGGTTTGGACGCTTTCAAGGGCTTGCGGGCGGCGGCTTTGGTCGCGGATTTGGCCATGGGGGCTATGTCACTTTGCGGGGATAACGGGCGGCGGGCGTCAATATCTCACCTCCCCATTTAGGTGCTGCGAGATGGCGATGCGATGGCCGAGGGCCGACTTTTCAACATTTTGCCCCATGATTACCCCTGCCCTCGCCCGTGCGCCGCACCCGGCCATCATTTAAGCCCCCATTAAGCCGGATCGCCGACACTGCACCAAATCGGCACAGGTTTTGAGCCGCGCTTTGGCGCGGGCGTCGGTGGTGGGAGTGATTCATGTCGGAAGTCGTGTTGATCGTCGATGACGATCCGGTGCAGCGCCGTCTGGTCGAGGCCATGGCGCAGCGTTTCGGCTACCGGGCGCTGACCGCCGATGGCGGCGATGCCGCCCTTGCCCTCCTCCTTGGCGATCAGGCGACCCGGATCGACTGCGTCGTGCTCGATCTGGTGATGCCCGACCTCGACGGCCTCGGCGTGCTGGCGCGCATGCGCCAGGCTGGGCTCGACACCCCGGTGATCGTGCAGACCGCGCATGGCGGCATCGACAATGTCGTCTCCGCGATGCGGGCCGGCGCCGCCGACTTCGTGGTCAAGCCGGCCTCGCCCGAGCGTCTGGAAGTCTCACTGCGCAATGCGCTGGCCGTCAAGGCGCTGGCCGGGGAGTTGCAGCGCGTCAAGCGCAGCCGCGACGGCACGCTGACATTATCCGACGTCATCAGCCGCTCGCCGGCGATGAAGCCGGTGCTGGGCGCGGCCGAAAAATCCGCCGCCTCGACCATTCCCGTCCTGATCGAAGGCGAAAGTGGCGTCGGCAAGGAATTGATGGCGCGCGCTATTCACGGCTCGGGCGAGCGCCGCGCCAGACCCTTCGTCGCGGTCAATTGCGGCGCGATGCCGGAGAACCTGGTCGAGTCGATCCTGTTCGGCCACGAGAAGGGCGCGTTCACCGGCGCAACCGAGAAGCACACCGGCAAGTTCATCGAAGCCGACGGCGGCACTTTATTCCTCGACGAAGTCGGCGAACTGCCGCTCGCGGCGCAGGTCAAGTTGCTTCGCGCGCTGCAGGAGGGCGAGGTCGAGCCGGTCGGTTCGCGCAAGACCGTCAAGGTCGACGTCCGCATCGTCTCGGCGACCAACCGCGATCTGATCGCGGACGTGAAGGCCGGCCGCTTTCGCGAAGACCTGTACTACCGCCTGTGCGTGTTCCCAATCACCATCCCGCCTTTGCGCAAACGTCCGGAGGACATTCCCGAACTGGTGCGTCACTTCCTCACCCGCATCGCCGCCGAACAGGGCAAGCGCCTGCGCGCGCTCGACGGTGCGACCATGGCGCAGCTCGCTGCCTTCCGCTGGCCGGGCAATGTGCGGCAACTCGAGAATGCGATTTTCCGCGCCGTCGTGCTCGCCGATGGCGACAGCGTCGGCATGGCCGAATTTCCGCAAGTGACGGCCGATCCGGCCGTAGCGCCCATGGACCATCAGCTGGAGCCGATGATCGAGGCCGCACCGGATATGGCGCCCGACATGCCGGCCGGGCCGCCGCTGAGCATCAGCGACCGCATGGCACGGTTAAAGCCCGGCGTGACGATGGTAGCGCCGTCGCTGCCGTTAACCGATTCACACAATGACGTGAGACCGCTCGAGGATATCGAGCGCGACGCTATCCGTTTTGCCATCGCGCACTACCGCGGCCAGATGTCGGAGGTCGCGCGCAAACTGAAAATCGGCCGCTCGACGCTTTATCGCAAGCTGGAAGGCCTCGGTCTTGAAGAAGAAGCCGCGGAAGTCGCGGTTAACGAAACAGTGGCGGCGGAGTGATCGTTAAAATTTTAACTAATCCGTTCAGCGTTAGCTTTGATACGAAGTTGGACGCTTCGTCACGGTGAAATTCTTTGAACAGCCTGTGCGTTCCACCGCATAATGGCGCAGCAGGCTTGCTTTCCAGCGCGCAAAAGCGCGCCGCGTGAGCCTGCGTCGATTTTTGTGCATTCCGTTGGTGAATGCGTGTGGAGTGTAAAGTCATGCGTCACGTGAGGCTCGATAAATTTCTGGCCGGCACCATGCTGGCGCTGATTGTCGCAACGCCCCGGGTCTCGGCCGCCGCACCGGACGCCATTCGCCAGATCGCACCGCCGCCGCCATCCTTGAACGGCCAGAGCTTGCGCCGCGACGACGCGACGCCGGCCCAGCAACACACCAACGACGTCCAGCAACCGGTGGCGCGCGAACCCGCGAAACCGGAGCCGCTGGCGCAAACGCCGATTGCGCCGGAGCCCGCCGCGTCGATCAATGCCAGCGCGCCGAGCACAGCCCCGCTCGAAAAGACACTGGCCGCCGATGACAGCCAGATCGCCGACCGTTTGCGCGATCAGGTTAAGAAATTCGACAAGCGCATCGACAATCTCGCCGAACGCAAGGCGCTGGAAAGCTATTACACCGCGCGCCAGTTCGCGCCGATCTGGATTCGCGACGGCCGCCTCACCGGCAACGCCACAGCGGCGATCGCCCGGTTGAAAAATGCCAGCGCCGACGCGCTCGCCATTGCCGATATCAGGCTGACGCAATCGATCATGACCTTCGCCCGTCATCTCTCGGCCGGCCGCATCGCGCCGAACCGCGTCGTGGTGGAAGTCGATTACGGCTCGCATACCCCCGAGCCGGCCGACATTCTCAAACGCATCCCTGAGGCCCGCGACATCAACGCCGCCTTCAACAGCTTCGATCCGCCGCATGAGGGGTACAAGGCGCTCAAGGCCAAGCTCGCCGAATTGCGCGCCGCCGGATCGCGTAACGACGCCGACCGCCGCATCGCCGGCGGGCCGGCGATCAAGCCGGGCGACAAGGATGCTCGCGTGCCGCAGTTGCGTGCGCTTCTCCATGTCAGCCTGGCGGCGCCGGCGCCAACGCAGGAAACCATGCGAGTGCGCGACAAGCGCACCGGCGAGATCAAACTGGTCAAGGTTCAAAAGGACGCCGGCAAGCCGGACGAACTGGTCTATGACAAGGCGCTGTTCAACGCGGTGAAGGCCGTGCAGGCGCGCGCCGACATCAAGCCGACCGGGGTGATCGATGGCCGCACGCTCGCCGCCATCAACGGCCCGAATGCCGCTCAGAAGGCCGACGCCGTCGCCGCCACGATGGAGCGCTGGCGCTGGCTGCCGCGCGACCTCGGCAAATCCTATGTGATGGTCAACATTCCCGACTACACGCTCAAGGTCGTGCACGACGACAAGATCGCCTGGCGCACCAAGGTCGTCGCCGGCCGGCCGCAGACGCAGACGCCGCTGTTGACCGCCGCAATGGACAACGTCGTCGTCAACCCGTCGTGGTATGTGCCGCAGTCGATCATCCAGAATGAATTGCTGCCGGTTTACGCCAGCGATCCGCAGATCTTTGAACGCATGGGCCTCGAGGTGAAGCGCGGACCGGACGGCCATATCAACGTGGTGCAGCCGCCGGGCGCGGCCAATGCGCTTGGCCGCATCAAGTTCAACTTCCCGAACAAGTTCCAGGTTTACCTGCACGACACGCCGGAGAAGCGCCTTTTCGCCAGCGAACGGCGCGCCTACAGCCATGGCTGCATGCGCGTGGAAAATCCGATCAAGTTCGGCGAAGTCATGCTCGGCCTCGCGCTGGCCGGACATGCGCCGGACGCGCGCCAGATCGAGGGCCTGGTCGGGCAGGACGAGAAAATCTTCAAGCTCGACAAGCGGCCGATGGTGCATCTGACCTACCAGACCGCATTCGTCGACGACGCCGGCACCTTGGTGGTCCGCGACGACATTTACGGCTTCGACCAGCGCATCAAGACCATCATGCACTCGGACGAGCGCCGCATTGCCGACGTGGCGCCGCCGCCGGAACCCAAGAACGAGCTCCTCACCATGCGGAACAACCAGGAAGTCCTGAGCCGGGTCGAGCGCCGCGAAGTGTCGAACCCATTCTCGTTCTTCGATCACGTCTTCCGGTAGGACGCCGCAAAGGGCGCCTCCTCGGGCGCCTCATGGCCGCCCCGCCGGCGGCCTTTTTCCGCCCATTTCCCCCCGTAGGTATCATCGCTTCCGGGGGTAAATCCGTCCGTTAAAGGGTCGGTTAACCAAAGCCCGACAACACTATGCCGTCGTCGCGACGGCCTCGATCAGGCGTGGCGATGTCCCTGGGGCAGCGGTATCGGCGGAACAAATCTGTGACAGCGCGTGGCGGTCGTCGGCAATCGTATGGCCTGTCCACGCTGCGCGCGACCGCGCGGCGCTGCGCGGCCTTGGGCCTGCCGCTTAGCCTTGCCTGCCTGATCCTGCTCGGCGCCAACGACTCGCTGCAAACCGCGTCAGCCGAGGGCGACACCCGCACTTTGTCGTTTCATCACCTGCATACCGGCGAGACCATCACCATCACCTACAAGCGCGATGGCCGCTATGACGACGCCGCTTTGAAGAAGCTCGACTGGTTCATGCGCGACTGGCGTCGCGAGGAGTCGACCCGCATGGACCCCAAGCTGTTCGACATTTTGTGGGAAGCCTATCGCGACGTCGGCGGCAAGACACCGATCGAGGTGATCTGCGGCTATCGCGCGCCCGGCACCAACGCCATGCTGCGCGCCCGCTCGAGCGGCGTCGCCCAGAACAGCAATCACGTTACCGGCCAGGCGATGGACTTCGCCATTCCCGGCGTCGATCTGGAAAAATTGCGCGAAGTCGGGTTGCGCCTGCAGCGCGGCGGCGTCGGTTTCTATCCGACCTCCGGCTCGCCTTTCGTGCATATGGATACCGGCACGGTCCGGCATTGGCCGCGCATGACCCACGACCAATTGGCCAAAGTGTTCCCGGACGGGCGCACGGTCCATGTGCCGTCCGATGGCAAACCGCTGCCCGGCTATGCGCTGGCGCTCGCCGATGTCGAGCGCCGCGGCAGCGAACCGTCGTCGGTGTCGCTGGCGGCCGCGCGCGACGCCGGCGTCGTTGCCGCGAATGCCGAAGGCAAGAAAACGAAGCGCGGCTTGCTGGCCAGTCTGTTCCGCGGCAGTCTCGATGCCGAGCCGCCGGATGAGACGGTGGACGAACAGCAGGCCGCGCCGAAACAGGCGCGCGGGCCGATCGTCGTGGCCAGCATGACGCCGGCCGTGGGTCCGAAGAAAGTCGCCGTCGAGCGCGTGGTGCCGCTGCCGGCAGCGCGGCCGGTCGCTGCCTTGGCGGCAGCGGACGCGCCGAAAACCTGGAACAGCAAGATTGAAAGCAGCGATCTCGCGCCGGTGAGCGAGGCCGCGACGGTCGATGCGCAGCCGCCTTTTGCCGTGGCCAACGCCGGTCCCGAAATCACCGCCAGCACCGCGCCGCTGGCCTATGCCGGCGCCGAACCGCCGGCGCCGATACCGCCTGTGCGCGCCAAGCCGATGGGCGCGGCGCTGACGGCAACGAAAGCCGCGGCCCTGCCCGCGCCCGTCGTGCCGGCGTCAACGACCGCGCAAGATGTTTCAGTCCCGTTCGCCGCGGCGCTGACCGGCGGCGTTCTAAATCCGGGCAGCCCCTGGCTGCGCGCCGTCCTGTTGGCGCCGAGCATCAGCGGCGCGATGACCGCGACGCAATGGGGCGCGACGCCGCTGCGGGCCACGGCCAATCTATTGCACAAGCCGGCGCAGTCGCTGGTGATGACGTTCTCGGACGACCCGCATCTCGGCATGACCACCGAGCGCTTCGACGGCCAGGCGGTCGAGTTCCTGGCGACCGCGACGTTCACGTCGCAGATGACGGCGGCGTTGCGCTAGCAATCTTCTTCACCTCTCCCATAGGGAGAGGTCGGATTGCGAAGCAATCCGGGTGAGGGGTTACAATCAATCGAGAGTTCTAGCCCCGCTCCCCCCAACCCTCTCCCCCAAGGGGAGAGGGAGCGCGCCGGAGTGTGCGGCAACATAAAAAAACTCTACTGCAACATCCCCAGCGCGTGCATGTAGGTTTCCAGGATCTCTTCCTGTTCGCGGCGCTCGTCGGAATCCATCTTGCGCATGCGGACGATGGCGCGCAGCGCCTTGGCGTCGAAGCCGTTGCCCTTGGCCTCGGCATAGACGTCGCGGATGTCCTCGGAGGTCGCCTTCTTTTCTTCCTCAAGCTTCTCGATGCGCTCGATGATCGCCTTGAGCTGGTCTTTGGCGAAGCGGGTTGATGGTGCTTCTTGTTCGGCCGCGGCTGAAGAAGGCATCGAGAACTCCTTGAACTCAAACGCGGCCACGCCGCCTGATTACCCCAGCGCGGCATTCATGCCGCCAGATTGCACTGAGGTTTCGGAATTACCGGGCCCCAGGTCAAGGACACGGCGAAGTCATCCACGTTGTTCACATGGGCGACACAAATTTTTTTATTGCGGCGCTAGTGCCGGTGCGACTTCTCGAAAGCCGCCTTCTGCTCCGGCGAGGCCTCTTTCTGGTTCCGGGCGCGCCACTCGTCATAGGGCATGCCGTAGACGATCTCGCGGCTCTCGTCCTTGGACATCGGCAACCCCTTGGCGTCGGCGGCCTCCTTCATCCAGTTCGACAGGCAATTGCGGCAGAAACCGGCGAGATTCATCAAATCGATGTTCTGCACATCGTTGCGCTCGCGCAGATGCTCAACCAGACGCCGGTAAACGGCCGCCTCCAGTTCGGTGCGGGTCTTGTCATCGGAAATCTTGTCGGCCATGAGCGGTATCCTTCGCGGTTCCGTCCGTTAAGATAGGCGCAGGCGCCGCAGCGTTCCAGAGCCAATAAAAGCCGTCACAGGGAAGAAACGATGAAATTCGCGCACTTTTCGCACATTTGGGCCAAACCGGGCATGACCCCGCACCAGCGCTACGAGGAACTCTGGCGCGAACTGGAATTGTGCGACGACCTCGGCTTCGACTATTCGTTTTGCGTCGAGCATCACTTCCGCCCCGATGAGAGCTGGATTTCCTCGCCCAGCCTGTACGCGGTCGGCGCCGGCGCGCGCACCAAGCGCCTGCGCATCGGGCCGATGGGCTATATCGTGCCGCTGTATCACCCGCTGCGGCTGGTGGAGGAGATCGCCATCGTCGACCAGATGCTGGGCGGGCGCATGGAGTGTGGCCTGGTGCCGGGCATCAGCGCCGAATATTTCAAGCCGTTCGGGCTCGACTACAGTTTCCGCAAGTCGCCGACGCTGGAATTCGTCGATTACATGCGCGCCGCCTATGGCGACAAGCAGCCGTTCTCGTTTCACGGCGACAATCACAAGACCGAATCGGCGGAAATCTCGGTGCAGCCGTTTCAGAAGCCGCACCCGCCTTTGTGGATGATGAGCCGCGACCCGCAGACGCTGGAATTCTGCGCCACGAACGGCATCAATCCCGGCTATTTCCTGATCTATCCGCGCAAGGACGCGGCGCCCCGCTACGTCAAGTTCATCGAGGACTGGGGCAAGGCCGGTCACGCGCGAAAGCCCAACATCGCCTATTGCACCATCGTCCATGTCGACGACACCGACGAGAAGGCGCTCGACGTCGCGCTCAAACGCGCGGCGCGCGCCTATGAAGGCTTCCTGCCGCATCCCAAACCCGGCGAGACCTTCGAGGAGCGCGTGCGCGAGCACGCCAAGAAATTCATCGGCCGCGGCGAACCGGGCGCGTCCGAAATCATGGCCAATCTGTTCGACGCCGATTACCTGATGAAGCACGAGCTTGTGTTCATCGGCTCGCCGGAAACCGTGGCAGCGAAGATTCACGCCGCCGCCAAGGCCGGCCTGTTCAACGTGTTCCTCGGCGAGTTCAATTTCTCGGATCTGCCGGAAGCCGACCTGATGCGCTCGATCAAACTGTTCGGCGAGAAGGTGATCCCGGCGCTGCGCGACTACGAGCCGTTCTAAGGAGAGAAACGCCCCCGGTTTTGGCCGGGGGCGCTATTGTTCGGTACCGCTCGGCTATTGCGCGTCGCGCAATTCCGGATGCGCCCTCAGCCGTGCGGTGTTGAGGCGGTGAATGAGAAAACAGATCACCGCGCCGGCGGCGAAGGGCAGCGCCGACCACATATAGAGCTGGTCGACCGGCAGACCGATCAGCAGCGCGCCGAGCAGCGGCCCGACGATCGAGCCGATGCGGCCGATGCCCAGTTCCCAGCCCGAGCCATTGGCGCGCAGCGAGGTCGGATAGACCATGGCGCCGATGACGTTGATGCCGGACTGGATGCCGAGCACCAGGAAGCCGGCGACGAAGATAGTCACCAGCACCGCGGTCTGCGACGACAGCCCGGCGGCATAGCCAATGGCGCCGACCGCCGGCACGGCGATCACGAACAGGATGGCGACGGCGAGGAAGCGGTGCTTCTGCAGCCACCAGCACAGCACCAGAGCACCGATGGTGCCGCCGACCTGCAGGCTGGCGCCGGCCAGCGCCGCGGTCGCCGGCGGCAGCTTCGCCGCCGTCATCAAGGTCGGCGTCCAGCTGATGAGGAAGAAGTAGCCCATCAGATTGAGCGCGAACAATAGCCACAGCAGCGGCGTGATCAGCGCAAGGCCATCGCGGAACAGATGGGCCGGACTGAAGCCGGCATATTGCTTCTCGTCCTCGATGACGAATTTGGCATTCGGCGGCACGATGTAATCCGGCCGGATTGCCTTGATGGTCTTTTCCATCTTGCCGCGCTGGCTTTCGTGCAGCGCCATGTACTTGATCGATTCCGGCAGGCCGATCCAGGCGGCGATGGCGATGACGATCGGCACGATGCCGCCGATCAGAAACAGGATCTGCCAGCCATGCGTCGGCACCAGCGCGGCGGTGACGAAGCCGGGAATGGCGCCGCCGAGCGGTACGCAGCCGACGGCGATGATCGCCAAAGTGGCGCGCAATTTGCGCGGCGCCGATTCGGCGTTGATGGCAACGACGTTGGGAATGACGCCGCCGATGCCGAGACCGGCGAGCAGGCGCAGCCAGAACATCTGGTCGAGATTGGTGGAGTAAGCGGCGCCGAGCGTGAACACGCCGAACACCAGGTTGGCCCAGACCAAAGCCGCCTTGCGGCCGTAGCGGTCGCCGACAAAGCCGAACAAAGCCGAGCCGAACAGAATGCCGATCAGGCTGGCGCTGAACACCGGCCCGAGCGCGCCCGGCTTCAAGGCCCACTCCTTGGCGAGACTGGGCGCGGCGAAGGCGATGGCGGCGATGTCGTAGCCGTCAATCAGAACGATAAAGAACGACCAGACGATCAGCATAATCTGAAACGAGCTTAGGCCGCGCTCGTCCAGCAGACGTGACACCTGGACGACTGGTTGATCCGCCATCATTGCCTCCCCGGGGCATTTGTTTTCGTTCGGCCTTTACGGCCTTGCGGTAATGGTATGCCCCCGCGCGCAAGATGGATAGCGGGGTATGTGGAAAGGATAGCATCATTCAAAATCCGTCATGCCCGGGCATAGCCCGTCGAAGACGGGCGTGAACGCCCTTATGTCCCGGGCATCCACGTCTTGTTTTTCAAAGTAAGAAAGAAAGTCGTGGATGGCCGGGACATAGGCGAGCGAAGCGACGCCGTCCTTCTGACGGCTATGCCCGGCCATGACGAGAATAATCAGCCGGCGCCGAGATAAGCGCGCTGCACCGCCGGGTCGGCGCTCAGCGCCACGCCGGTGCCGGCGCCGACGATGCGGCCGGACTCGATCAGATAGCCGCGGTCGGCGATTTTCAGGCTCTGCTTGGCGTTCTGCTCGACCAGCATAATTCCCAAACCGGCATCGCGGATGCGCGCCAGGCTCTGAAACAGCTCCTTGCACATGATCGGCGACAACCCGAGCGACGGCTCATCAAGCAGGAGAATATCCGGCGCCGTCATCAGCGCGCGGCCGATCGCCACCATCTGCTGTTCGCCGCCGCTCATGGTGCGCACGGTCTGGCGCAGCCTTTCGTTGAGGCGCGGGAACAGCGACAGCACCAGATCGAGGTTGCGTGTCTCCGCCGCCCGCGCGCGCGCCGGAAACGCGCCGAGCAGCAGGTTTTCGCGCACCGTCATCTCGCCGAAGATGCCGCGGCCTTCCGGCACCAGCGCCACGCCGGCCGCGACAATGTCGTGGGCCGGAACGCCGGTGAGGTCCCGGCCCGCCATCGCGATGCGGCCGCCGGGCGCCACCGGCACGAGGCCGCCGATCGCCTTCAGCAATGTCGTCTTGCCGGCGCCGTTGGCGCCGAGGATGACGACCAGTTCGCCGCGCCCGACATTCAGCGACACGCCATCGAGCGCGCAGTGCTTGCCGTAAAAGGCGGAGATGGCGGAAATCTCAATCATCGGCGTCACCGAGATAGGCGCGGATCACTTGCCTGTCGGCGAGCACGATCGCCGGGGAACCCTCGGCGATTTTGGCGCCCGTGTTCATGACGACGCAGCGGTCGCACAGCGAGCGGATCGCGTCCATCATATGCTCGACGATGATGATGGTGAGCCCTTCGTCGCGCAGCATCTTCACGAGCGCGATGCCGACCTGGAGTTCGGACGGGTTAAGACCGGCGAGCCACTCGTCCAGCAGCAGCACGTCCGGATCGAGCGCCAGCGCGCGCGCCAGTTCGAGACGTTTCTGGTCGATATAGGTGAACTGGCTGGCCGGCATGTCGGCCTTGTCGCCGAGGCCGACGCGGCTGAGCAATTCGCGCGCCCGGGCATCGGCCGCCTCGCCCCACAGCGCCTCTGAATGAAAGGCGAGACCGGCGATCACATTCTCCAGGCAGGTCGAGGCGCCGAGCACCCGCACCAGCTGGAACGTGCGGGCGACGCCGCGTTGCGCGACGCGATGCGCCGGCAGCCGGGCGATCGGCCGGCCGTCGAGCCTGATGTCGCCGCTGTCGGGGAGAATAGCGCCGGAAATCAGATTGAGCGCGGTGGTCTTGCCCGAGCCGTTCGGCCCGATCAGGCCGAGGATTTCGCCGCGCTTCAATTCAAAACTCAGATTATCGACGGCGACCAGGCCGCCGAACGATTTGCGCAAGCCTGAGACGTGCAACACCGGCGCATCGCCCGCTCCTTCGCGCCGCGCGGCGCGCGGCCAGACCCAGCCGAAGATCGCTTCGGCGAGCGCCGACATGCCGGTGGCCGACGCGGCCCGGCCGAACGACGGCACGCGCGCCGCCAGAAGCCCGAACACGCCCTGCGGCAAGGCATAGACGATGAGCACGAACACAAGGCCGAGTAGGATGCTGAAATAATTCGGGAAGGTGCCGATCAAGAGTTCGAACAACAGCACCAGCGGCACCGCGCCCATCAGCGGCCCGAACAAAGCGCCGGCGCCGCCGAACAACGCCATGATGACGACCTCGAACGAGATCATCGGATTAAACGCAATCGCCGGATCGATATAGGTCCAGCGCGGCGCCATGATCGCGCCGGTGACCGTCATGAAGGCGGCGCTGATCGCGAACAGAGCCAGCTTGGCGCGCGTCGTGTCGATGCCGCAATGGCGCGCCACGGTTTCATCCTGGCCGATGACGCGCACGGCGAGACCCAGCCGCGAATGGCGGATCAGCCAGCCGACGCACAGCACCGCGACGGACAGCGCCAGCAGCCGCCAGTAGATTCCTTCCGACGTTGTCTCGGCGAAGATATAGCGGCCGACCGAGCCGTGAATATTGACCTCGTACCAGGTGACGATCTGACGAATGAGTTCGGACAGGCCGAAACTGAAGATGACGAAATAGATGCCGGACAGCCGTAGCGTCGACAGACCGACGACCAGCGCGATGAGCACGCCGACCACGGCCGCGATCAGCAGTATCAGCGGGATCGGCAGCAGATCGGGCAGCACCGCGGTGGTGTAGGCGCCGATGCCAAAGAAGGCCGCCGTGGCCAGCGCGATATAATGCGTCGGCCCGGAGAACAGCGCCCATGCCGTCGCCAGCACGGTGAAATACAAAAGGCTGATGCCGAGCGCGAGATGATAGCCGCTGGCGACCAGCGGCACCGCGGCCAAAACGGCGATGACGGCGGCAATGCCAGCGCCAGCGTAACCCTTGGAGATTTTCACCGCGCCGGCCTCCCGAACAGGCCGGTCGGCCGCCACAACAGCGCGCCGAGAAACAGCGCATAGGTGACGGCGATGGTCAGGCCCGGATCGACCAGCCGCGCCACCGCCGTTTCGGCAATGCCGAGCAGCAGTCCGGCGACCAGCGCGCCCATCATGTTGCCGACGCCGCCCATGATAACGACAATCAGCGCCTTCATGGTGAAGATGACGCCGCTCGCCGCGCTGAACGTCAGAAACATGCTGATCAGCACACCGCCGGCGCCGACAATAGCGCCGCCGGCGGCGAAGGCGAGACCGGACGCGGCGGCGATATCGATGCCGGACAATTGCGCCGCCACCGGATTGACCGCGATCGCGCGTAACGCCGTGCCGTAGCGCGTGCGTGTCAGCAGCACATAAAGGGCGCCGCCGACGATCAGCGCGAAGACCAGCGCCAGGATGCGGTTCGCCGCCAATGTCGTGCCGAGAATATGGACCGGCACCGACAGATACGAATAGCTTTGCAGGGCGCCGCCGAACACGACCTGCATCAAGCCCTGAATGACGAACAGCACGCCGAAGGTGCCGAGAATGCTGTCGACTTCCAGCATGCCCTGGTTCTTGGCGCGCTTGACCAGAGGCGTCAGCACGATGCGGTACAACAGCCAGTTGGCGGCGAACGAAGCCGGCACGATCAACAGCAGGCCAAGGATCGGGTTGATCGCCATGCCAGTGAAGAGAAATAGCGCGCCGAAGGCGGCGGCGACGAGAAATTCGCCGTAGGACAGATTCATGATGCGGGCGATGCCGTATTGCAGCGTCAGCCCGAGCGCGATCAGCGCATACATGCCGCCGAGCACCAGCCCGGAGAGAAGAATGTCGAGGGTGAGGGTCATCAGGATTGCTGCCGAATCTTCCGCTCATTCCCGCGAAAGCGGGAATCCAGCACTAAAAGTCGATGCTTAAAGCTCTGGATCCCCGCTTTCGCGGGGATGAGCGGAGTTCGGAGCTCTTGGCCCGTTATTCCGGACGCCGCCGTGGTGGCAATCCGGAATGACGACCGCGCGAACTACCACTTCGGCTTGTCGATCGGCGCCTTGGCACCGGCCTTGGCGGTCGGCGCGATGCCGAAGAAGTCGTTGCCCTGCCACTGACCGACGGTCCAGACATTGACGTTCTGGCCGCCCTCCAGCTTGACCTTGCCGATGATGGTCTCGAACGAGCCGGTGTTGATCTCGTTGATGATCGCGGCGCGATCGATCTTGCCGACACGTTCGATCGCCTGCTGCAACACCTGCAGGCTGGCGTAAGTGATAGGGCTCGCCCAGCGGTCGGGTTCGCGGCCGATGACGTCCTTGTGGTGCGCGATATAGGCCTTGATGCCCGGCAGGTTGGCGTCCGAGCCGCCGACGCCCATGACGCCTTCGGCGTTCGCCTGGAACTTGCCCTTGTAGCCGGGGAACGCGGTGCCGACGCCGAGATAGACGGCCTTCGGATTGAAGGCGAGAACCTTCATCGTGTCGGTGATGGCGAAGGTGTCCGGCGGATAGCTGAAGGCGATCAGCACGTCGGGATTGGCGGCCTGCGCGTCTTTCAGGACCGGCTGCATGTCCTGGCTGCCGAACGGATAGGACTTGTCGTAGACGAGTTCGAAGCCCGCCTTCTTCAAACCTTCCCGCGCGGCGGTCGATTGTTCGATGCCGAACTGGTCGGCGACCGCGATCATGGCGATCTTGTTGCCGATCTTGCCTTCCTTCTGCATCTTGCCGAAGGTCTCGACGATGCCGTCGACCAGTTGCGACGGCAGGCCGAGCCAGAACGTCATGTTCGGCCAGCGCTTGGACAAAGCCGGCGACTGGTTGGTGTTGGCGGTGACGGCGAGATGCGGATAGCCGAGCTTGTTGAAGATCGGCGCGGCGGCGAGGTTCATGCCGGTCGACCACGGCGGCAGGATGAAATCGACCTTGTCCTGCGTCGCCAGACGCTCGACCGCCTTGATCATCTCTTCTGAATTGCTGCGGTCATCGTATTCGATGACTTCGACCTTCATCTTCTTGCCGCCGACATTGATGCCGCCGGCGTCGTTCACGTCCTTCACCCACACCTGGTAATTCGGCAGCGTGGTAACGGCGGCGCCGGCCGCGAACGGTCCGGTCTTGGAAATCGCCCAGCCGATCTTGATCGTATCCTGTGCCTGCGCCGGCGCGCCAAAAGCGAATGCCGCCGACACGGCCGCGACGGCCAAGGCCGTCAAGCAAGTGCGTTTTGTTGTCATCATGAGTCGCCTCCCTGGTCCACTTCTAATCGACAGATCAAATCGCGCCGGTCAATCGGTGGGGTCCCAACTATCTCGCGCGGCCGGCCTGTAGGCAAGACGCGAAAGACTTCGCGCCATGTTGCCGACCTTTAAGCGATGAAATTAAGAACCCCCGATTGCCGCCGCGGCCGTCTCTGCCGGCGTCCTTTTCGCGGACGTTATAAGCCGGATTTTATAAAAGCCCGCCGGCCGATTTGTCTATATAAGCAGGTTTTCGGAAATGTGGGCACTGATGGATCAAACAAAAAACGACCTGCGCGCTTTTCTCGCAGCGCTGTATCGCATTGCGGTAGAAACCGCGCATCCGGCGGCGTTCCTGCCGCGCCTGTTGCCGGCGGCGCCGCGCGGCCATGTGATTATTCTGGCGGCCGGCAAAGCCGCCGGCTCGATGGCCGAGACCGCGGAGAATTATTATCTCGATACGATGCGTCTGCCAGCCGAACGCATTCGCGGCGTCGCGGTAGCGCGGCATGGCTATGGCCGGCCGACCCGCATCGTCACCATGATCGAGGCCGGCCATCCAGTGCCGGATGCGGCCGGCTTGAAGGCGGCCGAGCGTGCGCTCGAACTCGCCGATGCTGCTACCGCCGACGATCTGGTGCTGGTGCTGATGTCGGGCGGCGCATCGGCCAACTGGATCGCGCCGGCGAACGGCGTTTCGTTTGCAGACAAACAGGCGGTGACGCGGGCGCTGCTGCGCTCCGGCGCGCATATCGGCGAGATCAACACCGTGCGCAAACATCTCTCGCGCATCAAGGGCGGGCGGCTGGCGCGCCACGCCGTTCCCGCCAGCATTGTCACCATCGCGATTTCCGATGTGCCGGGCGACGATCCGGCGGTGATCGGCTCGGGCCCGACCGTGCCCGATCCATCGACGCTGGCCGAAGCGCGCGCCATCGTCGGCAAATACAAACTCGCATTGCCGCCCGCCATCGCGACCGCGCTCAACGATGCGGCCAATGAATCGCCGAAGCCGAACGACCCGGCCTTCGCCGGCGGGCGATTCGTGCTGGCGGCGCGGCCGGCGGATTCGCTGCAGGCCGCGGCCGAAGCGGTACGCGCGGCCGGCTACGACTGCATATCGCTTGGGGCCGACGTCGAGGGCGAAGCGCGCCAGGTGGCGCTAACGCACGCCGCCATGGCGCGCGACCTGCGCGCACAGGGCCGGCGCGCCGTCATCATATCGGGCGGCGAATTGACCGTGACCATTCGCGGCCAGGGCGCGGGCGGCCCCAACCAGGAATACGCCCTCGCTTTGGTCGGGGCCCTCGCTGGGATGCCGAATGTGGCGGCGATCGCCGGCGACACCGACGGCACAGATGGCGGCGCCGGCGCCGCCACCGATCCGGCCGGGGCCATTGTCGATGGCGACAGTCAGGCCCGCGCCCGGGCGCTTGGCCTCGATCCTGCCGCCTTCCTCGCCAATAACGATTCGACCGGCTTTTTCACGAAATTGGGCGATTTGCTGGAGCCGGGGCCGACCTATACTAACGTCAACGACTTTCGTGCCATCGTCATCGAAAGGCCCTAACCCGGCCGGACGATTTGACCCATCCAGCCCCCCACCAGCGAGCGCGTGATCGCATTGCTTCCCACCACCGCCCGACGCTGTATTGCAGGCCTCGCCGCCCGCGCCGGCCTGCCCGCGCTGCTGGTTCTGATCTCGCTCGGCCCGGCGCTGGCCGACTTCCGCCTGTGCAACAACACCGGCAGCCGGGTCGGCGTCGCGCTCGGCTACAAGGACGCGGAGGGCTGGATCACCGAAGGCTGGTGGAATATTTCGGCACGGACCTGCGATACGTTGCTGCGCGGCGAACTGGTAGCGCGCTATTATTACATTTATGCTGTCGACTACGATCGCGGCGGCGAGTGGTCCGGCCACGCCTTCATGTGTTCGCGCGAAAAGGAATTCACCATTCGCGGCACCGAAAACTGTCTGGCGCGCGGCTACGACCGGACCGGCTATTTTGAAGTCGACACCAACGAACAACGCTCCTGGACGGTGCAATTGACCGACACCGCCGAGCAACCGCCCGACCGGCCGCTGCCGTCACGCGGCCCGAGCGGCCCCTCACGACCGCCGTCCAATGCGCCGCAGGCGCCGGCCGACGGCAAGGAAGGCTTGAAGCGATGAGACGTCTGCGCCGCGCCAAGATCGTCGCCACCCTCGGTCCTGCCTCGTCCAGCGCCGAGATGATCGGCAAACTGTTCGCCGCCGGCGCCGACGTGTTCCGCATCAATATGAGTCACACCAGCCAGGACCGCATGCGCGAATTGATCGCCATGATCCGCGGCGTCGAGAACGATACCGGCCGGCCGATCGGCATCCTGGTCGATCTGCAGGGACCGAAGCTGCGGCTCGGCACCATTACCGGCGGCGCGATTCTCGTAAAGACCGGCGACACCGTCGTGCTCGATTCAAATCCGGCGATCGGCGATGCCTCGCGCATCTATCTGCCGCATCCGGAAATTCTCGCCGCCGTGCAGGTCGGCCATACGTTGCTGATCGACGACGGCAAGGTGCGCCTCACCGTGACCGAGGTGCAGCCGAGCCGCGTGACCACGCGCGTCGAGGTCGGCGGCAAATTGTCCGACCGCAAGGGCGTCAGCGTTCCCGATTCGACGATTCCCGTTTCCGCGCTGGCCGAGAAGGACCTGTCCGATCTGGAAGCCGCGCTCGAAGCCGGCATCGACTGGATCGCATTGTCATTTGTGCAGCGGCCCGAGGACGTCGCCGAGGCCAAGAAGCTGACGCGCGGCCGCGCGCTGCTGATGGCCAAGATCGAAAAGCCGCAGGCGGTGCATCGCCTCGCCGAAATTCTCGAAGTCGCCGATGCGCTGATGGTGGCGCGCGGCGATCTCGGCGTCGAGATGCCGCTGGAGAAAGTCCCCGGCGTGCAGAAGTTGATGACGCGCATGGGCCGCGCCGCCGGCAAGCCGGTGGTGGTGGCGACACAGATGCTGGAGTCGATGATTTCCTCGCCGGTGCCGACGCGCGCCGAAGTGTCCGACGTCGCCACGGCGATTTTTGAAGGCGCCGACGCGGTGATGCTGTCGGCGGAATCCGCGGCCGGGCAATATCCGATTGAGGCGGTCGCCACCATGAACCGCATCGCCGAGGAAATCGAAAGCGAACAGCTGTTTCGCGGCATCATCGACGCGCAGCGATCGGTACCGGAGCCGACCGGCGCCGACGCGATTGCCGACGCGGCGCGTCACATCGCCGAGACGCTCGATCTCGCCGCCGTGGTGTGCTGGACCTCGTCGGGCTCGACCGGCCTGCGCATGGCGCGCGAGCGGCCGCGGCCGCCGATCGTGGCGCTGTCGCCAAATATCGCCACCGGCCGCCGGCTGGCGGTGGTGTGGGGCGTGCATTGCGTCGTCACCGAGGACGCGCACGATCAGGACGACATGGTCGACCGCGCCTGCCGCATCGCTTTCAAGGAAGGCTTCGCCAAGCCGGGCCAGCGCGTCATCGTCGTCGCCGGCGTACCGCTCGGCACGCCGGGCGCCACCAATATGCTGCGCATCGCCTATGTCGGCGCGGACGACGGCGGCGATTAATACTACGCGCTTTCTCCGCTACGCCTGCTAGAATTGAGCGGGATAAAATGTTGGGGGAAGACGTCATGGGCGCGCTGAGTGCGGTCGATACCGTTGAAATTCAGATCCTCGTCGATAACTCAACCGATGGTCTGTCGACGACGCCCGGTAATGTCGAAAGCGAATTCGTCGGCGCGACGCGCCGGGGCCTGCGGGCGGCATCGGGCCGCTGCCTCTGCTGCGCGGTACACGGACTGTCTTGTATGATCACGGTGTCGCGCGGCGATACGCGGCACGCTGTGCTGTTCGACAGCGGACCGGAAGATTATGCCTTCGAGCGCAATACCACGCGGCTCGGCGCCGACCTCGGTAAGGTCGAGAGCATCGTGCTGTCGCACGGTCACTGGGACCATTCGGGCGCGATGTTCCTGGCACTCGACGGCATTCGTGCCCGGAACGGCGCCCGCGAAGTGCCCTATTACGCGCACCCCGGCATGTTCCGCACCCGCGGCATGAAACTGCCGAACGGTAACGTTCGGCAGATGGACGATGTGCCGAGCATCGCCGACCTGACCAGCCGCGGCGCGCGCGTCATCTCAACGTCGGAGCCGCGGACGTTTCTCGACGACATGTTCATCGTCGGCGGCGAAATTCCCCGCGTCACGCCGTTTGAACGCGGCATGCCCGGCCAGGTGCGCCGCACCGAGGACGGCACTGGCTGGGAGCCGGACGAACTCTTGATGGACGAGCGCTGGCTTGCCGTGCATGTGAAGGACAAGGGTCTGGTCGTGTTCAGCGCCTGCTCGCACGCCGGCATCGTCAATGTGCTGACGCATGCGCGCGCGAGCTTTCCCAGCATACCGCTTTACGCCGTGATGGGCGGGCTGCATCTGTCCGGCGCCAATGAAGAGATCATCCCGCAAACAGTCGAAGCGCTCAAAGCGTTCAAGCTGACCACGATCGCCGCCGGCCACTGCACCGGCTGGCGGGCGATGTCGGCGCTGGCCGCAACGTTCGGCGACAAGGTGCTCGCGCCCACGGCGGTCGGCAAACGCTTCACCTTTTGATTGACGGCTACAGCATACCATCGATCGAACTAAACCGCGAACGATTGTTGCGTATTTACAAATTCGCTGAACGATGCGGCCTCGCCCGCATTGCCCCTCTGTCATGGATCCGACGGAGGGCGACCGATGGAACAAGCGACACCGTTCAAGCCGATTGCTCTGGTGGTTGAAGACGACGAACTGCAGCGCGAGATGGTCGCGCTGCTGCTCGAAGAATGCGACATGGGCGTCATTCAGTGCGAAAGCGCGGAATACGCGCTCGAGGTTCTCGACAAGCTCGGGACCTGTTTGACCATGCTTTATGCCGACGTCAATTTGAGCGGCGCCATGACGGGCGTGGAACTGGCCCATGCCGCGACCAAGGATTACCCCAACATTCATATTGTGGTGGCGTCAGGCAAGGCCTTGCCGCAGGAATTGCCGGTGCAGGCGCTGTTCATGCAAAAGCCATGGCTGACGCTGGATCTGTTGCGCGAAGCCGAACGGTCGCAGATCGCGCGCTAGCGGAGCGCGACCTCGTCGATCGCCCGCACCACGTCGTCCGCCGCGACGTATTGCACCATATGGCCGACGCCGGGCAGCACGGTAAGCTTCGCCTGCGGCACCTGTCGCACGATGGCGCGGGAATGGATGTCGGTATAGACCACCGGGTCTTTGTCGCCCGAGATAATCGTCACCGGCATTTTCAGTTCGCCGTAGCGCGGCGCTTGCTGGCGCACGAATTCTTTCAGGCCGGCGAGGTCCTGCGCATTGGCGATGAATTCGTTCGGCCGCAGCAGCAGCGCGACGCCGGTGCGCGCGCCGTAATCGGGCGGCGGCGTGTCCGGACTGAACACACCGGCGACGCCGGGCTCCAGCATGAAATAACCGGACGGCAGAATGAGCGTGCGCGCGATCAAAGACCCGAGCACGGGCAGCGCCACCACATCGTTGATCCAGCCGATGCCGCCGGGCCAGGGATGCGTCACCGGCGCGAGCAGAATGAGCGCGCGTGTCTCCGTCGGATAAGCCAGCGCATAAGCGGTGGCGAGCGCGCCCGACCAGGAATGGCCGAGCACGACCGGCCGCGTTACGCCGAGCGCGGCAAGCACCTGATGAATGAGCGTGGCTTGCGCCGCGGGCGAAGCGTTCCCGCGCCCGTTCGGGCGGTCGCTCCAGCCATGGCCGGGGCGGTCGACAAGAATGACGCGGTAGCGCGCAGCAAGTCGGTCGCCAAGCGCGAACTGCATGTCGCGCAGATTGCCGCTGGCGCCATGCAGCAGGACGACGGGCGGCGCATCGGCGCGTCCCAGTTCAACGATATGCAGGCGGCCGCCATCGACATCGACAAAGCGGCCGGCCGGCGGGTTGGCGCGCTCGATCGCAGCGGTGCCGGCCAGAGTCACGGCTGCGAGCACCGCCAAGATGGCGAGGATGACGAGGATTAACATTCGGAGGAAACGCAGGGGACCGGCCACATTCAGTCAATACGGTCCGGCGATGACATTGGATGACAGGAGGCGCGCACTAAATATCGCGGCCTTCGACCTTTTCCTGCAACGTCTTCACCAGATCGGGAATGCGCGGCAGCTTCGGATAGACGGCGAGCGCGCGGCGATAGACTTCCAATGCCTGCTTGTCGTCGCCGACATCCTGCAGGATCATGCCGAGGCCCATCAGCGCGCCGAAATGGCGCGGCTCGCGCTTGAGCACCTCGCGGATATCGGCGAGCGAACGGCCGTAATCCTTCTTGCCGTAATAGAGCGTGGCGCGCCGGTTCCAGGCTTCGATGTAGTCCGGCTTGATCTTGACGATGCCATCGAGAAGCTTGATGGCGAGGTCCTCGTCCTTAGCCTCGATCGCGGTGCGCACGCGCGTCATCAACAGATTGGCGGTGTCGCTCGGCGATACGACCCACAGGGCCCAGATGCGCTGCTCGATCGCCTTGGCGCTGGTCTCGTCCGGCGCCACTTTCAGCGCGCCGAACAGGAACTCTAGATTTTTGGTGCGGTCGCCGCGCGCGACCTTGGGCAGGTCTTTCGGCGCCGGCGCCTCAAGCCAGCTGCCCGGCTCGGCATAGACCGGCACGGCAAAACTGGCGGCGAGAGCCGCGGCGAAAACAGGCGCGAGGAATCGAAGGCGCATGCGTGAAGCTTAATCGCTCCGCGCCGCAAGGCAAATCAACGGCTTTTGAACGGGTCCGGCCACATAAGCGCGTTTACGCGCGTCTTCGACGCGCCAGAAGCGCGTTTACGCGCGTCTTCAACGCGCCAGAAGCGCGTTTACGCGCGTCTTCGACGCGCTATGGGCCGGGACGGCCTAACGGCGGAAACGCTTAGCCCTGACGGGCCTTAAAGCGGGGATTCGTCTTGTTAATGATAAAAACGCGGCCCTTGCGCCGGACAATCTTGTTGTCCCGGTGGCGGCCACGCAACGATTTCAATGAGTTACGAACTTTCATCACAGTCTCTCAATGCA
>CAIMEA010000164.1 GCA_903839845.1 uncultured Hyphomicrobiales bacterium
AGCCCTGACGGGCCTTAAAGCGGGGATTCGTCTTGTTAATGATAAAAACGCGGCCCTTGCGCCGGACAATCTTGTTGTCCCGGTGGCGGCCACGCAACGATTTCAATGAGTTACGAACTTTCATCACAGTCTCTCAATGCATGTTTGGAGGGTTCATAAGGGTCATGGGCCCCCCTGTCAACGCGGGCGCGTCCCGCGCCGAACCTTGGTCGTCAGCGGTCGCTGCAAAACACTGTAACCAGTTGTATTTAATCGCAAGTTACGACGACGGCAGGGCCGGCAAACACAATTGTGAATAACGCCAGACACAATTGACACGGTGGCCGGCCACCCGCCATAGTAATGGAACTTTGTTTTTCTCATCATTTTTGAGCCGGGGGGAACAACAATGCTCGGCAGGTTATTCGCTCCGCAGTTTCTGCTTATGTATTGGTGGATCAGCACCGCGCTTGTCGTTCATTTCCGGGGCCGGCAGAGGCTAAGCTTTACCCGCCAGGTTTCCGACCATTCGACGCTGCTCGCACCGTTCAATGTGTGGATGTACTGGTATTCCGCGATACCGAACCGTCCGATCCTGCCGGCGACCGAAATTCCTGAACTCGCCAAGTTGCGCGACAACTGGAAAACAATTCGCGACGAAGCTGTCGTTCTGTTCGACGAGGGCCGGATCAAGGCAGCCGACGGCTACAATGACATGGGCTTCAACTCTTTCTTTCGGAGCGGCTGGAAACGCTTTTATCTGAAATGGTACGACGAACCGCTGCCATCCGCGACCGCGCTGTGCCCGCGGACAGTCGCGCTGGTAAATTCGATCCCAGCCATCAAAGGCGCGATGTTCGCAACACTCGGACCTAACAACCGGCTCGTCCTGCACCGCGACCCTTATGCAGGCTCGCTGCGCTATCACCTCGGCCTGGTCACGCCGAAGTCACCGGGCGAATGCCGTATCCTGGTGGATGGCCAGCCCTATACCTGGCGCGACGGCGAAGACCTCTTGTTCGACGAGACGTTCCTGCACTACGCCGAGAATACGACGCAGGAAACCCGAATTATTCTGTTCTGCGACATCGAGCGGCCGATGCGCTCGCGCGTCATGCGCGCGATCAACCGTTGGGTTTCGCGCAATATCATTCGCGAAAGCGCGACCCAGAACGAGGCTGGCGAGCGTGTCGGCGCATTCAATCGCGCCTTTGGCCACATTTATCGGGTGCGTCTCATCGGCAAACGACTCAAGGCGTGGAACAAGAACGTCTACTACGCGACGAAGTACGCACTCCTTGGCGGACTTCTGACCGCAATGCTGGCGACAGCATTTTAGGCTCGCGTCTGCTTTTCGGATTGCACGGTATCACCTCGAATTGCTGACGAGCAGCGATCGCCGCGCGGTGGACCGGACCCCACATCCGCAAGGGAAAGGCACGGCGGCAAAGAAAAATATTTGCCCACACTTGGTTCTCCTATTTCCGACCTTTACACTTCGGCAACGACATATGCCCGGGGGAACCAGCATGCACCGTAGCCGTGACCGCTTTCTGACCACGCATACGGGCAGCCTGCCCCGCCCGGACGACCTCATCAAAATGATGTACGCCAAGGAGGAAGGCGTGCCGGTCGAGGCCGACGCGCTCGCCGCGCGGGTCAAGACCGCGGTGGCGGAACTGGTCGCGAAGCAGGCCGCCTCGGGCGTCGACCTGATCAATGACGGCGAAATGTCGAAGCCGAGTTACGCCACCTACATCAAGGACCGGCTCGACGGTTTCGGCGGCACCGGCAACACCTTCATCTATCAGGACGTGCACGAATTCCCGGCGCTGGAGAAGAAGGTGTTCGGCGACCCCGGCCGCTCGCGCCGCAAGACGCCGGCCTGCAATGCGCCGATCTCGGTGCGCGACAGGCAAGCGCCCATCGTCGACGCCGACAATCTCAAAGCCGCGCTGGCGAATGTGAAATCGACCGGCGGCTTCATGAGCGCGGCCTCGCCCGGCGTCGTGTCGCTGTTCTTCCGCAACGACTACTACAAGGACTTCGAGAGCTACATCTACGCCATCGCCGACGCCATGCGGTACGAATACGAAGTCGTCGCCAAGGCCGGTCTCGTTTTGCAGATCGATTGCCCCGACCTCGGCATGGGCCGGCATATTCAATATGCCGACCTCAGCCTCGCCGAATTCCGCAAGCGCGCGCAGTTGCATGTCGAGGCGCTCAACCACGCCGTCGCCAACATTCCGGCCGAGCAATTGCGCATGCATGTCTGCTGGGGCAATTACGAAGGCCCGCATCACCGCGACGTGCCGATGGCCGACATCATCGACATCGTGTTCAGCGCCAAGCCGAACGCTATTTCGTTCGAGGCCGCCAATCCGCGGCACGCGCATGAATGGGCTTTGTTCGAAACGGTCAAACTGCCAGACGGCAAGGTGCTGATCCCCGGCGTGCTCGAATCCAAATCAAATTTCATCGAGCATCCCGAGCTGATCGCGCAGCGCATCGGCCGCTACGCCAAACTGGTCGGCCGCGAGAACGTCATTGCTGGCTCGGATTGCGGCTACGGCACCTGGGTCGGCCAGGCGGCGGTCGATCCGCAGGTGGTGTTTGCCAAACTGGCGGCGATGGCCGAGGGCGCGCGGATCGCGTCAAAGCAGTTCTGGAAATAAATTCTCAGGCCGCTACTTGCGGCGCAATCGCTTGTAGAAGCGCGGCGCCATGATGACGATGGCGATCAGGCCGAGCGCGGCCAGCGCATAGCGGATGTTGGCCGTGTCGCCGGCGACCGCTTCGCGGCTGGCGTGGCCGATCCAGGTATACGCCACCGTCGACGGCAGCATGAACACCACGGTCGCCAGCATGTAGTGGTGGAACGGGATGCGCGTCACGCCGAGCAGATAATTGACGATGGTGTAGGGAAAGATCGGCACCAGCCGCACGAAGGCGACGAACTGCCAGCCATCGGTCTCGACGCTGCGGACGACCTTTTGCAGGCGCGGCCCGGCGCGGCGCTCGACCCAGTCGCCGGCGATATAGCGCGCGATCAGGAACGCGGCCGCGGCACCGAGCGTGGCGCCGGCAAGATTAATGAGGCTGCCCCAGACAGGTCCGAACAGAACGCCGCCGACGACGTCGAAAATGCCGCCGGGGATCATGGCGATGGTGGCGGTCGCATAAAGCAGGATGAAACCGACCGGGGCCCAGTCGCCAAGGCTGGCAATGCGGGCCTGCACGCTGGCGACGCTGGTCGCGCCGTCGAAGACCCAGTACAGCGCCAGACCGCCGGCCATGACCAGCAGGACGATCAGCGCGATGAGCCATCGTCGTTGCGTCATGCCGCCTGGGAGGGATTGCCGCTTTAAGGATAAGGCCTAAAGGGATGGTGGGCGCGACAGGGATCGAACCTGTGACCCCCTCCATGTCAAGGAGGTGCTCTCCCGCTGAGCTACGCGCCCGTTAGTGGTGTGGTCTTATCGGCTCCAATCTGGCGAAGCAAGGCCAGTCGGGCAGAGATTTTGGCGCCGAGGGTCAGGCCGCCAGCATCTTGTGGACCTCGTTGACGAGGTCGCGCAGGTGGATCGGCTTGGACAGCACCTTGGCCTGCTTGGGCGCGCTGGAGTCGGCGTTCAGCGCCACGGCGGCAAAGCCGGTGATGAACATGATCTTGATGTCGGGGTCGAGTTCGGCGGCCCGGCGGGCCAGCTCGATACCGTCCATTTCCGGCATCACGATATCGGTCAAAAGCAGCTCAAAGGGCTCTTCGCGCAGGCGCTGATAGGCCGAAAGGCCGTTGTCATACGAAGTGACGTCGAATCCGGCATTCTGCAGGGCCTTCACCAGAAAGCGCCGCATATCGGTGTCGTCTTCAGCCAACAGGATTTTCGACATCGTCTCAATACGCCCCTAACGCCACGCTACGCCCGGCCCAAGTACCGGCTTTCGCCGCCCATAAGAACGATGCCGGGTAAATAACGGGTGAACCAAAACCAAGGCTTGGCTTTATCCCCCGGCCTATGGACAATAGAACGTATAGTGCGCCCGAATTTGGTCTATTCCTATTAGAATCAGCCTGTCCGATGGATGTTCCGGCGATGAACCGATCACATGACTGATTCAATGGACGAGTTGAACCCACCCTTCGAAATCGTCGAGCCGGAAATCGTCCGGGGCCCGGCCTTGTTCAATTCGCCCCATTCGGGCTCGACCTACCCGCACGAATTCCTGGCGCTGTCGCGGCTCGATATCGGCACCCTGCGGCGCTCGGAGGACAGTTTCGTCGATGAACTGATGGCCGGGGTGGTGGCGCAGGGCTACCCGCTGATGCGGGCGCATTTTCCGCGCTGTTTCGTCGATGTGAACCGCGAGCCCTATGAGCTCGATCCGCGCATGTTCGACGGCCGCCTGCCCTCTTTCGCCAATACCCGCTCGATGCGGGTGGCGGGAGGCCTGGGAACGGTGGCACGGGTGGTCGGCGATGCCCAGGAAATCTACAATTGCCGCATCCCGATCGACGACGCGCTGACCCGGATCGAGAGCCTGTACAAGCCCTATCACCGGGCGCTGCGGAAGCTTTTCACCCGCCTGCACAGGGATTTCGGCGCCGCCATTCTGGTCGATTGCCACTCGATGCCATCTTCGGCGGGCCACAAGGACGAGCGCCCGCGCCCCGAATTCGTCATCGGCGACCGCTACGGCACCAGCTGCGTCGGTGTGGTGGCCGAGACCGTGGAGCAGACTTTGCGGGGCATGGGCTACACGGTCAGCCGGAACAAGCCCTATGCCGGCGGCTTCATCACCGAGCACTACGGCAACCCGACCGCCGGTCTGCATTCGGTGCAGCTCGAGATCAACCGCGCGCTTTATATGGATGAGCGGCGCTATCTGCGCGCCAGCGGCTTCGACCGCCTGGCGGCCGATCTGGTCGCTCTCGCCTGCCGACTCGGCGAGATCCCGCTGGAGGAATTGCGGCCCTATCGCGCGGCGGCGGAATAGCGCGCGGCGCCTGCTTTCGCGCGCAGCGGACGGCCCGCACAAAAAAAGAGGGCCGCTCACGAAGAGCGGCCCAAGTCTAGGGAGGAAACGCCCAAGGAGGGCAACGGTATCGCTACCGCATTGCAATAAGATACACCGCAACGCACAAAAATCAAGAACGAGAAGGCCTTTTACCATGCATATTTGCATGACTGAATGCTGAATTCGAGCATTGAGACGCTGGCTATGCGAGAAGTTGCGGTCAGCGGGAACACCGCGCAATTAAATAACAACCGCGTTCGTTAGCGGACGAACGACAATAAAATCCGGTGCAAGCCGGCCAATGGCCGACTAGGCCAATCGTGGTTGCCGCCGCCGCCCGTCTCCGATAGGCCGGGGCGACCAAGAGGCACCATGACCGCCATCGATTTCACCAGCTTCGTCGACAGGCTCGCCACTGCGTCCGGCGAGACCATCCTGCCGTTTTTCCGCACCGCGCTGGCGGTCGAGAACAAGCTGTCGCGCGGCTTCGATCCGGTCACCGCCGCCGACCGCGCTGCGGAAAACGCGATGCGCAGCCTGATCCGCGAGACCTTCCCCGAGCACGGCATCCTCGGCGAGGAATACGGCGCCGAGCATACCGACGCCGAATATGTCTGGGTGCTCGACCCGATCGACGGCACCAAGTCGTTCATCTCCGGCATGATCGCCTGGGGCACTTTGATCGGTCTGATGCGCTTCGGCGAGCCGGTCTACGGCATGATGCACCAACCGTTCACGCGCGAGCGGTTCACCGGCGACAGCGGCGCCGCGCATTATCGCGGACCCGGCGGCCCGCGCGACCTGCGCGTCCGCAAATGCGACGCCTTGAGCGACGCCGTGCTGTTCACCACCAGCCCGCTGCTGATGAACGCCGCCGACCGCGCCAGCTTCGGCAAGGTCGAGACCAAGGCCAAGCTGTCGCGCTACGGCGGCGACTGCTACGCCTATTGCATGCTGGCGGCGGGACAGATCGACCTCGTCATCGAGACCGAGATCAAGCCGCACGACATCGTCGCGCTGATCCCGATCATCCTCGGCGCCGGCGGCGTGATCACCACCTGGGAAGGCGGCCCGCCGCAGGCCGGCGGGCGCATCATCGCCGCCGGAGATACCCGCACGCACGCCGCGGCGATGGAACTCCTCAAGGGTTAGGCCACAGCTCCCCATTTTCTCCGTTGCCGCTGATCCGACCGTGACCGCCGCGCGTATGCATTCTGATGCATAAACGGAACGGAAGCGGCGCTATGCCTATAAGACCAATCCTTATCCTTGTTCTGTTGCTGTCCGGCTCCGCCGAAGCCGCGGCGTCCACAGACGACATATTCGGGACCTGGCTGCGCGGCGACGGCGCCGCGCGCGTCAAAATGGCGGCCTGCGGCGACGCCATTTGCGCCACCAATGTCTGGATCAAGGACCCGGCGGCGCAGAACGAGAAAGTCGGCGACCGGCTTATTTTCAAGATCAAGCCTTCCGGCGATAGCTGGGCCGGCACCGGCTACGATCCGCAGCGCAAACTCAATCTGTCCGCCAAACTGCATGCCTCTCGCGACAGCATGACGACGACCGGCTGCGTGCTCGCCGGCCTCATCTGCCGTTCGACCCAGTGGGCGCGGACGACCGCGCCCTAGAATTCCTTCCAGTCGGTTTCCTGCTTCAGCGCGGTGGCCTGGCCACCCTGCATCCGGCCAGCCGAGCTGCGGTGAGCAACGGCCGTGGGCTTTGCCGGCGCGTTGCGCTTTTGCGCTGCCGGTCCGCGCGACGGCGGCGAAACGACAGGACGCCGTTCGCTCGAAATCGCAGGCTGTTCCGAAGCCGCGTATTGCGAGCTATGCCGCAATTGGAAGTACGCGACGCGCTCGTCCATTGACTTGGCCTGACCTTCCAATGTCCTGGCGGTCGCCGCATTCTCTTCGACCAGCGCCGAGTTCTGTTGCGTGACCTCGTCCATCTGAGTCAGCGCCTTGTTGATCTGATCGATACCGGTCGACTGCTCCATGCTGGCATTTGCGATCTCGGCCACCACCGAGGTGACCTTCTTGATCGACTCGACGATCTCACTCAACGACTGGCCTGCTTTGTTGACCAGATCGACACCTTCCTTGACCTGAACGGTGCTGTTGGTAATCAGGTCCTTGATGTCCTTGGCCGCTTGCGATGAGCGCTGGGCGAGGCTTCGCACTTCGGACGCCACGACAGCAAATCCGCGTCCGGCCTCGCCGGCGCGCGCGGCTTCTACCGCGGCGTTGAGCGCGAGCAGGTTGGTTTGACGAGCGATCTCGTCGATAACGCCGATGATGTCGGAAATCTTGCGCGACGACTCCTCGATCTTGGCCATGGCGTCCACCGTCTTGGCCACCACTGCACCGCCGCGGTCGGCCACATTTTGCGTGTTAGCCGCCAAATCGCTCGCCTCTCGCGCGTTCTCGGCGTTCTTCTTGACCGTCGCCGTCATCTCTTCCATCGATGCCGTGGTCTCTTCCAGGCTGGCCGCCTGCTCTTCGGTGCGCTGCGACAGATCGGTGGTGCTGGTCGAAATCTCCGCCGAGGCGCTGGTGACCTCGCTCGCCGATACTCTGATGTTGGAAATGGTCGATCCGACGCGGTCCGCGATCATCTCGGCGGCATCCGCAATCTGTCCGACTTCGTCCTTGCGGCCGAGCCCACGTATCGTCACGTTGAAATCGCCTTCGGCTAGCATTTGCAGTTCAGGAACAAGCGCAACGATTGGCCTGGAGATCGCTCGCCCGATGATCCAGGCAAGCAGACCGCCGAATAGCAGGCCGCCAATCGCCAATGCCGCAATGTAAACCTCGGTGTTGGCGATCAGAGATCTGGTGTCCTGCTCCGTGGCTTTTGCGTTCCCCGCGACTTGGCCCTTGAGCAACGCCAAGTCGGCATTGAACGTGTCGCCAATTTTAGCCATTTCAACGGCGCAATTTTCCTGCTCTTCGATTGCCTTCCCCATCGCGCGGCTACCTTCACGGTATGCGGCGGATTGCGCGTTGACGTCCGCAAATATCTTGCGGTCTTCGCCCTTGAAGAACGGCTCGAGGAGGGGGACGAGCTTGTCCAATTCGGCGTAATATTTCGCCGCGGCTACCGCCGATGGCTTGTCATGCCGGGCATTGTACTTGGCCGAATTAAGGCGAATCTGCATGAACAGGTCGTTCGCCTTGTAAGCGAGCGAATAAAGACCGCTGTCGCCACTTTTCGCCGCGGCGTCCCAGAGGTTCTGAAATGCGGCGCCCATCTTGTCGCCAGCCGGAGAAAGAACTTCCACGGAAAGTTTGGTCTGCTCCTGTTTAAGCTGCGCTATTCGCGCGAAGCTGGTGGCGAATGCGTCGAACGGCTTTTCCAACTCTTGCGCAAGCTTTTTCCGTGCCGGATTTTTGATCGTCTGCTGTAATTCCTGAATTGAAGCGCGTGCCGTCGGAATAAGCTTGTTCGCCTGGGCAAGGAGCTGCGGATCGTCGTTGCGCAAATATTCCCGCGCGGCGCCGCGCAAATAGACGAGCGTCAACTCCAGCGCGTTTACTCTTGCCGTGTTTGTCTGTGAATAGACAACCTCCTGAAAACCCGTATCCGCTTTACCAAATGCAGTATAGGCGCAAACCGAAATCGTGGCGGTGATCGCGAGAACGCAACCGAACCCGATCATGATCTTGGTGCTTATCTTGCGGTCGTTGAAGATCCGCGAAATTCCGCCCGACTGATTTTTCACTGACTGGACTTTCTTGTCATGGGTCAAATGCCGATTGATTGCGGCTCGATTCGTACATCGATCCGCGACTCGGGAAACTTTGTTCCGGCACTGGATTGCGGAAAGCGCGACTTCGCCACCGTGACCCTAAGCGGGTGGTATGAATCGACAGTTGCATTAAACCCCACGCAAATTTGACAATCTCGATTAAGATCGCTGCGGCGTGGGGCGGCTGGGCCTCTTCTTCGCGAGGCGTGCCAAGGCGCGCGTCGAGGGCATATGCAATTCGGCGACGGCTTCGTTGCGGTCCAGATTTTCAATGATTGTCAGCAAAACCATGCGCGTTATCGCAATGGCCGACGGCTTGACCCCACGCGCAGCAACATTGTTGACTTCCTCGGCCAAAGGCACCAGCACGTCGCGCAAGGCGCGCCCTTTGGCGGTCAAAAGCACATAAATTTTCTTGCGGTCGCCGGCGAATTTGCGGCGGCGAATATAGCCGCGCCGCTCCATCGCCTTGAGCGCGGCGAAGGTCGTCGGTTCCATCACGCCGGCACGTTCGCTCAGTTCGCGCTGGGTCAGCCGGTCGCCTTCCCAGAGTATACGCAGAAACGTCCAGTGCCCGAACGAGACCGCGTGCTCGGCGAGCCGCATTTGCAACGCCCGTACCAGCGCGCGGGTCGCATCTTTGACCAGATGCGCCAGACGGTCGTCCGGCACCGCCTC
>CAIMEA010000165.1 GCA_903839845.1 uncultured Hyphomicrobiales bacterium
GCCGCTGCTCGACCGCATCGATTTGCACATCGAGGTGCCGGCGGTCACCGCCGCCGACCTGATCCTGCCGCCGCCATCGGAAGGCAGCCGCGAAGTCGCCGCCCGCGTCGCCCGCGCCCGCGACATCCAGGCCGAACGCTATGCTGCGCTCGGTCTCGCGCATGTTCGTTGTAATGCGCAGGCGAGCGGCCCGATGCTGGAGGACATAGCGCGCGCGGACAGCGCCGGCATGACCTTGCTGCGCGACGCCGCCGACCAGATGCGGCTGTCGGCGCGCGGCTATCACCGGGTGTTGCGTGTCGCCCGCACGCTGGCCGATCTCGACGGCGCCGCCGCGGTGGCGCGCGTCCATCTGGCCGAGGCCCTGTCGTACCGCGCGCTTGCCGACGAAGTGCGGCGCGCGGCCTAGGCTGGTCCGGGCATCCGTGCGCCGCGAGCGCTTAAATCAACCGCCTGCGCCGGTTACGCTGCCCTTGACTGGCGGGACGAATGTGCGATCGGCCGGCGCTGCTCATTCGCTCGCTCCGCCTGATGCTTCTGCGCCGGTTGCCGGCACTCGCCAGCATTATCGACGCGGAAAAAGTCGACCTGCTCGCTCATGGATTTGGCCTGGTCCTCAAGCGCCTTGGCGGTGGCGGCATTTTCCTCGACCAGCGCCGAATTCTGCTGGGTCACCTCGTCCATTTGCGTCAGCGCCTTGTTGATCTGTTCGATGCCGGTCGATTGTTCGTTACTGGCGCTGGCGATGTCGGAGATGATGTAAGCGACGTTTTTAATCGAGTCGACGATTTCGCCGAGCGACGCGCCGGCGCGATTGACCAACTCGACGCCGTCAATCACCTGGCTGTTGCTGTTGGTGATCAGGTCCTTGATATCCTTGGCGGCCTGCGAGGAGCGCTGCGCAAGACTGCGCACTTCCGACGCCACCACGGCGAAACCACGGCCGGCTTCGCCGGCGCGGGCAGCTTCCACCGCGGCATTGAGCGCCAGCAAATTGGTCTGGCGGGCGATCTCGTCGATCACACCGATAATGTCGGAAATCTTGCGCGACGATTCCTCGATCTTCGCCATGGCCTGCACCGCCTGCGCGACAACCGCGCCGCCGCGGTCGGCGACCTTCTGGGTGTTGGCGGCGGAGTCGCTGGCCTTGCGGGCATTCTCGGCGTTGTTCTTCACCGTGGACGCGATCTCTTCCATCGAGGCCGAGGTTTCTTCCAGGCTGGCGGCCTGTTCCTCGGTGCGCTGCGACAAATCGGTGGTGCTGGTCGAGATTTCGGTCGAGGCGTTGGTGACCTCGCGCGCCGAGCTTTTGATGCTGCCAATGATCGCGCGCACGCGCTCCGACATTTGCGCGACTGCGTCGGCGATCTGACCCACTTCGTCCTTGCGTCCAATTCCCGGAATGACGACCGAGAAATTGCCTTCGGCCAACTCACCGAGCGGTCCGGTGATCGCGCGCAACGGCCGGCCGATAGCGAGCGCGCCAACCAGGCCCGTCCCGATAAGGAGAATGATCGTGAGGGCGCTCAAACCTATTGTCATTTGCTTGCCGGCGGACGCAATGGCTGCCGCTTCGGCGTCGGAAGCGGCACTTTTCGCCGTGGCCGAGACGTTAATATCGCCGAGCAATTTGAGATATTCGCGGCTAAGAGGCTGCGTCTTGCTGCTCGATATCGAGTTGACCTCGTCGTTGAGGGCGGCGATCCGCGTCGCATCTGCGGGAGACATCTCCCCGTTCCCGGATTTGACGAGAACGCCGAATAGCGTCGCCTTTACAACGAGCATTTCCTTGGTGACCGCCGCATATTTTTCGAGGCTGGTTTTCACTTGCTGAATCCGGTCGAAAAAGACGGCATCGTTCGTTTCGAGCCGCATCTCGTCGATAAGTTTCAGTGAGGCCGCGAGCCGCGACTGAACGAGATCGTCGGCCGATTTGCCTTCGTTTGCATTGCGCGCAAGGCGAATATCCTTGACGCCGACCTGCATGCCCTGCGCTGCGCCCCGCAACTCCGATGTCATATATAACAACGACTTTTCATGAGCGGAGGATGCCAACGCCGCGTCGGTGCGATAAGTATTGATGAACTGGGCGGCGGTAATAAGAACGACGAGAAGAATGCCAAGGCCTGACGCCAACGCGAGTTTGGTCGCGATGCTTATGTTGTTCAGGCTCGACATAATGCGCTTCCTTGGGGAGACAGAATATTATTAGGACCGGAAAATGACCCAGGCGGCGCGTCTTCGCGATCTGGTCAACCCTGATAGCCGGTTTACGTCACTGCGCTTAACGCCAATGTAAATTGCGCGCCCAACTAGATTACGCATAAATAGCCGCGACCTCTACCTCGACGCCCGCCCGATTAATGGTTTCTTCACCACCATTCAGCGGGAAATCTCGCCGACCGCCGCGAAAAACAAAATCGCAATAATCCTGCGGCCTAATGGCCGCGCCATGAACAAGCGCAGGCCGCCCGAAAAACCCAGGAAGTTCCCGTCGCGCAATACCGCGGCGCTGGTGCTTTTCGGCCGCTCGGTCGTCATAACGCTATCGATCGTCTCGGGCTGCATCGGCTTCTATGCCGGCATCCAGTCATCGAGCGCGAGTTACAATCCGCATAATTACGCCACCGGCGCCGGCGCGTTGTTCGCCGCCGCCTGCGCGGTTATCGCTTTCATGCTGACGCGACGCCGCGCCACGAAAGTGAAATTGCGCGCCCTGGAACTGCGCATCGAGGAACTGTCCGACCGCAATTGGGAACTGCGCGAAGCCGAGGTGCGCGCGCGCAGCCTGCTGGAAGCGCAGGGCGATCTGATCATCCGTCGCGACGCACAGGGCCTGCTGACCTACGCCAACGACGCCTATTGCACGCTTGCCGGCAAAAGCCGCGCGCAGCTGCTCGGCCAGCCCGCCGCGTTAACAGTGCACGAACAGGGCCCGGCGACGATGCTGGCCGATGGCACGCGCGCGCACGACCAGAAAATCGCGATGGGCGACAATGCTCGCTGGGTCGCCTGGCGCGAAGTCGCCGTACGCACCGAGACCGGCACCGAAGTGCAAGGCGTCGGCCGCGATGTCACCGACCGGGTCGAGGCGGAACGCGCCTTTGCCGCGGCGCGCGATCTGGCGGAAGCCGCCAACCGCGCCAAGTCGCGCTTCCTCGCCATGGTCAGCCATGAAATCCGCACACCACTCAATGGCCTGCTCGGCATGGCCGATTTGCTGCTCGACACCAGTTTGACGCCCGAGCAGCTGACCTACGCCAAGGCCGCCAAGACGTCCGGCGAAACGCTGCTGTCGCTGATCGAGGAAGTACTCGACTTTTCCAAGATCGAAGCCGGCAAGCTCGATCTGGAGCCGCGGCCTTTCGCGCTGGTGCCGCTGGTCGAGGAAGCCGTCGAATTGCTGGCGCCACGCGCGCAGGCCAAAGGCATCGAGATTGCATCTTATATCGACGGCCGCCTGCCGGCGACGATTGTCGGCGACGCGGCGCGGCTGCGCCAGGTGCTGCTCAATCTTGCCGGCAATGCGGTGAAATTCACCGAGCAAGGCGGCGTCGCGGTTATTGTCGAACCGGGCGAGCGCGACGGCGACATTCGATTTCTGGTGCGCGATACCGGCATTGGTCTCGCGCCACGCGACCAGGCGCGCGTGTTTCTCGATTTCGAGCAGGCCGACGATTCATCGACCCGCAGATTCGGCGGCACTGGCCTCGGCCTCGCCATTTCCAAACGCATCGTCGAGCGCATGCACGGTTCGATCGCGGTGGTGAGCCAGCCTGGCCGCGGTTCGGATTTCAGCTTCACGGTTGCCCTGCCGTCGGCGTCGGCCGGCCGGAATGACGCCGACATGGCCAAGCCCGATCTGAAAGACAGCGCGGTGATGATTGTCGCCGCCGCCGACATCGAAGCGTCGCTGCTGGCGCGCCGGCTGGGCGGCTGGGGCGCGAAAACCTGCGCGGCGGCCGATGAAAGGATCGCGCAGGCGCTACTGCCGGAGCGGCATTGGGACGCGGTGCTGGTCGATTACGCGGTCGCACAAGCGATGGTTGCCAACGGCATCGGTGCCATGAAAGACGTCGCCCGCCGCATCGTTCTGATCCGTCCTGGCGATCGTCACGAATTGGCGGCGCTCAAGGCCGCGGGCTTCACCGGCTACCTGGTCAAGCCGGTGCGCGCAGGTTCGCTGGCGGCGCGCCTGCAGGCGCGCAATTCATTCGAGAACGCGCTCGCCGACAGCGTCGAGGAGATCAACGACGCCGTCACGGTCAGCGGCAAAGGACTTTCCATTTTGGTGGCTGAGGACAACGACATCAATGCGTTGCTCGCGCGGGCGTTGCTGGCGCGGCTTGGTCATCGTCCGACTATTGCCGGCAACGGCATGGCCGCGGTCGATTGCTGGAGCAAGGCACGCGCCGCCGGCACGCCTTTCGATCTGGTGCTGATGGACGTGCAGATGCCGGACATGGACGGTTTGGAAGCGACCCGCCGCATTCGCGCCGCCGAGGCGCTCGAAGCATCCAGGCCGCCGACCCGCATCGTGGCACTGACGGCCAATGCCTATGCCGAGGACCGTGACGCCTGTCTCGCCGCCGGCATGGACGGGCTGCTGGTCAAGCCGCTCGACCGCGAAAGGCTGCGCGACGCGCTGGAGACGGCGGCGCGTGGCGCATCGCTGGCGGCCTGATAATCCTTCCCAAAACTGTCATAAATTCGTATCGCTGCCGTGTTGTACGGATGTGAAGAACTTGAAATACGATTCGACCGTTTCGATACCTCGTTCACAGGCACGTTGTGCAAGTACGGCCGCGTGCCGAAAAGGACCGAAAGCAAATGGCTAGCGACAGCCCTTCGCGCAATCTGCTTGGCCGCTTCCGCCCGGCGCCCGCCGCCCCCGGCCTGATCTCGTCGTTGCAGGCTTATGGCGGATTGCAGGCCTGGGCCGCGCGCGCGCACCGGCCGTCGCAAAGCCTTGGCCGCATCGGTTCGCTCGAGGTCCGGCTGGCGCAGACCGCCGCCGAAGTGCGCCAGGCGCAGAAATTGCGCTATCGCGTTTTCTATCAGGAAGGCTCGGCGATCCCCAATCCCGGCCGGTTATTCGCGCGCCGCGACGTCGACGGCTATGACGCGATCTGCGACCACCTTCTGGTGCTCGATCATGCCGCGCGCGACGGCCAGCTCGGCAACCGGCCGACCGTCGTCGGCACCTATCGGTTGTTGCGGCAATCGCTGGCCGAGGATCATGGCGGCTTCTACACCTCCGGCGAATTCGATATTGGCGGGCTTATTGCCCGGCATAACAAGTTGCAGTTTCTCGAGCTCGGCCGCTCCTGCGTGCTGGCGCCTTATCGCAACAAGCGCACAGTCGAGCTGCTCTGGCACGGCATTCACGCCTACATCATGCAGAATCGCTGCGACGTGATGATCGGCTGCGCCAGCCTCGACGGCACCGAGCCCAAGCGCCTGGCGCTGCCGCTGTCGTTCCTGCATCACTACGCGCGCGCGCCGGAAGAGTGGCGCGCACAGGCATTGCCGGAACGCTATGTCGAGATGAACCGGCTGTCGAAGGAATCAATCGACCCGAAGGAAGCGCTGCGCGCTTTGCCGCCTTTGGTGAAGGGTTATCTGCGATTGGGCGCCTACATCGGCGACGGCGCGGTGGTCGATCATGAATTCGGCACCACCGACGTGCTGATCGTGCTGCCGGTCGCGGCCATCAAGCAGCGCTACATGGAGCACTTCGGCGACGGGCGACGGGCGGCTTAACCGTCATTCCGAGGCGCTCGCAAAGCGAGCAAACCCGGAATGACATTAAAGCTTACAGCCGTCGCAGCGACACGTCCTCAACCAGGTGGCTGGCGCCCTTTTTCAGGATCAGATCGGCGCGCTGGCGTGTCGGCACGATATTTTCGTGCAAATTGACCAGGTTGATGCGCTCCCAGATCGACGACGCGGTGTCGACCGCTTCCTGATCCGATAAATTCGAATAACGATGAAAATATGATTTCGGATCGCGGAACGCGGTCGAGCGCAACGTCAGGAAACGATCGACGTACCAGGATTTGAGTACATCCTCATCGGCGTCGAGATAGACCGAGAAGTCGAAAAAGTCGGACACGAACGGGATCGCCTTGCCGTCCTTCGGCAGGCGGCCGGTCTGCAACACGTTCAGACCTTCGACGATGAGAATGTCCGGCCGGTCGACTTCGATCCACTGGTTCGGTGTCACGTCGTACGTCAAATGCGAATAGATCGGCGCCCGCACCGGCCGCCGCCCAGCCTTCACGTCCGACAGAAACAGCAACAGCGCCGGCAGATCGTAGCTTTCCGGAAAACCCTTTTTTTCCATCAGGCCTTCGCGCTCGAGCACGGCGTTGGGAAACAGGAAGCCGTCGGTGGTGATGAGTTCGACTTTCGGCACGTTCGGCCAGCGCGCCAACAGTGCCTGGAGAACACGCGCGGTGGTCGATTTGCCGACCGCGACCGAACCGGCGACGCCGATGATATAAGGCATCTTGACATCCTCGGTGCCGAGGAAGCGCTGCTGCGCGCGAAACAGGCGCTGCGTCGCCGCGACGTAAAGATACAAGAGCCGCGACAAGGTCAGATAAATGTCCTCGACCTCGGTGATGTCGAGCCGGTCGTGCAGCGAGCGCAGCCGCGTGACCTCTTCGACGGTCAACGTCATCGGCGCGTCTTCGCGCAACGCCGCCCAGGCCGCGCGCGAGAAGGTGCGGTACGGCGACAGGTTTTCGTCGGTGCGCTGTTCCATCAGGTGTTTCGCTTAACCTTTGGGACGCGAAGCCTTTTCATCGTGTCCGGATTGCACGGTGCGCTTGTCGAGCTCGGCTTCGACCTCGGCGAATGTCACGTCACGGGCCTTCAATACGACCAGCAAATGATAGACGAGATCGGCGGCTTCCGAAATCAGCCGGCCCTTGTCTTCCTGCACGGCTGCCATCGCCGTCTCGAAGGCTTCCTCGCCCAGCTTCTTGGCGCAATGGGCCACACCTTTGTCGAGCAGCGCGCGCGTGTAGGAATGCGCGGCGTCGGCCTGCGCCCGCTCGGCAATGCGTTTTTCAAGATCGGCGAGAGTGAATTTGGGCATCGAAAGCGTCCTTTGACGGGCTCCCTTATCACTTCCCGCTCATTATCGGGAGTCGCGACTCTAGCGTTCCCTCCCCCTTGTGGGGGAGGAACAGGGAGGGGGGTATTCGACGACAGCGAAATGCCATGCACCCCCCACCCCAACCCTCCCCCACAAGGGGGGAGGGAGCAGAACAGTGCGCGCGTCAGACTTCGATAACTACGGATCCAGCCGCATCGGCAGGCCGGCTTTGGCCATATGGGTCTTGGCCTCGCGCACCGAATATTCGCCAAAATGGAAGATCGAGGCGGCCAGCACCGCGGTAGCGTGGCCGCCGCGAATGCCTTCGACCAGATGATCGAGATTGCCGACGCCACCGGAGGCAATCACCGGCACCGGCACCGCGTCCGCGACGGCCCGGGTCAGCGCGATATCGAAACCGGCGCGGGTGCCGTCGCGGTCCATCGAGGTCAGCAGGATTTCACCGGCGCCGAGCGACACGACTTCGCGCGCATATTCGACGGCGTCGATGCCGGTCGATTTGCGGCCGCCAATGGTGAAGATTTCCCAGCGGTCCTTCTCGCCGGCTTGCGATACCTTCTTGGCGTCGATGGCGACGACGATGCATTGGTCGCCGAACTTCTCCGCCGCTTCCTTGACGAATTCGCGCCGGTTCACCGCGGCGGTGTTGATCGACACCTTGTCAGCGCCGCAGTTCAACAGCTTGCGAATATCCTCGACCGTGCGCACGCCACCGCCGACAGTCAGCGGCATGAAACAAGCTTCGGCGGTGCGTGTCACCACGTCGTAGATCGTGTCGCGATTTTCGTGGCTGGCCGTGATGTCGAGAAAGCAAAGTTCATCGGCGCCGGCAGCGTCATAGGCAATCGCCGCTTCGACCGGATCGCCGGCATCGCGCAGATTGACGAAATTGACGCCTTTGACGACTCGGCCGTCCTTGACGTCGAGGCAGGGAATGACGCGGACCTTGAACATGCGTCAGGCCGCCGGCCGCGAGTCGCGGATTAGCTTGAGCGCCGCCGCCGGATCGAGCCGCCCGTCGTAAAGCGCGCGGCCGGCGATGGCGCCTTCGAGTTTCTTCGCGCGCGGTTCGAGCAGTGCCTTGATGTCGTCGATCGAGCCGAGACCACCGGATGCGATCACCGGAATCGTGATCGCTTCGGCCAGTGCAATCGTCGCGTCGAGATTGAGTCCTTGCAGCAGCCCATCGCGGGCGATGTCGGTATAGATAATCGCCGAGACGCCGGCATCCTCGAAGCGGCGGGCAATATCGAGCGCGCTCAATTCGGACGTTTCCGCCCAGCCCTGCACCGCGACCTTGCCATCGCGCGCATCGAGACCAACGGCGACGCGGCCGGGATATTTTTTCGCGGCTTGCTTGACGAATTGCGGATCGCGCACCGCCGCGGTGCCGATGATGACGCGGTCGACACCCTTGCCGAGCCAGGCGTCCACCGTCGCCATGTCGCGCACGCCGCCGCCGAGCTGCACCGGAATGCCGATGGTTTCCAGAATGCGATCGACCGCGTCGGCATTCACCGGCTTGCCGGCGAAGGCGCCGTCGAGATCGACGATGTGCAGATAGGCAAAGCCCTGCATCTCGAACGCGCGCGCCTGCGCCGCCGGGTCGCGATGAAACACGGTGGCGCGCGCCATGTCGCCCTGCTCCAGCCGCACGGCCAGGCCCTCTTTCAGATCGATGGCAGGAAACAGGATCATGGCTTCCACTTCAAAAAATTCGCGATCAGACGCAGGCCGAGGCGCTGGCTCTTCTCGGGATGAAACTGCGTGCCAACCATGTTGTCACGGCCGACGATGGCGGTCAGCGGGCCGCCGTAATCGGCCTGCGCCACCAGATCGCCGGCGTCCGTAGGCTTGAGCTCGTAAGAATGCACGAAATAGGCATGCAGCCCATCGCTGCCAAGCGGTATCTCGTCCAGCAACGGATGCACTTTACGCATATCGAGCGTATTCCAGCCCATATGCGGGATTTTCAAATCCGGGTCGGCCGGCGCGATGCGGATGACTTCGCCTTTAATCCAGCCCAGCCCGGGCGTCACCTGATGCTCGCGGCCGACATCGGCCATCAACTGCATGCCGACGCAAATGCCGAAGAACGGCCTGCCGTCTTTCAGCACGCGCTGTTCGAGCGCCTCGATCATGCCGGGAATGGCGTCGAGCCCGCGCCGGCAATCGGCGAAGGCGCCGACGCCGGGCAGCACGATGCGGGAGGCAGCGGCGATATCTTCCGGCTTGCTGGTGACCAGGATCGGCTGATCGTGGCCACTGTCGCGCGCGGCGCGCTCGAAGGCTTTCGCCGCCGAATGCAAATTGCCCGAGCCGTAATCGACGATGGCGACGCTCATCGCGGCGCCCCAGGCTCAGGAAACAGACCGATCACGTCGGAGGCGTTCGGCGCGCCGCGCCGCACTGGCGTGGCGTAAATGGGTTCCGGCGCCACGGCGTCGGCTCGTGCACCTTCGCTCCACGCGGCGTAGAACCGCCGTTCGGCGATTTCAGCGTCCTCGGCCACGACAAAGCCGAGCGTCTTCCATTTGCGGCGTCCCAGTGTCCAGCGCCGGATGGTCGATGCCTCGAAGCCGACGATCAGCGCGATGATCAGCGCCGCGGCGCTTTGCACCCAGGACGGCAGGCCGGCGAACTTGATGGCGACGGCAATGGCGATGGCGGCGACGACATAAATCAAGAACGCCAGCCACAGCCTGCGCACCAGCAGCCACAAAGGCGCCAGCACGAAAGCCCAGAAATAGAAGCCGTCGCGCACGAAGACGAAGCTTTCCGGAGCGGTGACGCTCTCGGTTTTGCGCGGCGGCGGTTCGTGCACGGTGAAAGTGGGCATAAATTTACTCGTTACGTTTACCGTCATGCCCCGCGCAGGCGGGGCATCCAGCCCTGACTTGCGCAACGCAAGCGCTGGATCGTCCGCCTTCGCGGACGATGACGCCGTTAAGCCGTCAACGTTCCCTTGGTCGACGGCACTTCGTCCTTCGCCTTCGGATCGATCGCCACTGCCGCGCGCAGCGCCCGCGCCAGACCCTTGAAGCAGGATTCCGCGATATGGTGATCGTTGGTGCCGTACAGGCATTCGGCGTGCAGCGTGATGCCGGCATTCATGGCGAAAGCCTGGAACCACTCCTGCACCAGTTCGGTGTCGAAGGTGCCGACCTTGTCGCGCACGAACTCGGCCTTGAACACCAGAAACGGCCGGCCGGAAATATCGATGCAGACGCGCGTCAGCGCCTCGTCCATCGGCACATGCACGTCGGCATAACGGGTGATGCCCTTCATGTCGCCGAGCGCCTGCTTCACGGCCTGGCCGAGCGCGATACCGGTGTCCTCGGCGGTGTGGTGGAAATCGATATGCAGGTCGCCGACCGCTTTCACGTTGAGGTCGATGCGCGAGTGCCGGGCCAGCAGGTCCAGCATGTGGTCGAGGAAGCCGATGCCCGTCGAAATCGTCGACGCGCCCTTGCCGTCGAGGTCGACCGAGACCTCGATATCGGTTTCCTTGGTCTTGCGCTTGATGGTGGCGGTTCGCATGCCGGGATCCTTCATTCGCGGGCCTTTTATCAGGGGTTGCGGGGATTCGCCACAGGCCCCGGTTGGGCGTTTGCAAACGCTTGCCGCCGTGCCTAGATGACCCGGGTCGCAAGGAATAAGGCTTTATGGCTCACAACGAAGGCCCGGTCTGGCACGGCACCACCATTCTCACCGTCCGCAAGGACGGCATCGTCGTCGTCGGCGGCGACGGTCAGGTGTCGATCGGCCAGACCATCGTCAAGTCGAATGCCAAAAAAGTGCGCAAACTTGGCAAAGGTGACGTGATCGGCGGCTTTGCCGGCGCCACCGCCGACGCGTTTACCTTGTTCGAGCGGTTGGAAAGCAAGCTCGAGCAATATCCCGGCCAGCTGCTGCGCGCCTCGGTCGAACTGGCCAAGGACTGGCGCACCGACCGTTATTTGCGCCGGCTGGAAGCGATGATGATCGTCGCCGACGTCAATGTCTCGCTGGTGCTGACTGGCACCGGCGACGTGCTTGAGCCGGAAATGGGCGTCGCCGGCATCGGCTCCGGCGGCAATTATGCATTGTCGGCGGCCCGTGCGCTGATCGATGGCCCGCTCAGCGCCGAGGACATCGTGCGCAAGTCGCTCGATATCGCCGCCGACATCTGCGTGTACACAAATCGCAATGTCACGATTGAGAGTTTGAGATCATGAACGCCCTATGGTTCGAGACGCATCGCTTCGCGATGCTCCTCACCATGAGGGCTTAGCTCTCGCCTCATCCTGAGGAGCCCGAGCAAAGCGAGGGCGTCTCGAAGGACGAGGCGAGCCACGGATGTAAAGTAATGACCGACTTCTCGCCACGCGAAATCGTTTCCGAACTCGATCGCTATATCGTCGGCCAGAACGACGCCAAGCGCGCCGTCGCAATTGCCTTGAGGAATCGCTGGCGCCGGCTGCAGCTCGACGACAAATTGCGCGAGGAAGTGCTGCCGAAGAATATCCTGATGATCGGCCCGACCGGCGTCGGCAAGACCGAGATTTCGCGCCGCCTCGCCAAGCTCGCCGGCGCGCCGTTTCTGAAAGTGGAAGCCACCAAATTCACGGAGGTCGGCTATGTCGGCCGCGACGTCGAGCAAATCATCCGCGACCTCGTGGAGATTTCCATAACCTTGACGCGCGACCGCAAGCGAAAAGACGTGCAAACACGGGCCGAAACGGCGGCGGAGGAGCGCGTTCTCGATGCCCTGGTCGGGCCCGGCTCCGGCCCTTCGACGCGCGAAAGCTTCCGCAAAAGGCTGCGCGCCGGCGAGCTCGACGACAAGGAAATCGAGATCGAGGTGCAGGCAGGCGCCGGTGGCGGCATGCCGATGTTCGAAATTCCCGGCATGCCGGGCGCGCAGATGGGCGCGATCAACATCGGCGACATCTTCGGCAAGATGGGCGGCGGGCGCACCAAAACGCGGCGCGTCACCGTGCTGGAATCGCATGGCATTCTGATCAACGAAGAATCCGATAAACTGCTCGACAACGAACAGCTCATTCTCGAATCGATCAAGGTCGTCGAGCAGAACGGCATCGTCTTTCTCGACGAGATCGACAAGATCGCCGGCCGAGAAGGCCGCTCCGGCGCCGACGTGTCGCGAGAAGGCGTGCAGCGCGATTTGCTGCCTTTGATCGAAGGCACCACCGTCAACACCAAGCATGGCCCGGTGAAAACCGATCATATCCTGTTCATCGCCTCCGGCGCGTTTCACATCGCGAAGCCGTCCGATCTGTTGCCCGAACTGCAAGGCCGTCTGCCGATCCGCGTCGAATTGCAGGCGCTGACTCGCGACGATTTCCGCCGCATCCTGACCGAACCGGAAGCCTCGCTCATCAAGCAATATGTCGCGCTGCTCGCCACCGAGGGCGTCACCCTCGATTTCACCGGGGATGCCATCGATGCCATCGCCAATATCGCGGTGTCGGTTAATTCGGCGATCGAGAATATCGGCGCCCGCCGCCTGCAGACGGTGATGGAGCGTGTCCTTGACGAAATTTCGTTCGCCGCCACCGACCGCGCTGGCGAAACCGTGCGTATCGACGCCGCTTATGTCGATAAGCACATAGGCGATCTGGCCAAAAATGCCGATCTGAGCCGCTTTATCCTGTAGCCTGGCGCCCGCCGGGGCAGTTGCTTTTCGTTTAAATTTACAATTAACGGTTGAAGTTGGGCCGAGACATTTACATTCGCTCGTGTAGGAATAAATATTTGCCCCAGGAGCAACTGAATGTCCGCGGGCAACCGAGACAAGGCCAGAGCCGATAGGGAAGCAGGGCGCGCGACACCGGGCGCGCATTTGCGAGCGGAGCTTCGCCGCTTGGGGCTCGATCAGGTTTCCGTCAGCAAGGCGACCGGCGTGTCGCGCCAATCGGTCAACAATATCATCAACGGCCGGCAGCCGATCTCGCGCGCGATGGCCGGAAAGCTCGGCCGATTGACCGGGTACAGCTCGGACTATTGGCTCAGCGAATCGTTTGGCGAGGCCGAGTCGCTGTCGCATGCCGACAGCGCGGCGCGCCGCTATGCCGTCGCCGGTCTGCTGGTCAATCACCAGATCGCGCGCGCCGTTAAAGACGGCATTATCGGCATTACACCTTTCGCCGCGAAAAACCTGCGGACTGCGTCTATCGAACTGACGCTTCATGCCAGTGTGCGGACACCCGGCGGTTCGATCGACCTTGCGCGGGGCAAGGCATTTGAGCTTACCGGCGGCGCCATCGTGCACGTGAGCACCCTGGAAAGCGTCGAACTGCCGCGCGACTATCTCGGCCGTATCGGCGCAGTCGCCCGATTGTGCGAACACGGCATTTTGTCTTCGATGCCGCTTCAGGTCGAACCGGGGTTCAAAGGCCGGCTGCATTTCCATCTGTTCAATGCCGGCAGCGCCGGCTTTCGGCTGCGCGCCGGCATGGCGGTTGTCGCGCTGGAAATTCATCGGCTCGCGGCCGCGTCGGACGCCTGACTGCGGCAAGGGGTCACCCGGGGTTGTGTCTAGTAAAGTATAATATTTTCTTGACACATGTAATTCTCCACGGTGTATCCTCCCGGTTGTGCAATCATGCAGGTTGCGCGGCCGTTCGGGGGAACGACGATGGAATATGAGTTAGGGGTCAGGAAAATGCGCGAATCGAGGCAGCGGGGCGGCGAATTAGTCGCGGATCATGGCCGGCACGGCATCAGGCACGATGAGATCGAGGCGGACGTCTTTGAACTTTGGATCGGCATTTCCCGGCTGATGGAGCGGGTCAGCGGCGCCGACCGCCAGCTCCGCGCGCGCACGCGAGCAAAGCACTTGCCCGAGCGACACCGCTAGTCGGTCCTGCTACGCCGCACCCGGATATAGAGCGCGCCCTCGCCGCCATGGGCGATATGGGCGTCTTCGAAGCCGATAACGACGTCGCGAAATTCCGGCAGGCCGAGCCAGTGCGGCACCTGCCGGCGCAACACGCCGATTTCGCCGCCGCGGCCTTTTCCGGTGATCACCAGCACCAGGCGCGCGTCGCGCGCACTGGCGGTGCGCAAAAAGCGCAGCAGCACCGCATGTGCCTCATGCTGCGTGAAGCCGTGCAGATCGATGCGGGCATCGATCGCGTGTTTGCCTTTGGCAACCCGCGACTTCATGCGCCGCGTCAGCGGCTCCATTTTTGGCTGGATCGGCGGCGCGATAGGTTTTGCGGCGGCCGCCGGCGCGGAAGCTCTTGGCACTTTGGCTGGCTTGATGAATTTCGGCGGCTGCTGGCCCGGCGGCTTGGGTACGTCGGCCACGACATCGGAGTCGGCGGCGGCGACATTCTTCGCCTCGTCACGCAGCGGCTTGATCGATTTGGCGACCGTCGTCCACAACACGCGGTCTTCGTAAGTCAGGCCGCGCCGCTTTTTGCCGTCACGGCTCATGATGTCAATCAGTGCGCGGCTGCGACAATGTCCCTCGGCCGCGGCTTCGGCAATGGAACGCCGTTGCCGCCGGTCTCTCCGCTGGCTGCCAGCGCGCGCGGCATCAACATGACGAATTGGCCGAATTGCTTGATACGCCCGGCGATGGACGGAATATCGGGGCCATGGCCGAAATAGATGTCGGCGCGCGCCGGGCCGCGAATGGCCGAGCCGGTATCCTGCGCCACCACCAGGCGCTGGAACGTATCCTCCGGCGCCGCGCCCTTGAGCGGCAATTTGGCGTCGATCCAGATCGGCGTGCCGTAAACGTGAATGCTCGGGTCGACCGCGATCGAGCGGCCGGGCGTCAGCGCGATGCCTTGCGCGCCGAGGCATTCGTCGTGCGCCTGCAGTTTGGTCTTGGAGAAAAAAACGAACGACCGGTTCTTCTCGCGCAGCGCCTTGCCCTCTTCCGGGTTGGCTTCCATGAATTCCCGGATCTTGTCCATCGACATTTCTTCCGGCGTGAACACGCCACGATCGATCAGCAGACGGCCGACCGGCGTATAGGGCTTGCCGTTGCTGGCGATGTAATTCAGCCGCATCAATTCGCCATCGGCAAGCTTGACGCGGGTCGAGCCCTGGATTTGCGCGAAAAACAAATCGACCGGATTCTTGATCCAGCAGATTTCCAGGCCCTTGCCGGCCAGCGCGCCTTTTTCGATATCGACGCGATCGTACTGGACGAAATGCCGGCTTTTCTTGCCCGCGACACTGGCCGGCACGCCGTAAATCGGCACCGAATATTCGTCGGTCTTGACGCGCGAGCCGATCACTTCGGGTTCATAGTAGCCGGTGTAGAAACCGTCGGCGCCGGTGTAATAGCCGTATGTGCGTTCCGGCGGCTTGATGCGCACCGGCTTGAAATTGTCCTCGAAGAATTTGCGTGCCGCCAGCGTATCGACCGGTCCGCCGGCGGCGAGCGCGGTCGCCCTTTCGCAGACGTCATACAGCCCGCCGAAGACCGGCCGCGCCTTGCGCTGCGCCTTGCTGCCGTTGAGGATCGCGCGGCAGCTTTTCAGGTAAGCCTCAAAGGCCATCGCCTGATCGTCATCGCGCCAGCCGCTGAGCGTGTCGAAGGCCAATGGAATAATTTCGGCGTCGCGCATTTTCAGCGGCTGCGCCATCGCGGATGTCGCCGCCGCGGCCAGGCAGAGTGAAAAACTAAAACCGACCAGACGGCGAAATCGGCGTGGCGGCATCGGCTCATTGTCCAGCTTCGGTAGCGACCAGTTTCCAGTTCGGATCGCGCGACGACAGATCGCGCGCGAAAGTCCAGACATCGGTGACGTCGGTGACCTTGTCGGCGCTGCCGTCGATGACTGCGCCGGCCTTGTCGC
>CAIMEA010000166.1 GCA_903839845.1 uncultured Hyphomicrobiales bacterium
CTTGGGACAAAGCGTCGGGCCGGGTAATTTGACAAATGATGTAACCTGTCGCGGAGCCCGCCATGGCTGAACGGTCCTTTGCCAAAGAAGTCCGCGATCTCGAACTTGGCGCCGGCGACGAATTCCGCGGCGAAGGCATCCTCGCGATCACCAAGGCCTTGTTGCAATCCGGCGTCGGCTATGTCGGCGGCTATCAGGGCGCACCGATCTCGCATCTGATGGACGTCTTGTCCGACGCCAAGGAAACTTTGGCCAGGCTCGGCGTCCAGTTTTCCGCTTCCGCCTCGGAAGCGGCCGCCGCCGCTTCGCTGGCCGCTTCGGTGATGTATCCGATCCGCGGCGCCGTGACCTTCAAGGCGCCGGTCGGCATCAATGTCGCCTCCGACGCGCTGGCCAATCTGACCTCGGGCGGCGTCACCGGCGGCGCGCTGATCATCATCGGCGAGGATTACGGCGAAGGCTCCTCGATCATGCAGGAGCGCTCGCACTCCTTCGCCATGAAATCGCAGATGTGGCTGCTCGACCCGCGGCCCAATCTGGAGTCGATCGTTCGCGCCGTCGAGGAAGGCTTCGAGCTCTCCGAAGCCTCGAACACGCCCGTGATGCTGGAGGTGCGCATCCGCGCTTGCCACGTTCACGGCAGCTTCATCGCCAAGGATAATAAGCCGCCGGCTTTCACGCTTCGGCAGGCGCTGGAAAACCCGGTACGCGACACCGGCCGCATCGTCCTGCCGCCGGCCTCCTACGCCCACGAGAAACACAAGGTCGAGCAGCGTTGGCCCGCCGCCGTCAAATTCATCAAGGAGCGAAAGCTCAACGAGATATTCAACGGCGACCTCACCGATATCGGCGTCATCGTGCAGGGCGGCATGTATAACGGCGCGATCCGCGCGCTGGAGCGACTCGGCCTCGCCGATGTCTGGGGCGCGACGCGGGTGCCGATCTATTGTCTGAACGTGACCTACCCGCTGGTCGACGACGAAATCGTCGATTTCTGCGTCGGCAAGAAGGCGGTGCTGATCGTCGAGGAAGGCCAGCCTGAGCATATCGAACAGGCCGTCAACACCATCCTGCGCCGCCGCGACGTCAATACCAGGATTCATGGCAAGGGCGACCTGCCGATGGCCGGCGAATATACCGCCGACGTCATGCTCAATGGCGTGCGCTCTTTCATCGCCGCCGCCCTGCCCGGCGCGCTGGCGGACAAGATCCGCGCACCGAATGTACCGAGCATCCACGACGATCCGCGCGTGCAGGCGCTGACCACCACGGTGCCGCCGCGCCCGCCCGGCTTCTGCACCGGCTGTCCGGAACGGCCGATCTTCGCCGCCATGAAGCTGGTCGAGCAGGAGATGGGCAACCATCACATCGCCGGCGACATCGGCTGTCATTTGTTCGCCTGCCTGCCGCCGTTCAACATCGGCGCGACCACGATGGGCTACGGTCTCGGTCCGGCATCGAACGCCGCGTTCAACGTCAAGACCGACAAGAAGTCGATCGCCATCATGGGTGATGGCGGATTCTGGCATAACGGGCTGACATCGAGCATCGGCAACGCCGTCTATAACCAGCACGACGGCGTCGTTATCATTGTCGACAATTTCTACTCCTCGGCGACCGGCGGCCAGGACATCCTGTCGTCGCGCGCCGATGTCGAGGACCGCTCGACGCAGCATCCGATCGCCAACGCCGTCCGTGGCGTCGGCGCCACCTGGGTGCGCCAGATCGATCGCACCTATGACGTCGCCAAGGTGCGCGACACGCTGAAGGAAGCGCTGAGCACCAACACGCCCGGGCCCAAGGTGATCGTCGCCTCGTCGGAATGCATGCTGAACAAGCAGCGCCGCGAAAAGCCGATCTTCAGCCAGGCCGTCAAGAACGGCGAGCGCAAGGTGCGCGAGCGCTTCGGCGTCGATGAGGATGTGTGCACCGGCGATCACGCCTGCATTCGCCTGTCCGGCTGCCCGTCGCTGTCGGTCAAACGCACCGACGATCCACTGAAGGACGATCCGGTGGCGGCGATCGACAACACCTGCGTCGCCTGCGGCAATTGCGGCGAGGTCGCCGAGGCCGCCATCCTGTGCCCGTCGTTCTATCGCGCCGACGTCATTCTCAACCCGACCGGGTCTGATCGGTTCATGGCGAGGCTGCGCGGCGCGGTGATCGGCTTCCTGCAACGCCGGCGCGCCCGCCGCCGTATCGCATTCGCCTGAAAGACGGAAATTCGATGACGATCGCGCCTGCTCCTCCTGCGTTCGACGCCACCAAGCCGCTGGCCATCGCGGTGATGGCGATGGGCGGCCAGGGCGGCGGCGTGCTGGTCGACTGGATCGTCGCACTATGCGAGAGCCAGAACTGGGTCGCGCAGTCGACGTCGGTACCGGGGGTGGCGCAGCGCACCGGCGCGACGGTTTATTTCATCGAGACCTTGCCGCTGCCGCCGAACGCACCGCGCGGATTGCGGCCCGTGCTGTCGCTGATGGTGGTGCCGGGCGAAGTCGATCTCGTCATCGGCGCCGAATTGATGGAAGCCGGCCGCGCCATCCAGCGCGGTTTCGTCACACCCGACCGCACCACGTTGATCGCCTCGGCGCACCGTCATTACGCGGTTGCCGAGAAGCAGGTGCCGGGCGACGGCATTGCTGACGCTGGCGCGGTATTTGCCGCCGCCGAAGCGGCCGCGAAGCGCTTTATAGGTTTTGACATGGCGGTGCTCGCCGAGAAAGCCGGCAGCGTCGTTTCCGCCGTGCTGTTTGGCGCGCTGGCCGCTTCCAAGGTCCTGCCGTTTCCACGCGAGGCTTTCGAGGCGACCATCACCGCCGGCGGCATCGGCGTCGCGCCAAGCCTGCGTGCCTTCGCCCTCGGCTACGAGCACGCCAGCGCCGATCTTTCCAAGGATGCAGCGGCGGGGAAATCGACCGCGACACCCGCCGCCGAGCCGTCGGAATCGCCGAAGTCGGCCAGCGGCAAGACCTATCCGGCGCTGACGCCCGTCGGACACGCCGGCTACGACACGCTGGTCGAACGTGCCAAAGCGGCCTTCCCCGCCGCGACCCATGACATGATCGGGGCCGGCTTACAGCGTGTTGTCGATTACCAGGATGTTGCGTACGGCAAGGAATATCTCGATCTGCTAGCCGGCATGCTGGCATTGGACAATGCGCATGGCGGCGCGGGCAAGGGTTACCAACTTACCAGCACCGCGGCGAAATACATTGCCGTCGCCATGGCCTATGACGACGTCTATCGCGTCGCCGACCTCAAAACGCGCGGCAGCCGTTTCGAGCGTGTACGCACAGAGGTTCTCGCGGCTCCTGATCAGCCGGTCTACATGACCGAATTCATGCATCCGCGCATGGATGAAGTCGCCGGATCGATGCCGGCGGCACTTGGCCGTTTCATCGAAAGCCGCCCGCGTCTGTTCAAGGCGCTCGATCGCATCGTCAACCGCGGCAGGCGGGTGCAAACCGGGACCATCCGCTGGTTCCTGCCGCTTTATGTCCTGGGCGGTCTCCGGCGTTTCCGCCGCGGCACGTTGCGCCACAGCAATGAGGTCGCGCATCGCGACACATGGCTTGCGGCGGCCAAAGCCGCGGCGCCGGGCGACTACGCGCTGGCCGTCGAAATCCTCGCCGCCCGACGTCTGGTCAAAGGCTATTCGGACACCCATGCGCGCGGCCAGTCGAAATTCGACAAGGTCATGGTCGGCATTGCCAAGGTCAACGGGCGGCCGGATGCGGCCGATTGGGCGCGTCGCTTGCGTGAAGCGGCCCTCAAGGACGAAGACGGCATCGCGCTTTCCGGCGCGCTCAAGACCATCGACAGTTTCGTCTGAACCGCCGGTTAATCTTTCGCCGCCGTCATTTTGGCCGCGGACTTCTTCACCTTGGCCAGCAGTTGCATCAGGTTGGCGCGCTCGCCGGACGTCAGTTCGCCGAATATCTCGGCGATCCAGATTTCATGCGCAGCAGCCATCGCACGGAACGTGCGCCGCCCTTCCGCCGTCAACTTGACCAGATGCGACCGCCGGTCGTTCGCGGCGACCTGACGATCGACTAGCCCTTGCGCGACAAGGCGCTCGACCAGGCCGGTGACATTGCCGTTGGAAACCATCAGGCGCTGCGACAATTCGCCGAGCTTCATGCCGGCCGACGCCTTGTCGAGTTGAGCCAGCAAATCGAAGCGCGGCAACGTCATATCGAACTTGTCGCGTAGACGGCGGCGGATATTGCCCTCGATCAACACGTTACAGCTCAAGAAGCGCAGCCATAGACGCAATTCGTCCTTATGGTCGTGCGGCCGCTCGCTGACTTTCGTTTCCGCGTCGAGCGGGGGAAACGACACGCCGTTCATTCAAGACCTCCGCATTGGGCAAGGACCAACATTCCTCACTAGATCACCAGCGTGCCGACGCTCGATCCGCCGCAAACGTAAAGCGTCTGGCCGGTGACAAAGCTGTTGGCGCGGTCGGAAAAGAACAACACCGCGCGCGCCACATCGTCGGCGCGGCCCAGCCGCTTGACCGGAATTGCCGCGGCGAGACCTTGCTCGCGCGGATCGCCTTTGGGAATGATGCCGTGGAACATGTCGGTGCCGCCGATCGGTCCGGGCGCGACGACGTTCACGGTGATGCCGGTTGGCGCCAGTTCCAGAGACCAACTGCGCGCCAGGCCGATGAGGCCGGCCTTGGTCGCGCCGTAGGCCGTGCGATTGGCCAGCCCCAGCGCGCCGCGCGACGAAATCAGGACGATACGGCCAAGACCCGCCGCCTTCATCGCCGGCAGAAATGCCTGCGTCAGCGTCACGGCGGCGCCGATGTGCAATTGCGTCAGCGCCTGAACGTCGTCGACCGAGGTGTCCGCAATGGAAGCCGGCCGGATCACCCCGGCATTATGGACGAAATGGGAAACCTCATAGCGCGCGGCAATGTCCCTGGCGGCTTCGGCTGTCGCCTTGGCGTCGAACAAATTGGCCTCGACCGAATGCAGGCGGGTATGGGTGAAGTCCGGCTTGGCCAGCGACAGCGATACGACTTCGTAACCGGCGTCGAGCAGATGGCGGCTGATTTCGGCGCCAATGCCCGACGCGCCGCCGGTGACGACGGCAATATCGCGCGCCTCACTCATGGCGACGCCTCGACGAGTGCAAGAACGCGCAGCGGGCTACCGGAGCCGTTCTTGATCTTCAATGGCGCGGACACGATCACCGCGCCTTTCGGCGGCAGCAGGTCCAGATTGGTCAGGCATTGCAGCCCGTAGCGGCCCTTGCCGTGCATATAGAAATGCGCCGGGAACGGTGGATTGAAATGATGCCCCTGCCCATGATCGGTGCCGATAGTCTCGGTGCCGAAGCCGTGCACGTCGCGCTCCTCCACCAGCCATTTGACGACGGCCGCGTCCGGACCCGGCGTGTGCGCGCCGTCCGATCTTAGCCCGGCATATTCGGCGTAAGGCTTCTTCGACCAGTCGGAGCGCAGCAACACCCAGTCGCCGGCGGCAATGCCGCCGTTCTGCTTCTCCCACGTTTCGACAAACGGAATCGTCAGGGTGAAGTCGGGATCGGCGGCGCACTCCTTCGAGCAATCGACCACCGAGGCCGGCGCGATGAAATTGGCAGGGTCGATGGTATCGACCGCGTTGTTCGGCAGGTCCTTGCCGGATATCCAATGGATCGGCGCGTCGAAATGCGTGCCGCAATGTTCACCGACCGAGATGTTGTTCCAGTACCAGGCCGGGCCGCGCTCGTCGTAGCGCGACACTTCCTCGAGACGGAACGGCGCGCACTGACCGAATTCCGGGGGCAACTGGATGGTCGGGAAATCCTGCGTCAGCGTCTGCGTCAGATCGACGATGCGGATCGCCCCTTGCGAGAGGCCGCGCGCGAAAGCGAGAAGATCGGAAGCCATGACGTCCCCTACTCTGTCAGCTCGCGCTCGAGCGCCTTCGGATTGACCGCGAGACGGGCGCGGATGTCTTCGGCGATATCGCCGACGAAGACATCCTCGAGGCCGCGTTGCAGCGCCTGAACCACCGCCTTGGCCAGCGCGGCCGGCGTCACCTTCGGCGGCGGCACCGTCTGAAACCATTCGGTCTCAAGCGGTCCGAAGAACACATTCATCACCTTGACGCCGCCCGGCCGCAGCTCGGCGCGCAGGCACTGCGCCGCCGACTGGCACGCCGCCTCGGCCGCCGAATAAGCGCCATAGGCCGGCCAGTTCATCAGCGCATGCACCGACAGCAAATTGACGAAGGCCGCCGACGAGTTGACGCCATCGGCGCCGCGCGCGCGCAAGCCCGGCCCGAAGGCCTGCGCCAGGCGCATCAGGCCGAAATAGCGCACATCCATTTCCTCTCGCGCGACTGTCAGGCCGCGCCGCTGCATGATGCCGCCGCCCCGGACATGCTCGGCGGTATTGACGATAATGTCGATGCGGCCGCCATTCTGCTCCGCCTGTTCGGTGATCGACTCGGTGTCGGTCACGTCGAGCGGAACGATCTCGACACGTTCGATCTGGCGAAGCCGGTCCTGGCCCGGAAACGGTTTCCAAGGGTCGGCAATGCCGACAAAAACGATAGTGGCGCCGGCTTTGGAGAAGGCTTCCGCCATCGCCTGACCCACCTCGGTGCGGCCATCGGTTATGAGGACGCGGCGGAATTTCGGATCGCAGGTCATTTCGCGCAGGTGCGGATCGTCGGCCATGTTGGGGGTATCTTTCTCCGGCAGGGCGATCATTACAGGCGCGCCGCCTTTGTCGAGCTTGAGGTCGAGACGAACTCTCTCGCCTTCACGAACGTCGCCATGGATATGCGACAGCACGACCGGACCGCAATCGAGCTTGGTCAGCCCGGTACGCCACGGCGTGCGCTCGCGGAAATAAGGATCGGTCGAGGTGCGGATCGTCGTTTCGGCAAGCAACGTGCCGTTATTGTCGACGGGAACGAAAGGCACCCGCGCCGACAGGCATTTCGGGCAGGCATCGCGCGGCGGATAAAAGATCGTCTTGCATTCGAGGCAGGTTTGCAATTCGAAGCGCCCTTGCGCGGCGGCCGCCGTCAACCCATGCGCGGTGCGGCTGCGAATCAACTGCGGATAGAGCGGCTGGCGCGTCTTCCTGAGCGGGTCCTTGCGCTTCGGTCGGACAAGCGGTTCGGTCATGGTGCCCTCGCAAGCAAAGCGGCGCCGGACGACAGGCCACGGTCGTAATTGATCATACCAAAACCGGAGACGAGAGCGAGTTCGGCGTCCTTGACCTGCTTGCCGATCGGCGCGCCTGTCAACTGACGGATCGACTCGGTGAAGCCGAGATAACCGCCCGCCGCGCCCGCCTGCCCGGCCGACAATTGCCCACCAGAGGTGTTGTGCGGGAAGCTGCCTTCGGTGGTGAAGGTATGGCTGCGCACGAAATCCGGCCCCTCGCCTTTGGCACAAAAGCCGAGGTCCTCGAACTGCATGGTCACGATGACCGGGTAGTCGTCATAGGTCTGCACCAGATCGACGTCGGCGGGTTTCACACCGGCCATTTGCCACAACTCATCGATATCCATCGCCCAGCCACCGCGATACTGGATCGGATCGTCCGGAAAAGCGTTATGCCGCTCGATGGTCGACAGCACGCGCACGGCCGGCAGGTTAATGGATTTGGCCACGTCGGCGCGGCACACCAGAAACGCCTCGGCGCCGGCGCAGGGCATCACGCAATCGAACAAATGCAGCGGATCGGAGATCGGCCGCGCGTTCATGTATTCATCAAGCGTGAGCTTCTTCTTCATCATTGCGAACGGGATCGACAGCGCATTGTCGCGCTGCGCCACGCACAATTTGCCGAAATCCTCGCGTGTTGCGCCGTACAGGTTCATGTAGTTTTTGGTGATCAGCGCGAACGAGGCGTTGGCGCCGCCGGAGCCATAGGGATAGACGGCGTCCTGGGCAAAACGCGAGAACGAGGCAAGCGTCTTGCGGAAGGAATCGACGTGGTTGGTATCGCCGGCGACGCAGGCGACGAATTGCGCGTCGCCGCATTGAACCGCCCGCGCCGCGCGCCGCAAGCCGACCACGCCGCTGGCGCCGCCCATGGGGACGTAATCGAGCCAGCGCGGCGAAAGGCCGAGATGCTGCGTCATGCCGACCGCGGTATCCGGCGCGGTGGTGAAGCTTGACAGCACCAGACCGTCGATGTCTTTCGGCCGGATGTTGGCGGCGCGCGTCAAATCATGCAGGGCGCGGCCAATCCACCAATGCGCCGAATTGGTCGAGTAGCGGCGATAGGGCACGGTAATGGGCACACAGGCGACAACGCCGTCATAGGCTGTCCGAACCGGGGCGCTGTTCATGCGCGGACCGGCCGGCGGCGGCGAGACGGAGAAAAGGGTCGCATCACATGAACAACTGGATGTTGCCGAACGCCGCCTCGCAATTGACCAGATCGACGCGCTTGAGCTTGATCTTCAATGCGCCGCCGACCGTCACCAAAGTATGCGTCGCCCAGGCGGCATAGAGCTGCTGCTCATCCTGACGCGTCTCGACGTAATGCATCGGCGTCCAGGTGATGTATTCGCCCTTGGCGTCGTCGCGGCTGTCGATCTGCGGCGTCTGCAGCACGTGATGACAGCGGCTTTTCGGCTTCTGCGAGAAAGTGCGATTGCCCTTCAGCCGCTCAACGCGGATCTGAAGCAAGAGCTTGTCCTCGTACATCAGCGAGCCGACCAGCTTGGGGTCGGTCTGACCCCATTCGAGCGGCATCCAGTAATAAGCGTCGTCGGTGTAGAGGGCGAGCCACTCCTCGAAGCGGTGCTGGTCGAGCAGCCGCGCCTCGTGGATGACGAAATCGATAATCTCTTTGTCGGTCGGGGCTGTCATGGGTGTCTGCTTACATCGACATCGTCATGAATTTTTGCCAGGCATGGAATTGGTTGCGCATCTGCCACTCGGTCGTGCCGTTGGTCTCGGCCGTCACATCGACCGGTTCCTGCGGATCGTAGAGCCGCTGGACGTTGACCCATTGATTGGCGTCGACATGCAGCCCCTCCTGCGCGCGCTCATACATCTCCAGATCGTCGTGCCCGACCACCGAGGTCGGCGCATTGATGAGCCGGTTGTACATCTGCGTGCGCTCGAGCAGCACGTCCGGCGCGTCGACCAGACGGAACGTCCAGGATTCCACCAGCGTCTTGTTCGGCGCCAGTGGCTTGAACAGACGAATGAGCTGGATCGGCCCCTTGATCATCAGGTTCGGGAAATACACGGTGTTGTGCCGGTTTTCGCCGAGGATGTGCTTGGCGCGCTCCTCGCCATAGGCGGCAACCATTTTCTCGAAATAGCCGGGGATTGCCGAATAATCGGAATGGATCGAGTGATGCACGCCGGTGTGGCCATGGCCATTCGGCCAGACGCGGATGCCCATGTTTTCGAAGAACTCGTAAGGGCTCATGAATGGCGCGAAGATCTCGACCGCCATCGGCTTCTTGGTACCCGGCGGCGCGTTCTTCCAGACATTGATCGCCGTGCCGGCCGACGACTCGTGGGCGACCATCGGATGGCAGGTGTCGGTCTGGTTCTCGACCAGCATCTTCCAATTGCAGTTGTGCATGTAGCGCAGCGGGCCGCCGGCGACCTCGAGCTTCCCGACCGGCGAGCGGTCGACCATGTTGTCGAAGCTCGAAAGGCTTTCGCCGAAGAATTCCTCGAAGCCGGGGCCGGCGTCGTTCATCTTGGCGAAGACGAAGCCGCGATAATTGCGCACGTGGCGCACCGAGGCCATGCCCTTGCCGGCGTGGCTTTGCTCGAGGCCGGTGTTCTCGTAGCCCTTCTTCAGCGGGATCGCGAGCAAGGAGCCGTCGGTCTTGAAGCTCCAGGCGTGATACGGGCAGCGGAAGAACTTGCCGGTGTTGCCGCAGGCCTCGGTGGTGATGCGCGTGCCCTTGTGCGGGCAGCGGTTGAACAGGACCTTCACTGTGTTGTCGGTGTGGCGGACCATCAGCACCGGCTGCAGGCCGATGGTGGTGCCGTAATAATCGCCGGGGTTGGGAATCTGGCTGTCGTGGCCGATATAGACCCAGGTATTGGCAAACAGGTGCTCCATCTCTAGTTGGAACACTTCGTCGTCGATATAGACGTCGCGATGCACCTCGGCCGGACGCACCAGGTCCCGGACCGCTTTGACGTTGCCACGATACCTCGACATTGCCGCCTCCCTCCTCAATCCGTCACAGGTCGATGACAAGACGTGGCGTCTTCGACCGCGACACGCATATCTGCATCTTCGTCCCTTCGGCCTTCTCCGCGTCGGAGAGGATGTAGTCCCGATGGTCCGGCACGCCTTCGATCACATTGACCTGGCAAATGCCGCAGTCGCCGCGTTTGCAATCATGCAGCGGATCCTTGCCGGCGTCGATCAGCACGTCGAGGATGCTCTTGTCGGCCGGAATTAGAAAGCTTTCTCCCGAGCTTTTCAATACGACCTCGAAGGCGTGATCGCCGGAAAGCGGCGCCGCCGCGGTAAACAATTCGAAACGTAGCCGGCCGTCCGCCCAGCCGATCTCCTTGGCGGCGGCAATCGCGGCATCGATCATGGCGCGCGGACCGCAGCAATAGACCGGCTCGTCGGCCGTCAGGCTCGCCATCAAACCCCGAACATCGAAGAATTTGCCCGCGATGTCATCAGTGTGCACTTGGAGCCCGTTGCCGCAGAGCTGCTCGATATCGCCGACAAATGCCATCTGGTCGCGCGAGCGTCCGGCGTAATACAGGCGATACGGCCGGGCCTCAGCGGCGAGCGCCGCCGCCATCGACATGATCGGCGTGATTCCGATGCCGCCCGCGATCAGCACCACCGGCTGGCGCCCCGGGTTGAGCGGAAAGTTATTCGCCGGCGGCAGGGCAACGACCTGGTCGCCCGGCTTGAGTGTGTGGATGAAGCGCGAGCCGCCCTGGCTCGGCTCTTCAAGCCGCACGCCGATCCGGTAGGCGTCCGGATGCGTGGTCGCGCGTGGATCGGTGGACAGATTGATCAGCGAATAGGAACGGTCGTCGCCGCTCGGCAGCCGCACGCGGATATGCGCGCCCGGCTGCCACGACGGCAACGGCTCGCCGTGCGGCCGCGCAAGCCGGATGGAACGGACCAATGGCGTCTCGGTCCGCACCTCCATGACAGTCAACAATAATTCCTGGGTCATCCGGCGGATATTTTAAGTCTAAACTATCCGCTTTGGCAACGCGTTTTACAGACCTTTCGGATGGGTCATGAATTCATCGATGACCTCCGGCGGCGCCAGCGCGAATTCCCCGGAGCGGCTCACGCCGAGGCCGGAATGCCGCCGCAGCTTGACCGCAAGCTCCGCCATCTTCACCGCAATCGGGATGCCGTTGATGACCGGCGCGCCATCGACCGTGTGCTGGTGTAGCGTCGAAAACAGCAGCATCGGAATGCCGCCGCCGGGAATGAGCGCCTCGCACCCGGCCGCGACGAGAGGCTTGGCCTGCGCATCGAAAAGCTCCCGGATCTCGTCGGCCAGCGCCTGCGATTCATAGGCTTTGAGAATCTGGCCGGGTTCAAATTGCATGGCGTGCACGCCGGTGATGCGCTTTTCGAGTCCGTATTTGACCAACTGGTGCTGGATCCACGGAATGAATCGGCTATTGATCGTGACGACGCCGACGCGCTGAGCGAGCTGGAGGCTGTACAGCATTGATGCTTCGCCGAGCGCCACCACCGGGATGTTCACAACCGCGCGCGCCTCATAGAGGCCGGCATCCTGGAAATGGCCGACGACGAAAGCGTCATAGCCTTCGCGCTCGGCTCGCACCGCATTGCAGATAACCTCGCGGGCGCAACGCATCTCGACGATCGGATGGGCATAGGAATCGTGCGGCGTGATGCCTTTGACATCGACCTCGGTGCCTTCGTCGACGATGGTCTTGAGATGGGCGCGCAGCCGGTCCCAATAGATCTTGCCATGCTCGTAATCGACGTAGCTTTGATACCAGATGCGCATTTTCGCCCTCCTGAGGCACCACCGGCACTGAATAAGGTTGCCGTGTGAAGATGCTTTAAGTTAAAAGCATTTTCCAGAATGACCAACATATCCGACAAACAAAAGCCCGCCGCCCTGCTTGTCGAGCAACTTGCGCGTCAATTTGCGCCGCACGAGCGCACCGTGCCGGCGATGCTGATCCGGCAGGCGGAACGCTTCGCCGACAGGCCCCTTGTCCGCTGCGGCGACGCGGTATGGAGCTACGCCCAGACGCGCAACGAAGCCGCCCGCTTCGGCGCCACTTTGCGGGCCGCCGGCATTCAACGCGGCGACCGTGTGGCGCTGATCTGCTCCAATCGCATCGAGTTTCTGCAGGCTTTTCTCGGCTGCGCCTGGATCGGTGCGGTTTCGGTGCCGATCAATACGGCGTCGCGCGGCCATCAATTGCAGCACATTTTATCCAATTCGGCGGCGCGGCTCCTTATTCTGGAAGGCGCGCTGGCCGGTAATCTCGACCACCTCGACGTCGCTGCACTGCCGCTCGAGGCAATCTGGACTATCGACGCCGCCACGCCGGTGCGCGCGGGAGCGATGACTTCCAGTCCTGTGCCCGCAGCGGCCGCGGCCTGCGCCGAGGAAACGCCGCGGCCGCGCAACATGCTGACGATCCTCTACACGTCGGGAACGACGGGGCCGTCGAAAGGGGTCTGTTGTCCGCACGCGCAATATTTCTGGTGGGGGACGAATACCGCGGCTTTGCTGGGATTGAACGAAAGCGACACCCTGCAATCGACGCTGCCGCTGTTTCACACAAACGCCTTGAATACCTTTTTCCAAGCGATGCTGATGGGCATCAGCGTCATTTACGAAAAACGATTTTCCGCCTCGGATTTCTATGCCGCCCTGACCCGCTCACAAGCGACGGCGACCTATGTACTCGGCGCGATGGTGCCGATCCTGCTGTCGCGGCCGCGCGGGCCGGAGGAAAGCGCCCATAAGATTCTCATCGCGCTCGCGCCCGGCGTCCCGGCCCGCTTCCATGCCGAGTTCACCGAACGCACCGGCATCAAGCTGATCGATGGCTGGGGCTCCACCGAAACTAACTTTGCCATCGGCACGACGTGGGACAAGCAGCGACCCGGCACGATGGGCCCGGCGTTTGACGGCTTTCAGGCCCGGGTCGTCGATGAAGACGATAACGACGTGCCGGACGGCCAGCCCGGTGAACTCCTGGTGCGCGCC
>CAIMEA010000167.1 GCA_903839845.1 uncultured Hyphomicrobiales bacterium
CATGGACGATTTTAGCCACGGCATCGACGCTTTGCTGCCGCCGGAAATTGCCCGCAAGGCCGAACTGGTCGGCGCGCAGAAAGCGCGGCTCGACGTGCTCAGCCTGCTGGTCCTTGGCGTGCTCGGCGGCGCCTTCATCGCCCTCGGCGCCATGTTCGCGACCACCGTTCTGGCGGGCGCGGACGGTGCCGTTCCGTTTGGTATCAGCCGGTTACTTGCCGGCCTCGTGTTCTGCCTCGGTCTCATCCTGGTGGTCGTTGGCGGCGCCGAACTGTTTACCGGCAATACGTTGATGGTCATGGCGGTGGCCGCCGGAAAAATCCGCTTGCGCGAAATGCTGCGCGCCTGGCTGATCGTGTATGTCGGTAATTTTATCGGCGCGATCGGAACGGCCGGGCTGGTGTTTCTTTCCGGGCAATATCTGTTCGGCAAAGGCAGTATTGCCGTCGTCGCCCTCGGTTTTGCGGTCAATAAAGCCAGTCTGCCGGTTGGTCAGGCGTTTTTTCTCGCGATTTTGTGCAACGTGCTGGTCTGTCTTGCGGTCTGGCTCGCCTATGGCGGACGCACGACGGCCGACAAGATCCTCGCGATTCTGTTTCCCGTATCGGCCTTTGTTGTCGCCGGCTTTGAGCATTCGGTTGCCAACATGTATGTCATTCCCCTTGGCCTGTTCATCAAGGCGTGGGGTCCGGCGGAGCTTTGGACGCAGATCGGCAGCACCGCTGCCGCCTATCCGGCGCTGACGTGGCAGGGCTTCCTGGCCAATTTGGTCCCGGTGACCATCGGCAATATCGTCGGCGGGGGCGGGCTGGTTGGCACGGTTTACTGGTTCGTCTATCTACGTCAGCGTCCAGCCAACTAAGCGGCGCCGTATCGGTGACGCTGCGGTAGGCCACCGGAAGACAAGAGAATGTCCGACATTCTATTCGAGCGCCGTGGCGCGGCCGGCATCGTCACGCTGAACCGGCCGAAGGCGCTCAATGCCGTCACGCTCGGCATGGTGCATGCGCTGAGCGCGCAACTGGCCGCCTGGGCTGACGACGACGCTGTTACGCGCGTCATCATCATGGCCAAGGGCGAGCGCGCCTTCTCGGCTGGCGGCGATATCCGCCATCTGTACGATCTCGGCAAGGCCGGGCGGCAGACGGAAGCCCTGCGGTTCTGGCGCGACGAATATCCGCTGAACGTCGCGATCAAGAATTTCCGCAAGCCTTATGTCGCGCTGATCGACGGCATCGTCATGGGCGGCGGCGTCGGCATTTCGGTGCATGGCTCGCACCGCGTCGCCTTCGACCGCTTTTCCTTCGCCATGCCGGAAGTCAGCATCGGCTTTTTCCCCGATGTCGGCGCCACATGGTTTTTGCCCCGCATGCCCGGCGAACTCGGCACCTATTGCGCGCTGACCGGCGAACGCTTCAACGCCGCCGACGGCGTGGCCGCCGGTCTTGCGACGCACCGCGTGCCGTCATCGCGCTATGGCGCGCTGGTCGATGGCCTGACCGGCACGGTCTCGGTCGATGCGGTGCTGGCCGCCTTTGCCGAGCCGGCGGGGGAGGGGCCTGTGCTGGCCCGCCGTTCCGCGATCGACCGGCTGTTTGCCGGTGACACGGTCGAAGCCATTCTGGCGGCGCTCGACGGCGAGGCAGCGTCCGGCGGCACGGATGCCGAATGGGCGGGCAAGACCGCGGCCTTGATGCGAACCAAATCGCCGCTCAGTCTTAAAGTGGCGCTGGCGCAGGTCCGCCTCGGCGCGGCAAATTCTTCGGACCCTTGCGATTTCGCAACGTGCATGCGCACCGAATTCCGCATAGTCTCGCGCATCGTTTATGGTCACGATTTCTACGAGGGTGTGCGCGCCGTGATCGTCGATAAAGACAATAGACCGCGCTGGCAGCCTGCGGCATTGGCGGATGTGAGCGACGCCGAGGTGGCGCGCCATTTCGCGCCGCTCGACGGCGGCGAACTGGTGCTGCCATGAGCGAACAGTTCCACGCCGACGATCTGAAAAATCTCGATCCCGTCCATGAATATGACGGCGAGCCGAGTGTCGGCCTTTGGACCGGGCGGCTGGTATTGTTCCTGCGCGTCATGGCCGGCGTGTCGATGATCAAGGGGCTTTATCACTGGTCGCGGGTTTGCGGCATTGGCGTCGGCGCCGACGATCTTTATGAAGCCCATTCGGTCGCCTGGCAGGCGGCGACCGTGTTCTTCGCCGTCATCGATCTGGTCGCGGCCGTGGGCCTGTGGCTGGCGGCGGCCTGGGGCGCGGTGATCTGGCTGACCGCGGTCGCCTCAATGCTGGCGGTGGAAATGTTCTTTCCGCAGGTTTATGGCCGCGCCTTCATCACCGTGCTGCTGGAAGGCGGGCTGCTCGGGCTTTATCTTTGGTTGGCGGTGAAGTCGGCGCAGGAACAGCCGCAGTAAGAAGAACGATCAAGGGAGAAAATAATGGCGCGCATCGGATTTATCGGTCTCGGCAATATGGGTTTGCCGATGGCGCTCAATCTCATCAAGGCCGGGCATCAGGTCGAGGGCGTCGATCTCAATCCGGCGGCGATCGACAAGCTCAAGGCCGCCGGCGGCAGCAATGCCGAGTTCGCCAAGGTCGCCGCCGCGCGCTGCGATGTCGTCATCACCATGCTGCCGGCCGGCAAACATGTGAGCGAGGTCTATCTCGGTTCGGGCGGCATCGTCGAGAATGCCAATCCCGGCACGCTGCTGATCGACTGTTCCACCATCGACGTCGAGACCGCGCGCGCAGTGGCCACGGCCGCCGAGGCGAGGGGGCTTTTGATGTTAGATGCGCCGGTGTCGGGCGGCGTCGGCGGCGCGGCCGCCGGTACGCTCACTTTCATGGTCGGCGGTTCGCCGCAGGCTTTCACCCGAGCGCAGACCATTCTCGACAAGATGGGCAAGACCATCGTGCATGCCGGCGGAGCTGGCACGGGCCAGGCGGCGAAAATCTGCAACAACATGATCCTCGGCATCTCGATGATCGCGGTGTCGGAGGCTTTCGTTCTGGCTGAGAAACTCGGTCTCGACCACCAGAAGCTGTTCGACATTTCCTCGAAGTCGTCGGGCCAGTGCTGGTCGATGACGACCTATTGCCCGGTGCCGGGCCCGGTCGCAACTTCTCCGGCCAACCGCGACTATCAACCCGGTTTCACCGCGGCGATGATGCTGAAGGATTTACGTTTGGCGCAGGCCGCCGCCAAAGCCGCCGGTGCGAAAACCGAACTCGGCGCCGACGCTGAAAGGATTTATTCGGCATATGCATCGAGCGGCGAGGCGGAGCGGGATTTTTCCGGCATAATCCGCTTCATTCGCGGCTGATTCAATTGGACACGGTGAACGAAACCTTGCGCGATTATTTTCAATTGCGAATGCAACGGACCGTTCACCGTTGTAAATAAACCTAATCTTTATGCTGTTATTTAAGCCGATTTTAGACTGGCCCGCATAGTTTGGTTCACAAGGGACGAGGAAAACAGGGCCTCGTTACCAAGTAAAACAAAACTAAGGGGCGTTAAATGAAAGCCGTCGCAAAGACGGTCGAACCCGCAGAGCGTGAAGCGCGGTTCGACACGATACAGCCTTTGTATCATGAGGCACTGACCTTGGTTGAGCGGCTGCATCGCCGTCTGCTCGACGTCATCAAGGACGAATTCGACCGCCGCGGCCGCTCCGATATCAATTCGGTGCAGGCGCTGCTGTTGTACAATATCGGCGACAAGGAGCTGACGGCCGGCGAGCTGCGCACGCGCGGCTACTATCTCGGCTCCAACGTCTCCTACAATCTCAAGAAGCTGGTCGAGATGGCTTTCCTCGATCACCAGCGTTCGCGCGTCGATCGCCGCTCGGTTCGCATCAAGCTCACCGCCAAGGGCCAGGAAGTGCGCGACATCGTCGACACCCTGTATCAGAAGCACGTGCGCACGGTCGAACAGGTCGGCGGCATCAATGCCGACGAGTTCGCGACCTTGAACAAGTCGCTGCACCGGCTCGAGCGCTTCTGGACCGACCAGATCCTGTATCGCCTCTAGCGCACAGATCGTGCGACTGAACTAAGCCTGCTCGCTCGTACTGGCGAGACAACTAGCCCCCGGCCGGAATTTACCTCCCCGGCCGGGGCTTTTTGTTGTCTTATTTGCGCCTGGTCCAGCCGCGGCGCGTTAGGCCGTTTGGCCGCGGTGTCCTATATTGCTTCCTTTGCGGGGCAGCGATGGTGCAAGGATCTCAAGAACCGGTCGTCTATTTCGAACGCATCGAGATCGGCACCAGCGCCAAGATGGTGGCGATCGACGCCGGCACGGGCATCGAAGTCACAGTCATCGGGCCGTCCCATACCTCGCAAAACGATCTGCAGAAGCTGGCGCTCGCCAAGCTGAGGGCCCGCATGGCCCGCGAGCAGACCTGAGGGAAATACCTATATATTGGGCCGTTGCAACGCCGCCATGCCAGCGCTTGGCGTGCCGCGAGCGATATGCTATTCGCGGGGTATTCCCGAACCCTTTTAAAAGTCGGCGCCGAATTTGTCCGGCGCCCGGAGAAATCAAATGTCGGCGGACGGCCTGTTTTCAGCAAATTTGCGCGAGGTGGACCCCGAGATCGCCCATGTGATCGGCCAGGAACTGGGCCGCCAGCGCGACGAGATCGAGCTGATCGCCTCGGAGAATATCGTATCCAAGGCGGTGCTGGAGGCGCAGGGCTCGGTCCTGACCAACAAATATGCCGAAGGCCTGCCGGGCAAGCGCTATTACGGCGGCTGCCAGTATGTCGACATCGCCGAGCAACTGGCGATCGACCGCGTCACCCAATTGTTCGGCTGCGCCTTCGCCAACGTCCAGCCGCATTCCGGCGCCTCGGCCAATGCCGAAGTGTTCTTCGCGCTGATGCAGCCGGGCGACACCTTCATGGGCCTCAATCTCGCCGCCGGCGGTCACTTGAGCCACGGCATGGCGCTCAACATGTCGGGCAAATGGTTCAAGCCGGTGCCGTACAATGTGCGGCGCGAGGACCAGCGCATCGACATGGACGAAGTGCTGAAGCTCGCCAAGGAGCACAAACCGAAACTGATCATCGCCGGCGGCTCGGCCTATCCGCGCATCATCGACTTCAAGCGCTTCCGCGAAATCTGCGACGAGGTAGGCAGCCTGCTGATGGTCGACATGGCGCATTTTGCCGGGCTCGTCGCTGGCGGTGCACATCCCTCGCCATTTCCGCACGCCCATGTCGTCACCACGACGACGCACAAGACGTTGCGCGGTCCGCGCGGCGGCGTCATTCTCACCAATGACGAGGCGCTGGCCAAGAAGTTCAATACGGCCGTGTTTCCCGGCATGCAGGGCGGCCCGCTGATGCATGTGATCGCGGCCAAAGCGGTCGCCTTCGGCGAGGCGCTCAAGCCGTCGTTCAAGACCTACGCCAAGAATGTCGTCGAGAACGCCAAAGTGCTGGCCGATACGCTGAAAGGCGCCGGCCTCGATATCGTCTCCGGCGGCACCGATACGCATCTGATGCTGGTCGATCTGCGGCCGAAGCGGCTGACCGGCAAGGTCGCCGAGCTTGCGCTCGGCCGCGCGCATATTACCTGCAACAAGAACGGCATCCCCTTCGATCCGGAAAAGCCGATGGTGACCTCCGGCATTCGCCTCGGCTCGCCCGCCTGCACGACGCGCGGTTTCGGCACCGCTGAGTTCAAGCAAGTCGGCGAGATGATCGTCGAGGTGCTCGACGTGCTGTCGCAGAAGGGCGTCGACGAGGATACCTTTGTCGAAGCTGCGGTGCGCGACAAGGTCAAGACATTGCTCGGGCGTTTTCCGATTTATCAATAATCGTCATGGCCGGACTTGTTCCGGCCATCCACGACTTGCTTTTTTGAGGGACCTGCATGCGTTGCCCGAGTTGCGGAAGCCTCGATACTCAGGTGAAGGATTCGCGGCCGACGGAGGACTCCGCCGTCATCCGCCGCCGCCGCGTCTGTCTCACCTGCAATTTCCGTTTCACCACGTTCGAGCGCGTGCAGTTGCGTGAGCTGACCGTCATCAAGCGCAACGGCCGGCGCGTGCCGTTCGATCGCGATAAACTGATGCGCTCGGTGCAGATCGCGCTGCGCAAGCGCGCAGTCGAGCCGGAACGCATCGAGCAGATGGTGTCGAAGATCGTTCGCGAACTGGAAAGCGGCGGCGAGAACGAAGTGTCGTCGGAGGCCATCGGCGAGACGGTGATGGCGCATCTGCGCGATATCGACGACGTCGCCTATGTGCGTTTTGCCTCGGTCTATCGCAACTTCGGCGAGGTCAAGGATTTCCGCGCCGCGCTCGATGAATTGTCGGGCGATGACGACGCGCCCGCGACGCCACCGGCGCGCAAATGAGCCAGCCTTCGGACAGCGGCGCGGTCGACGCGCGCTATATGCAATTGGCGCTGTCGCTCGGCCGGCGCGGCCTTGGCAACGCTTATCCCAACCCCGCCGTCGGCGCGGTGATCGTCAAGGATGGCGTCATCGTCGGCCGCGGCGGGACGCAGCCCGGCGGCCGCCCGCATGCCGAAGTCGAGGCGCTGCGGCAGGCGAAAAAGCAGGCGAAGGGCGCGACGCTTTATTGCACGCTCGAGCCCTGCTCGCATGAAGGCAAGTCGCCGCCTTGCGCCGACGCCATCATCAAGGCTGGCATCGCCCGCGTCGTCTCGGCGCTGGAAGATCCCAATCCGGAAGTGGCGGGCCAAGGCCATGCCCGAATGCGCGACAAAGGGATTACGGTCGACGTCGGCCTGATGGCGGAGGAGGCGTGCCGCGCGCATGCCGGGCACATCGCGCGCATCCAGAAATCTCGTCCGCATGTGACCCTCAAGCTCGCCGTGTCGTCAGACGGCAAGGCGGGACTTGCCGGCCGCAAACGGATTGCGATTACCGGCGAGGAAGCGCGCGACCGCGTCTGGCTCATGCGCGGGCAGAGCGACGCGATTCTGGTCGGCATCGGCACCGTGCTGTCGGACAATCCGCAACTGACCTGCCGCCTGCCGGGCCTGTTCGAGCGTTCGCCGATCCGCGTCGTGCTCGACGCCAAGTTGAGCGTGCCGATGTCGGTGACCGTGATTTCGACGGTGCGCGACACGCCGACCTGGGTGTTCACCTCGCACAAGGCCTCGCCGATCGCCGAGGACATCTTGCAGCAAAAGGGTGTCCGAGTGTTTCGCGTCGATGAGACGCAAGGCCGGCTCGATCTCGACGAGGTTCTAAAGATTCTCAGCCGTGAAGGCATCACCCGGCTGCTGGTCGAAGGCGGACCGACGGTCGCGGCGGCCTTTGCATCGGCGGATTTGGTCGATGAAGCGGTGCTGCTGCATGGCGCCAGGGAAATCGGCGAGGGCGGCATTGCGCCGCTCGAAGGCATGGCGCTTGAGGCGTTGACCGGGAAGCTTACATCGCGCGGCAGCGAACGGCTGGGCGCGGACACGCTCGAAACATTCGAGAGAGCGTAACCGATGTTCACCGGCATCGTCACAGACCTTGGCGAAGTGCGATCGGTGCATCCGCGCGCCAATAATCTGTCGCGGCTGACGATCTACACGCGCTATCCGCGCCTTGAGCTGATCGAGGGCGCGTCGGTTGCCTGTTCCGGCGTCTGTCTCACCGTCGTCGATACCGGCGAGGAAGACGGCCGCGTCTGGTTCGCCGCCGACGCCGCCGCCGAAACGCTTGCCATCACCACGGTCGGAACCTGGCGGCACGGCTCGCGCGTCAATCTGGAACGGCCGCTGAAACTGGGCGATGAACTTGGCGGCCATCTGGTGGCCGGCCATGTCGACGGTCTCGCCACAATCATCGCGCGCGATGACATGACCGATATGGCGAAATTCACCTTGCGCGCGCCGCACGATCTTGCCCGCTTCATCGCGTCGAAAGGTTCGGTGGCGCTCGATGGCGTTTCGCTCACCGTCAATCAAGTGGAGGGGGATACCTTCACCGTGTTGATCATTCCGCACACTTTGTCGGTGACGGGCCTTGGCGCCTGGCGCGAGGGCGATGCCGTCAATCTCGAGATCGACACCATGGCGCGCTACGCGGCGCGTCTGATCGAAGCGCGCTAAAGCGTCGTCACGCGACTGGTTTTTAAGAAAAATTGTCGCGGCACGGTCGTCTGATACCGTAGCGGTTTCGTAATGCGGCCGGCATGTGCCTCGGCAACCGAATTGTAAACCAGTTCCTCCTAAAAAATGGAAGGTTGATCGAAACGAGTCGCGCGCCTCGGCGCCCGCGCTATCAACGGACATTGAGCAATGCGCCTTAACACTCCGGTCCATGGCGTCGAATACCCGCTGGTCGACGGCCGCACGATCGTGTCGACAACGGACATGCTTGGCCGTATCACCTACGCCAATCCCTATTTCGTCGAGGTCAGCGGCTACCGCAGGGAGGAATTGCTCGGTGAACCGCATAACATCCTGCGCCATCCCGATATGCCGGCAGCGGCCTTCGCCGATCTCTGGGACACGATCAAGACCGGCATGACCTGGACCGGCGTGGTCAAGAACCGCCGCAGGGATGGCGGCTACTACTGGGTCTTCGCCAATGTCACGCCGGTGATGGAAAACGGCCAGCCGGTTGGTTATCTGTCGGTGCGTACCAAGCCGTCGCGCGCGCAAGTCGCCGGTGCCGATGCGCTTTACAAACAGGCCGCGCGCGGCGTGCCGCTGTCGCTGCGTCAGGGCAGCGTCGTGCGGTCGGGCGTTTCCGGTCGGATCATGGCGGCGGCGAATCTGTCGCTGCGGGCGCGCATTGCGCTCACCCATATGTTTATGCTGCTGGTCATGGCCGCCTTTGGCTGGACGGCGTTGACCGATGTGCCGCCGGCGCAGTTCGGATTCTATCTCTCGCTCGCCGGTGCCGGCGCAGTGGTGGCTCTGTTGTCCTGGCGCTATCTCGATCGCGCCGTCGTCGCGCCGATGAAGCAGGCGCTCAATGCCGCGCTGTGCATGGCCGGCGGCGACATGACCGTCAATGTCGAAACGGGGCTGACCAACGACGCTGGGCAGTTGTTGCGGGCGCTGCGCCAGATGAATATCAATCTGCAAAGCATCATCGGCGATGTCCGCGACAATTTCGAGGTGATGCGCGCGGCGACGCACGAGATCGTCGTCGGCAATTCGGATCTGTCGAGCCGTTCGGATTCGCAGGCCGCAGCGCTTGAAGAGACCGCCGCCAGCATGGAGCAGCTGGCCTCGATCGTCATTCAAAACGCCAACCGCTCGACGCAAGGCAATGGCGTCGCCGGCTCGGCGCTTGCGATTGCCGAAAAGGGCGGCGCGGTCATGGAGCGCGTTGTCGCCACCATTGGCGACATCAGCGCGTCGTCCGCCAAGATTTCCGATATCGTTGGCATCATCAATGGCATCGCCTCGCAGACCAATCTGTTGGCGCTCAACGCGGCGGTCGAAGCCGCGCGCGCCGGCGAAGCCGGACGCGGTTTCGCCGTCGTCGCCACCGAGGTGCGCAGCTTGGCGCAGAGCAGCGCGGCGGCGGCCAGCGAGATCAAGCAGTTGATCGACGTCTCAGCCGCCAAAGTGCAGGCCGGCGCGGCGCTGGCCAGCGATGCCGGCGAGACCATGAAGGGCATTATCGACGCGGTTAACCGCGTCGCCGGTATCATCGGAGCGGTATCGGCCGCGTCGAACGAACAGAGCACCGGCATCGCCGAGGTCAATCTGGCGGTCGCGCAGATGGACGAGGGAACGCAAAAGAATGCCGAACTGGTCGAACAGGCGGCGCGCGCCACCGCCGGCCTCGAGACCAGCGCCCTCGGCCTGGTGGAGGCGTTGGCGATCTTCAAACTCGGTCGCAAAACCGCGCGCGCCGCCTGATCGTGACTATTAAAAGGCGCATTAATTCGCCTGCCTCTGGCCCTTGTTCCGCGCCGCCGCGCTTGCTACCACGCGGCTCAACCGAGGAATTTGAATGGCCAAAAAAGTCAGCGCCGCGAAGCCGCGCGCTCCTAAATCTGCCGCGCCCCGTCTGCTGATTGTCGAGGCACGTTTTTATGCGCATATCGCCGACGCGCTGCTCGCGGGCGCCGAGAAAGTGCTCGACGAGGCCGGCGCGACCTATGACGTCGTCACCGTGCCCGGCGCGCTGGAAATTCCCGGCGCCATCGCCATGGCCGCCGATGCGCCGAAGAACAAAAAGTCGCCGTATGACGGTTACGTCGCACTCGGCTGCGTCATTCAGGGCGAGACCTATCATTTCGAGATCGTCTCGAATGAATCGGCGCGCGGCCTGATGGACCTGACCGTGCAGCGCACGCTGGCCATCGGCAATGGCATTCTCACCGTCGATACCGAGGCGCAGGCGAAAGCCCGCATCGGCGGCGCGCACGGTCACAAGGGCGCCGACGCCGCTAAGGCCGCTTTGGCGATGATCGCACTCAAGCGCCATCTGGATTCCAAATAATGGCCGAGGCCGCCAAACCCGAAAAAGAAGCGCGCAAGGCCAACAAGCGCGGCGCCGCGCGGCTCGCCGCCGTGCAGGCGCTTTACCAGATGGATATTTCCGGCGCCGGCTTGAACGAAATTCTTGCCGAGTTTGAAAGCCATTGGCTCGGCCGCGAGGTCGAGGGCGCGCAATATCTGCCGGCCGAGGCGGCGTTCTTTCGCGATATCGTCTCTGGCGTGGTGCGCGATCAGCGCATCCTCGACCCGCAGATCGACGAGGCGCTGGAGCGCGGCTGGCCGCTCAAGCGCATCGAGGCCGTGCTGCGCGCGGCGCTGCGCGCCGGTGTCTATGAATTGCAGAACCGCCGCGACGTGCCGGCGCGCGTCGTCGTCTCGGAATATGCCGATGTCGCCGCCGCCTTTGTCGAGCGCGACGAGACCGGCATGGTCAATGCCGTCCTCGACCAACTGGCGCGCAAGACGCGGCCCGACGAGTTCACGCCCTGAATTATTGTCGTCACCGGGCTTGTCCCGGTGACCCCGCTTAGGCGGGCACAGTGCTATCCTAAGCGAGATGGCCGGGACGAGCCCGGCCATGACAGGATTGTGTGATGTCGTCCAATTCTCCCTCCGCTGAAGACAAACTGATCGCGCGTTATTTCGCGCCGCTCGCCACCCATCCGGGCGCGCTTGGGCTTTCCGACGACGCCGCCTTCATCAAACCGCCGCCGGGCTGCGAACTGGTGCTGAAGGCCGACGCGATTGTCGGCGGCGTGCATTTCTTCAATGACGATCCGGCGCAGGCGATTGCCAGCAAGGCGCTGCGCGTCAATCTGTCGGATCTCGCCGCCAAGGGCGCGACGCCGCTCGGCTTCCTGGTGTCGCTGGCGCTGCCGAAGGACATCGACGAAGCCTGGCTGAAATCTTTCGCCGACGGCCTGCGCGAGGACGCCGCCACCTATAAATGTCCGCTGTTCGGCGGCGACACCGTGCGCACGCCGGGCCCGGTGATGGTGTCGGTGTCCATGTTCGGCAGCGTGCCCGAAGGCATGATGGTGCGCCGCGCCGGCGCCAAACCCGGCGACAAGGTGTTCGTTACCGGCACGATCGGCGACGCCGCGCTCGGCGTGAAGTTGCGGCAAGGTGCGGCCTGGCCGCTTCCGGACGCGCAGCGCGAGCATCTTCTGTCGCGCTATCTGCTGCCGCGGCCGCGCAGCGCGCTGACCGAGGCTGTGCGCCATTATGCGTCGGCGTCGATGGATGTGTCCGACGGGCTTGTCGGCGATTTCGCCAAATTGTGCCGGGTATCCGGTGTCGCCGCCGACATCGACGTGGCGCGCGTGCCGCTGTCGGACGCGGGCCGCGCGGTGCTGGCCGCCGATCAGAAGGCGCGCGAGACCGCGCTGACCGGCGGCGACGATTACGAAATTCTTTGCACCGTGCCGCCTGCCAAGGTCGACCGCTTCCGCGTCGCCGCCATGGCGGCCAAGGTCGCGGTCAGCGAGATCGGTACGATCGGCGAGGGCGACGGCGTGCGTTTTCTCGGCGCGGACGGGGCGCCGCTCGCCTTCGCGCATGGCGCGTTCAGTCATTTCTAACGGCTGGGCACGCTGGATAGTGGTATTAAATAGCCACGCCTTGAACTATCAGATGGCCATGAAGAACCTGCTCGCCGTTTGCCTGTGTGGACTGCTGCTGGCCGCTGCGCCGGCTGCCGCGCAGTCGCCGCGTGAGGCGGCCATTGGCGCGCTGCGGAATTATCTGTCGGTCATGGCCATTGCCAAGCTGTGCGGGTTCGAACTGGAAAAGCCGATGGTCGCCGCCATCGTCGCCAACATCAATGCGTTGCAGCCGGCCTCGGGCCTGAGCGACAAGGATCTCGACGGCATGCTTTTGAATTCGGTGCAGAGCTATGGCCGCACCAAGGCCGCGTTCTGCGCGCCGGGCCTCGACAGTTTTTACGGGCTGGTGCCGGACTATCTCAAGGCCGCCCGCGACGAGGCGGCGGCGAGCGGCGTGACCTTGCTGGCGGTTCCCGAGCGCGTCGTCGCCGCGCCTCCACCACCGCCCGCGACGGTCGCGCCTGCGCCGGCCGCGGCGCCACAGCCACCTGAGCCGCTGCCGCAGCCTGCCGTCGACAAGGACAAGGAAGCCGCGGTCGCCATGCTCAATCAGGCGATCATGGTCGAGGCCGTGGCGTACCAGTGCAAGATCACGTTGAGCGGCCCGGAATCCTTGATGGTTGATCGCGCGCAATATTACTGGCGCGGCCGCGCCAATTACACGCCGGCGCAGTTCAAGGTGGTGCAGGAATTCTGGGAAACCGACACCGCCAAAAGCGAAGAGAAATATTGCGCCGCCGCCTTCGGCTTCCGCGCCCGGCTCGAGGCGGTGTTGAACTCGATCAAGTAGCCGGCAGGGGCTGGCTTGGCTTGGGCCGGCCTGGGTTGCGTCAGGCCGGGTTGCGCTGATGTGACGCCGCGCCGTAATGTCAAAACAAAGAGGACGGCCCTAAGAGCCGGTCGAGGAGGAAATGCGATGGACGACACCACAGCACCGCAGTCATTCCTGCCGGCCGGCTCAAGCCCGCGTTTCCAGAAGCATCTCAAGCATTTCCCGACCTCGGCCTATTTGCGCAAACACGCGCCGCGCAACGTGCCGCGCTTTGCTTTCGAGTATGGCGACACCGGCGCCGGCAACGATGTCGGCGTCGCCCATAACTGGGACGCCTTCGACAACATCAAGGTGGTGCCGCGCTATGGCGTGATGACGCGACTGCCGCCGACCGGCGTCGAACTGTTCGGCACGCGCTATGCCGCGCCAATCGGAATCGCGCCGATGGGCGGGCCGTCGCTGGTCTGGCCGGGCGCCGATCTGCTGATGGCGAAGGCGGCGCAGGCGGCGCGCGTGCCCTATACGCTCGGCGTCGCCGGCGGCGCGACTATCGAGCAGATCGCTGAGGTCGCGCCCGATGTGTTCTGGCTTCAGCTGTACCGCTTCTCGAAGAACGACCACAAAATCGGTTTCGATCTGATCGACCGCGCGCAGGCCGCACAGGTCAAGGTGCTGGCGCTGACGCTCGACGTGCCGGTGCGCACCACGCGCTCGCGTGAAACCTATGCGGGGCTTGGCGGCGCCTTCAAGCCGACGCCGCGCATGATTTATGAAATGATGATCCGCCCGCGCTGGCTGATGGCGCTGTTGCGCCACGGCTATCCGCGCTTCGCCACCATCCGCCACTACGCCGGCAGCAACGCCGGCACCAACGCCACCATCGATTTCGCCCGCAGCGAAATGGGCGGCGCTTTCTCCTGGGAAGAGGTGAAGCGTTATCGCGACCGCTGGAAAGGTCCCATGACCGTCAAAGGCATCCTGCATCCGGCGGACGCCGAGAAGGCGGTGGCGCTCGGCATCGATGGTATCTGGGTGTCGAACCATGGCGGCCGCCAGATCGAGGCCGTGGCGCCGTCGATCGACTGCCTGCCAGGCATCGTGTCGGCGGTCGGCAAGAAGGCCACCATTCTGCTCGACAGCGGCATCCGCTCGGGTCAGGACGTCATGCGCTCGCTGGCGCTCGGCGCCGACGCCGCCTTTGCCGGCAAATCGTTCCTGTGGGCGGTGGCGGCGCTCGGCGATGACGGGCCGGGCCAGCTGATCGACCTCTATATCGACGAATTGCGGGCGGCGCTCGGCCAGATCGGCGCGCAGTCGCCGGCTGAGGCCCGCAACGCCAAGGTGCTGCATCCGGGCAGGATAGAGTTTTAGGTCTTCTTGCCCCGGACGCGACGCAGCATGAGCGAAAGCGAGTGGTGCATCGCGGAGCCGGGGCCGACCCAAATCAAGAATGCGCGACGGTCCCGGTTCTGCAGCGCATCACGGAACCGTGCTGCGCTGCGCCCGGGACAGGCTGGTTTCATCCCAGCCCTGCGCCTTTCGGAGTAGCGGGGTGCTGCGAACCTCGCTAATAGGGGCACAATATTGCCCCCGGGGAAGCGCTCATGTCGGCCATCGCCGAGTCCGTACCGCACGCCATCCACGATGACCGGTTGGCGCGCCGCAATGCCATGGTGCTGGCGGTGGCGCAGGCGCTCGCCGGCGGCAACAACACCGTCATCGTCTCGACCGCCTCCATCGTCGGCGCGGTGCTGGCGCCGGACAAAGGCCTGGCGACCGCGCCGGTCACCGCCATGGTGCTCGGCATGTGGATTGGCACGTTGCCGATCGGTTATCTCGCGCGACGCTTCGACCGCCGCTTCGCCCTGCAATGCGGCTCGCTGTTCGGCGTTCTGTCGGGTCTGATCTCCTTTGCCGCGGTGATGATCGGCTCGTTCTGGCTGTTGCTGCTCGGCACGTTCTGCGGCGGGCTCTATGCCGCCGCGCATCAGTCCTATCGCTTCGCCGCCGCCGATACGGCGAGCGAGCGCTACCGGCCGAAAGTGGTGTCCTGGGTTCTCGCCGGCGGCATCTTCGCCGCGCTGATCGGCCCGCAACTGGTCATCTTCACCAAGGATATGCTGCCGCCGCATCTGTTCGCCGCCAGCTATCTCGGCCAGTCGGTCTGCGCGATTTTGGCCGCCATCGTGCTGACCTTCGTCAAGGTGCCGCCGGTCGCGCCCAAGCGCGCCGACACGTCGCGGCCCTTGGGCGAAATCGCGCGCACGCCGCGCTTCATCGTCGCCGTCGCCTGCGGCGTCGCCAGCTACGCGATGATGAACATGGTGATGACGTCGGCGCCTTTGGCGATGGTCGGCTGCGGCCACTCCGTCACCGACGCCGCGCTCGGCATCCAGTGGCATGTGCTGGCGATGTATGCGCCGAGCTTCATCACCGGCAGCCTGATCGCGCGCTTCGGCGTCGCGCGCATCACCGGCATCGGCCTCGGACTGATCGCGCTCGCCGCCGCCGTCGGCGTCTCCGGCATCACCGTCGCGCATTTCTGGACCGGGCTGGTGCTGCTCGGTCTCGGCTGGAATCTCTCTTTCATCGGCGCGACTACGATGGTGACGCAGTGCCACCGGCCGGAAGAGCGCAATAAGGTGCAGTCGTTCAACGACTTCCTGATCTTCGGCTCGATGGCGGTGTCGTCGTTCTCGTCCGGCCAGATGCTGGCTTACCTGAGCTGGCCGGCAATCAACGAAGTCGTGTTCCCCGGTGTCTTCGCCGCCGGCGGGCTGCTGGTCTGGCTGACAATGCGCAAGCGCGACGACGAGGCGGCGGCGGTTTAAGACTGCCGGCGTTCGTAATTGTGTAACGCCGCCGGTCTGGCCTATGCAGGCCCGATGTCACACCCGCACGATCACGTCCATGGTCACGACCACGACCATGACCACCCTACAGGCCTGGGCCATGGTCACGCGCCGACAAGTTTCGGCGCTGCGTTCGCCATCGCGACGCTTTTGAATTTCGCGCTCGTCGGCGTTCAGGTCTTTTACGGCATCACGGCGCATTCGGTCGCGCTTCTGGCCGATGCGGCGCATAATTTTGCCGACGCGCTGGGGCTGTTGATTGCCTGGGTCGCGCACGTGCTGTCGGCCACTTTGCCGACCCGGCGTTTCACCTATGGCCTGCGCTCGATTTCAATTCTCTCGGCGCTGGCCAACGGGGCGACCTTGCTGGTCGCGACCGGCGGCATTGTCTGGGAAGCGGCGGGGCGGCTGTTCGATCCGGGTGAGGTGTCGGGCTGGGTTGTCATGGTGGTGGCGGCCGTCGGCATTGTCATTAATGGCGGCGCGGCGTGGTTGCTCATGGCCGGACAAAAAGACCTCAACATTCGCGCCGCGTTCCTGCATCTGATCGGCGACGCCGCCGTGTCCGCGGGGGTAGTCCTGGCCGGCGCGGCGATCGTGCTGACCGGCTGGCATTGGCTCGATCCGCTGGTCAGCCTGATGATTTCGGCGGTCATCGTCTGGCTGGCGTGGGGGCTGCTCAAGGAGGCGACGAGCCTTTCGCTGGACGCCGTGCCGGCAGCCATCGATCCCGAGGCTGTGCGTACCTGTTTATGTCAACTGCCCGGAGTTGAAAGCATCCACGATCTGCACATCTGGGCAATGAGCACGGTGGAGACCGCCATGACGGTTCATCTGGTGATGCCGCAAGGCCATCCCGGCGACGCATTCATTGCCGGCGCCTGCGATGCGGTCCGCAAAAAGTTCGGCATCGGCCATGCGACGTTTCAAATCGAAACGGGGGCGATGGCGTGCGAGCTTGCGCCCGACCACGTCGTTTGAGCCGATCGTCGCCCGCGTATTCGCCGGGTCCGCCTAGCTGCAAGCCCTTCGGCGCAATTCCAGCGCCAGCGGCACGCTGTCGACCCTGCGTGCGCCTTCGGTGATTTCCAGGCTGGCGCGGCCATGCGCCGGATCGGGCTCCTGCAGGAGATCGACGACGACCTCGCGGCCGAACTCTATCGCTTCGTGATCGCTGCGGATGTCGATGAAGCCAAGGTGCTCGTTCGGGCCGGCATCGTTCTGCAAGGCATAGCGATAGATCGGCATGGGTGAGTTCCTATGTTAGGTGGCGCACATAGGTGCCAGTGAACCCTGAATCGCCGGAGGTAATTTTTGGATTATTTTACAGGGATACCGTATTTTCGGCACCGCTTGACAGGACCGTAGTCACAGGACTATAGTCCATTCGTCCGATCCGCCGAGGGCGCTGTCATGAGGCGTCATGCAAGTGGGATCGCCTTCATTGGGCCGATACCGGGTAAATCCGACATCGGCGACGCGGTGCCCGCGGGCGAAGGGATACGCATCCTTCGCTCCCGGGCGGCGCCGGGGCTCCGCCCGCAGGCACTAGGACCTGCCGCGAGGAGCTCGCTGATGGTGCGAAGCAGCCTCAGGAGGCTAGCCGCCAGAAGCGCGGCCCGGACGTCGTAATGACACCGCGATGGAGCGCCGCGGGGCGCAGCGTCCTTCGCCAAAGGACGCGCACGCCTTTCCGGGGCGTGAATCAGATGTGGCGTCTAGCGGCGCTCCATCCCCTCGGCATTTCGGCCGGGGCAAGGAAAGGGAAGGCGGCCTGCCCGGGGCCTCAAACAATACGGGCGACGATGCTTGCCTGGCCGAAGCTCGGCAAAGGCAGCGCGCCCGCTCGCCGCTACCCCCACCTTTAGTCGTCCCCAACTATCGGGATTACCGCCAAAATCCGTGCCGTCCGGGCGTTGCTTTGCGGCAACCTTTTTGGCATGGTCCGCGCGCTTTCCAAGGTCGAGGTGAAGCGCCCCTTTGTGCGGCCATCCTCGACGTTTCCGGGCGCCGGGCAGGGGCTTTCCCCCGCCAGCTCTTTTCAAATCGAGGTTGAGGCAACCATGACTACATTGTGGGTGATCGTCGGCTGTGGCGTGCTCGCGATTCTCTATGGCATCTGGGCGACCAGTTCGGTGATGGCCGCCGACGCGGGCAATGCCCGCATGCAGGAGATCGCTGCCGCCGTGCGCGAAGGCGCGCAGGCCTATCTGAAACGTCAATATACAACCATCGGCATCGTCGGCGTCGTGATTTTCGTGATCATCGGCGTCACGCTCGGCTGGCTGGTCGCCGGCGGTTTCGCCATCGGCGCGATCCTGTCGGGCGCCACTGGCTTCATCGGCATGAACGTCTCGGTGCGCGCCAATGTGCGCACGGCGCAGGCGGCGACCAAGTCGCTGGCCGGCGGTCTCGAGATCGCGTTCAAGGCCGGCGCCATCACCGGCATGCTGGTCGCGGGCCTCGCGCTCTTGGGCGTCACGCTCTATTTCGGCATGCTCACCGGCACCATGAAAATGGCGCCGAATGATCGCACCGTCATCGACGCCATCGTCGCGCTCGGCTTCGGCGCCTCGCTGATCTCGATCTTCGCCCGTCTCGGCGGCGGCATCTTCACCAAGGGCGCGGATGTCGGCGGCGATCTCGTCGGCAAGGTCGAGGCCGGCATTCCGGAAGACGACCCGCGCAACCCGGCGACCATCGCCGACAACGTCGGCGACAATGTCGGCGACTGCGCCGGCATGGCGGCCGATCTGTTCGAGACCTATGCGGTGACCATCGTCGCCACCATGGTTCTTGCCGCGATCTTCTTCGCCGGCACGCCGATCCTGACCGAAATGATGACCTTGCCGCTCGCCATTGGCGGCGTCTGCATCATCACCTCGATCATCGGTACGTTCTTCGTCAAGCTCGGCGCTTCGCAGTCGATCATGGGCGCTTTGTACAAGGGCCTGATCGCCACCGGCGTGCTGTCGCTCGTCGGCATCGGCGGCGTGATCTACCAGTTGCTGCCGAACCACTTCGGTGCGCTGGCCGGCCAGACCTTCACCGGCATGTCGCTGTTCGAATGCGGCATCGTCGGTCTGGTCGTCACCGGCCTGATCATCTACATCACCGAGTACTACACCGGCACCGATTATCGTCCGGTCAAGTCGATCGCCCAGGCCTCCGTCACCGGCCACGGCACCAACGTGATCCAGGGTCTTGCCATCTCGATGGAGTCGACCGCGCTTCCCGCGCTCGTCATCATCGCCGGCATTCTGGTCACCTACAGTCTCGCAGGCCTCTTCGGCATCGCCATCGCGGTGACGACGATGCTGGCTTTGGCTGGCATGATCGTCGCGCTCGACGCCTTCGGCCCGGTCACCGACAATGCCGGAGGCATTGCCGAAATGGCCGGCCTGCCGAAGGAAGTGCGCAAGGCGACCGACGCGCTCGACGCGGTCGGCAACACCACCAAGGCGATCACCAAGGGCTATGCCATCGGTTCGGCCGGCCTTGGCGCACTGGTTCTGTTTGCCGCCTATAACCAGGACCTGATCTTCTTCGCCAAGGATGCCAAGGCGCATCCGTACTTCGTCGGCGTTGTTCTCGATTTCTCGCTGAACAACCCCTACGTCGTCGTCGGCCTCCTGTTCGGCGGTCTGTTGCCGTACCTGTTCGCGGCGATGGGCATGACCGCGGTCGGCCGCGCCGCCGGTGCGATCGTCGAGGAAGTGCGTCGTCAGTTCCGCGAAGACGCCGGCATCATGAAGGGCACGTCGAAGCCCAATTATGCCCGCGCCGTCGACATCCTGACCAAGGCGGCGATCAAGGAAATGATCATCCCGTCGCTGTTGCCGGTGCTGTCGCCGATCGTCTGGTACTTCGCGATCTACTTCATCGCGGGTGGCGGGGCGGCCGGCAAGTCGGCCGGTTTCTCGGCGCTCGGCGCGATGCTGCTCGGCGTGATCGTCAACGGCCTGTTCGTTGCGATCTCGATGACCTCGGGCGGCGGCGCGTGGGACAACGCCAAGAAGTACATCGAAGATGGCCACTTCGGCGGCAAGGGTTCGGATGCCCACAAGGCAGCCGTGACTGGCGACACCGTCGGCGATCCCTACAAGGATACGGCCGGCCCCGCCGTCAACCCGATGATCAAGATCACCAACATCGTCGCGTTGCTGCTGTTGGCAATTCTCGCGCACTAAATTCGCGCTCAATACTCAAACGACAAAGGGCCCGCAACGTGCGGGCCCTTTTTGATGCGGCGATGACGTAATGTTTAGAACATCTTGAAATTGCCGAAGATGGCGCGAATATAATTGAGGTTTGCGCCGCCGGTTTCGGTGGTCTGCGACAGGAAGTCGAAAACCTTGCCGTCCTTGATGCCGTAATTGGCCAGCCGGACGACCTTGCGTTCCTTGTCGAAATAAACCGCGATGACACGCTGGTCGATCGATTGATGCGGCACGAAGGCGGCGCTGCGCTCGGCCTTCTGCGAAATGTAGTAGAACGCTTCGCCGTCGACGGTCGCGACGGTCGACGGCGTGCCGAGGATGATCAGCACCTGCTCCTGCGTGGCGCCGATCGGGATCTGTTCAAGTGCGCCCTCGGGCAGAACGTAGCCGCGTTGCAGCGTCTCGTTGAAGCTGCCGCAGGCGGTCAAAAGCAGCGGGCCGGCGAGCACGCAGGCGAGAGCCAGCATCGGCGCCTTGCAATTCATCGTCTTGGAAACCATCGCCACCTTGATCCTCTTTAAGGTCCTGAACTCTAGAAGGTCGATCGGACCCCAATCGCAATGTTGCCGGCTATTTGGCTCTTGCATCCTTGCCGGTGTGGACTAAACCGGCGGCAAGCAACAACCGGCGCAACAAGCTTATGATATTTTCTCTTTTCCGCCGAAGCCCGCAGGCCGACACCATTTCGACCCTGTATGGCATGATCGTGGCGCAGGCGCGATTGCCGGTGTTTTATCGCGACTATGCGGTCGCTGATACGGTTAACGGCCGTTTTGACCTGATCGTGCTGCATATGGCGCTGGTGCTGGACCGGTTGGCCAAGGATCCGGCCTTGCAAAGCCTCGGGCAGGGGATTTTCGACCAGTTCTGCGCGGATATGGATCACAATCTGCGGGAAATGGGCATTGGCGACCTCAAGGTGCCGAAGGAAATGCGGCGCATGGGCGAGGCCTTTTACGGCCGCTCGAAGGCCTATCTGAAGGCGATCCCGCAGGCGCTGGAGCCCAATGATGGTAGCCGGGCCCTGATCGAGGCCCTGTCGCGCAATATCTACGGCGGGGCGCCGTCCGCGCACGGCGCGGCGCCAAGGCTTGCGGCCTATATGCTGGAAGCGGTACGGGAGTTGAAAGCGCAGGACACGGCCGCATTGGCCTCCGGCGTCTTGCGTTTCCCGGACCCGGCCGCGATCCCCGTCGCCCGTGTCTAGCCTTCAGGATAGAGCCCTCAGGTGCCTAAAACCCCGACGACAATGAACAAGAAGCCTGGCCGGACGCATAGCCGCGCGGTCTCTGCCGCGGCGAGCGCGCCGCCGCCCTGGAGCGTGCCGCTGAAGGCCGACCTTGTCGCCGAGACCGGCCTGCATCGCGACATCGTCGCCAGCGTTGATATTTGCGCCGCCGTGGCCGCGCTCGCCGAGGTGCGCGACGTGTCGGACCTCAAGGCAAGTTTTGATTTGAGCCGGGCCGGCGACGCCCTGCATGTCACCGGCCGGGTGACCGCCAAGGTCGGTCAGAACTGCGTGGTCAGCCTCGAACCGATCGAGACCGCCATCGACGAGCCGATCGACGTGCTGTTTGCCCCAGCGGCAGCGGAGGATAGCCCCGCCGGCGAGGAACGCCGCCGCAAGACCGAGGATGAACCGCCCGAGCCATTGATCGACGGAACCATCGACCTCGGCGCCGTCGCCACCGAATTCCTGATCCTCGGGATCGAACCTTATCCGCGCAAGGAAGGTGTGGCGTTCGCGCCCCCGGACGTCGATACCGAAATCCCGCACCCCTTCGCGGCGCTGCAAGCCCTCAAGAAGCCGCCGGGCGGCGATTGATCGTGAACCGTGACCGTCCCGCAGTTACGCTTGGTAACTGGCTTGTCAGGGGCGGCTGAGAGGGTATGTTCGCCCCCATGCGTCGAATCCAGGTAACCGTGTTGCCGGCGCTCACGCCATCGCCGCGCCAAACGGAATCGACCAGAGTACATCCGCGCCATGCCAGATAATGTTCGCATTGCAATAGACGCGATGGGCGGCGACCATGGCCCGTCGGTGGTTCTGCCCGGCGCTGAGCTGGCGCTGATCCGCCACCCCGACACCGAGTTTCTTTTGTTCGGCGACCGCGCCGCGGTCGAGCCGCTGCTCGACAAGCTTCCTCGGCTGAAGGCGCGCGCGACATTCACCCATACCGACGTGTCGATCCGCATGGACGACAAGCCGAGCCAGGCTTTGCGCTACGGCCGTGGCAAATCGTCGATGTGGCTGGCGATCGACGCGGTCAAGAAAGGCGCGGCCGATGTCGCGGTCTCGGCCGGCAATACCGGCGCCTTGATGGCGATGGCGCGGTTCAATCTCAAGATGATCGAGGGCATCGACCGCCCGGCCATCGCCGGCCTGTGGCCGACGCTCAAGGGTGAGTCCGTCGTCCTCGACGTCGGCGCCTCGATTGGCGCCGATGAGTTTCATCTGGTCAAGCTCGCCATCATGGGCGGCGCCATGGCGCGCATCATGTTCGATATCGAGCGGCCGACCGTCGGCCTGCTGAATATCGGTGTCGAGGAAGTCAAAGGCCTCGAACAGGTGCGCGAGGCCGGCCGTATCCTGCGGGAAGGCAATTTCCGCGAGTTCGATTACCAGGGTTTTGTCGAGGGCGACGATATCGGCAAGGGCACGGTCGATGTCGTCGTCACCGAAGGCTTTGCCGGCAATATTGCACTGAAAACCGCCGAAGGCACCGCGCGCCAGTTCGCGCAGTATCTGCGCTCGGCAATGAACCGCACCTGGATGGCGCGGCTCGGCTATCTGCTGTCGCGTCAGGCGTTCCGGACCCTGCGCGAAAAAATGGACCCGCGAAAATCCAATGGCGGCGTCTTTCTCGGCCTCAACGGCGTTGTGATAAAGAGCCATGGCGGCGCCGATGCCGAGGGCTTCGCCGCGGCCATCGATATGGGATACGACATGATCCGTTACGAACTGCTCGGCAAGATAGGCCAGTCCTTGGTGCGCGATCTGCAAACGCGCGCAGCCGCTCAATTGGCCGGCGAAACAGTGGCAAGCGGAGCGGCCTCGTGAGCGTATTGCGTTCGGTTGTCTTAGGGTGCGGCAGTTATCTTCCCGCGCGAATTCTCTCCAATGACGAATTGGCCCGTTCGGTGGAAACCACCGACGAGTGGATCGTCCAGCGCACCGGCATTCGCGAGCGCCATATCGCCGCGCCCGGCGAAATGACCTCCGACCTTGCCATTCATGCGGCACGCGCCGCGCTCGCCAATGCGCATATCGACGCCGACACGATCGATCTCATTGTGCTCGGCACTTCGACACCGGACCAGACCTTTCCCGCCACCGCCGTCACCGTCCAGCACGCGCTCGGCATTTCGCAAGGCGCCGCCTTCGACTTGCAGGCGGTGTGCTCCGGCTTCGTCTACGCGCTCTCGATCGCCGACAGCATGTTGCGCTGCGGCAAGCACAAGCGGGCGCTGGTCATCGGCGCTGAGACCTTTTCACGTATTCTCGACTGGAACGACCGCACCACCTGCGTGCTGTTCGGCGATGGCGCCGGCGCCGTCGTGCTGGAGGCTCAGGAGCAGCCGGGCGAGACCAGCGACCGCGGCGTGCTGACCACGCATTTGCGTTCGGACGGCAAGCACAAGTCCAAGCTTTATGTCGACGGTGGCCCGTCCTCGACCCAGACCGTCGGCCATCTGCGCATGGAAGGCAAAGAGGTCTTCAAGCACGCGGTCGCCATGATCACGGACGTGATCGAGGACGCCTTCGAGGCGACCGGGACCACCGCCGCCGACATCGACTGGTTCGTGCCGCACCAGGCGAACAAGCGAATTATCGACGGCTCGGCGCATAAACTCGGCATTTCGCCCGAAAAAGTCGTCATTACCGTCGATCGCCACGGCAATACGTCGGCGGCCTCGATTCCATTGGCCCTGGCTGACGCGGTCGCCGATCGCCGTATCAAACGGGGCAGTTTGATCCTGATGGAAGCCATGGGTGGCGGCTTCACCTGGGGCTCGGCGATGCTGCGCTGGTAAGTATTTTGTCCGCTTCGCACTGGTCATAAGTCTTAAAACGACCGTTGACCGGTTGGGTTGAAGCTAATATCGTCGATAATTCAGCGAGATATCTTCGCCGGGGGTTGGGCTGGGCGATGACCGGTAAAACAGTAACGAGGGCGGATTTGTGTGAGGCGGTCTACCAGAAGGTAGGCTTGTCCCGTACGGAATCCGCGTCACTTGTCGAGTTGGTGCTCAAAGAGATCACCGACTGTCTTGAACGTGGGGAGACGGTAAAACTGTCCTCCTTCGGCTCCTTTGTCGTGCGTAAAAAGGGCCAGCGGATCGGGCGGAACCCCAAGACCGGCAAGGAAGTGCCGATCTCGCCGCGCCGGGTGATGGTGTTCAAGCCCTCGGCAATTCTCAAGCAGCGCATCAACGGTCACGACGTCGCCGACGAAGCCGAGCACGCGTAACGGCCGGTGACCGGCGTCGCAGTCAACGCGTTGAATTCAGCAGGGAGTGACGCCGCTTTGGATAACAAGGCGCCGGACGCATTTCGCACCATCAGTGAAGTGGCAGATGAACTCGATCTGCCGCAGCACGTACTGCGCTTTTGGGAAAGCCGCTTCCGCGAAATCAAGCCGATGAAGCGCGGCGGCGGCCGGCGCTATTACCGGCCGGACGATATCGACCTGCTGCGCGGCATCAAACATCTGCTGTACGGCGAGGGCTACACTATTCGCGGCGTGCAGCGCATTTTACGCGAACAGAGCATCGGCTTCGTGCAGTCGGTCTGGCAGGAAGGCGCGCCGCAGCCGCCGCATGTCGCCACCGATGATGACGACATCGCCGATGATTTGCCGGCGAGCGGCGCGGCCGCCGATTCCGGCGCCGACTCCTTCGACCAACCGCACGGCCTGCGCGAGCGGCTGACCTCGCTGATCGGCCGCGATTTCGGCGACCGCGGCGAGACGCCGGGCGACCGCCGTGAGCCGCCGATGCAGGGAGCGCCGGTGCCGCGCATCGATGCGGCCGATCGCGCGATGTTCGAGGTCGAGGCGCCACGCGCGGCGCGGCCCGCTGTTGCCCCGCCGCCGGTGCAGCCGCTGGTTTCAAGCGCGCCGAAAATATCGGTCGGGACTTTGTCGCGCGAGCAGGGCAATAGACTGCACGCCGCGCTGCATGAATTGGCGGAATGCCGCAAACTGCTCGATGCCGCCGTGAAGCGCGGCGAGTAAACGCCCTGCGGAAATCTCGGGATAGTAAATCATGACCGGCACCGACGTTCTTCTCGTCGAGCATCCATCGGACGACATCGTCGTGCTGCGGCTCAACCGGCCGCAGGTTCGCAACGCGCTCAATATCGATGTGCGGCTGCGCCTCGCCGCCGAAATCGCGCGCTACGGCGCCGATAGCACGACGCGCTGCCTGATCATCACCGGCTCCGACACGGTGTTCGCCGCCGGCGCCGATATCACCGAGATGGCCGGCGCGGGGCCGGTCGAGGTGATGGCCCGCAACGTGCAGCAGTACTACCGCGCGATCATGGATTGCCCGAAGCCGGTCATCGCCGCCGTCGAAGGCTTCGCGCTTGGCGGCGGCCTGGAACTGGCGCTGTGCGCCGACATCATCGTGGTCGGGGAGGGCGCCAAGATGGGTCTGCCCGAGGTCAAGCTCGGCATTCTGGCCGGCGGCGGCGGCACGCAGAAGCTGGCGCGGCTCGTCGGGCTTAAGCGGGCGATGCTGTTGTTGCTGACTGGGCGCATGTTCGGCGCGACTGAAGCCGTCGCCATGGGCGTGGCCAGCGAAGCCGTGCCGGCCGGGCAGGCGCTGCCGCGCGCGCTCGAACTGGCGCGCGACATCGCGGCGATGCCGCCGATCTCGGTTGCCCAGATCAAGGAAATCGTCAATGCCGGCGTCAATGCGCCGCTCGACACCGCGCTCATGCTGGAGCGCAAGGCTTTTCAATTGCAGTTTGCGACAAGCGACCAGAAGGAAGGCATGAATGCCTTTCTGGAAAAGCGCAAAGCTACCTACCAGGGCAAATAAATTGGCTATCAATCTCGACAGGCCGGACCTGATCGTCGCGGTCATTGGCGCCGGCGCCATGGGACGCGGCATTGCGCAGGTCTGCGCGCAGGCGGGCTTGCGAACGCTGCTGTATGACGCGCGCGACGGCGCGGTCGCCGAGGCCTTGAGCGCGGTCGGCAAGGGCCTCGACGGGCAGGTTGCCAAGGGCCGCCTGTCGGGCGAAGACAAAGCGGGCGTCATGCAAAGGCTTAAGCCGATGACGTCGCTTGCCGATGCGGCGCCGGCAGGTCTGGTGATCGAGGCCATCGTCGAGGATCTGGCCATCAAGCGCGACCTGTTGCGCGCGCTGGAAAAGCATCTCGCCGCCGACGCCATCATTGCCTCCAACACCTCATCGTTGTCGGTGACCGAAATCGCCGCCGGCTGCCAGCGGCCGAGCCATATTGGCGGGCTGCATTTTTTCAATCCGCCGCCGGTGATGAAACTGGTCGAAGTCATTGGCGGCCTGCGCAGCGACCCGACGCTGGTCGATGCGCTGGTTGCTTTCGCACGGCGCATCGGCAAGCAGCCGATCGTTGCCACCGACACGCCGGGCTTTGTCGTCAATCACGCCGGCCGTGCCTACGGTCCGGAAGCCTTGCGCATTGTCGGGCAAGGCATCGCCTCGCCGCGCGAGGTCGACATCCTGATGAAAGAGGCGGCCGGTTTTCGCATGGGGCCGTTTGAGCTGTTCGATCTCATCGGCGCGGACATTACCCACGCGGTGATGGAAAGTATTTTCGCGCGTTACTATGACGAGCCGATGTACCAACCGTCGGCGCAGATGGCTGTGCGGGTCGCCGGCGGACTGCTCGGCCGCAAGACCGGCGGGGGTTTTTACGATTACGCGGACGCGCCGAAAGCGAGCGCTCCGACGATCGCAATCGAAGCGCAAGCCAGACCGGCATCGGTCTGGATCGCCGACGAAGAGGGCGGCCATGATCTTGCGATGTTGCTCAATGCCGTTGGCGTCAAAACAAATATCGGCGGCGCGCCGGGCGCGCATGCGGTCAATATTGTTACGCCGCTTGGCGAAGACTGCACCGGCGCGGCGCTGCGCCTGAAGCTCGATCCGGCCCGCACGGTGGCCGTCGATGGGCTCGGCGGATTTAAAGGCCGTTACACGGTGATGAAAAATCCACTGACCTCGGCGGAAACATTAGGCGCCGCCGTCGCCGCGCTGGAAGCCACCGGCGCGCCGGTGACCGCGATCAACGACAGCAATGGGTTTGTCGTGCAGCGGCTTCTTGCCATGATCGTCAATGTCGGCAGCCGCATCGCCGAGCTGCGGGTGGCCGCGCCCGCCGATATCGATACCGCGGTCGAACTCGGGCTGAACTATCCCAAAGGGCCGCTGGCGCTCGGTGACCTGCTCGGACCGGCGCGGGTTCTGGCCGTGCTCGATGGCATGCAGGCGGCGACGCACGACCCGAAATACCGCGCGACCGTCTGGCTGCGCCGCCGGGCGATGCTGGGCGTGTCGCTGCGAACCGCGGATTAGCCGACGCGCGGCAGGACCGTGCCGCTGGATTTGATTGATGCCTGGCTAAACAAGGCGACGCCGAGGAGCAGCCACAGCGGCCGCTGAAACATCAACTCATGAACCTCGGACATGATGGCGAAGGTCGTCAGGACCAGGACAATGACTTGACTGATCGGGTCAAAGTCGCGCCGGGCAAATTCGCGGACGTAAAGCCACGCGGCCGGTCCGGCAAAGGCCAATAGGCCGACGATACCGGTTTCGGCCAGCAGCCAGATTGGCGTTGAGTGAATGACCAGCGGAATGCCGCCGATAGTTTGGCTCTCGATAAACTGACCAAGACCGGCGCCGAACAGCGGGTGCTGCAAAAACAGCGCAAAGCCGCCCTGCAAGCTAATGAATCGCTCGAGATTGGATGACTCGCGCGCAGAAAAATTGACCAGGATGTTGAAGTCTCCGCCTCTCGCCCCGAAATACTCGGAAAAATATGGCGCGAAGTGAAATAGCGCGACAGCGACGGCGACCATCAGTGTCGCCCCACCAACCGCGCGTAACGACATAATTCGAAAATAAACCAACAGGCCAGCAACGACGACGAGCGAACCGCAGGCCGCGAATGAATTGCTCACCCAAAGGCCGAACGCCAGTATTGTAAACGCGGCCAAACGTTGGCGCGGCAAGACGAGCGGCAACGCGCAAATTGCCATCAAAAGGCCGAAGGAGAAAGCATTCCGGTTTTGTGAAAAACCGGCCAGGGGCTCCACCAGGACGCCCTTCGGAAGAACGACGCCGATCCTGTTGGCGAAGATAATGCAGGCCCAGAACACCACGATGCTGGCGGCCGTCACGATGAAGGCCTTTGCAAAAAGCACCGCGCCTCTCTCGCCGCCTTTGGCGACAACAAGCGCTCCAGTTGCGACGTAGCCGAGCACGATCAGCCAGCCCAACAAGCGGTTCACGGAGGCCCAGTGATTGGATCCGAAGTCGACATAGCCGTGAAGGTAGGAGAGAAACAGGATCAATGTCGCTATGGCGGCAAAAAAGGGCAGGCCAGGTAGGCGCCATTGCGCGTTTCGGCCGTATTCGGAAACGAAAATCATCCCGCCGAGAACAGCGATGGGGTCGGCGAGATTGACGCTGAGGTTTGTAGCGCCAGTGGGCACGTAGATCTGGAAAAAGACTGCTGTCGCCGCTGCGATAGGCAGGGCCCATTTGAGAAAATTCGTCAGTTCGAACCGTTGCGAACCCGAGCCCGGCGTATCGTCCGTGAGTTCGCCGGTTGATACGACCGCCGCGCCGGCGACAAAAATGACCGCTATGAGGGCTAATGCGCCAATGGCGATGGAAATAGTGAGGGCCACCGCCGCTGCTATTCCGACGGTTCCGAGAACAAAAACGGCGCTGATTTCCCTTAAGCCCCAGCCGGAGAAACTTATCGGCAGACTTGCCGCGAACATGACGACGAGTGACGCCGCGATCAAATTCTGTATGGTCGTGTCAGGCGAAAGGTTGTGGGCGAGCATGACATACGCGCCGGCGGTGCAGAATTGTATCAGCATGGTCAGAAGCGCGTTGCGAAAAACGGCTTTCGCAACTTTAGGTGTCATCAATTCCCGGATGATGGGAAGGGCATACCGACCCCAGACCGTGGCTGCTCCAGCGATGACGATGCAAGTCATTCCCGCGACAATCGTCAAGAACTGAGCGCCGCCTTGTTCGATATCGAAGGATAGTTTGCCGAAAAGATAGATCGCGCCGCACGTGGCCATGCCTGCCGATACAAACACGGCCGCCGCCCGTTCATAGGTTGCCATCACTATATTGGCGGAGTTGGAAATGCCGCGCCGGCCAAGAAGCGCCGCCCGTGCGGCGATCTGACCAAAGAACTGCACCGAAATTGCGCCGGCTATCTGTCCCAGGCTGAGAGCCAGCATCGCGTCCCGAAAGCTCAATGGGGTGCCAATATCGGCGGAAATGCACCAGAGCCGAAGGACAGCCAAAAGGGCGCCTGCTATCAGCAGACTTGCGGCCAGCATAAGGGGGATGATCGTGAGCTGGCTGGCTGCGCCCGCGATGGCGGCAAAGTCCATCTGCGTGAGGAGTAGTGAGCCGAGCAGCAAGGCCACGGTCACTGCACCAATTGCAAAGGTTCGTAAGCTGCGCATTTTTTGAAAGAGGTACTGCCATACGGGGGCGGGCTTCGACGTCTGAAACCGTACTGTCGTGCCCTCCGAGGGAGTGCCCGCGGTCGTGTCGACTCAGAATCGATATTTTTAACTAGCCACGTTTAGGGCAAGCCGACAATGCTTTCAAACAAGGGAACGCTCCCGCGCGGCAGATCTGCTATCGAATAGAAAAATGGCCGCCGCTTGCCAGACCACTCGGCGCCGCCCGGTCGATTCGAGCATTAAATGGTCGGGGCGGCGAGATTTGAACTCACGACCCCTTGTCTCCCAGACAAGTGCGCTAACCGGGCTGCGCTACGCCCCGACCGTGACGGCGTTATAGGGGCGCGTCCAACGCCGCGCAACCTTTGGGCGGGGTTTTTCGCGGACCGTCAGGCGCTCTTTTGGGGCGG
>CAIMEA010000168.1 GCA_903839845.1 uncultured Hyphomicrobiales bacterium
CCGCCGCGTCACGATGAGCGGCGCGCGCGGGGCCGCGTCGACGCCGGCAATCCCGCCCATCAGCGCGCGCCAATCCGCTTCGGCGCGCTCGCGCAGCGATGAAGCACGCGGCGGGGAGTTCGCCTGCTTCACCGCGCGCACGCGCGCCCCCGCCAGCAGCGGGAACGTGACAATGGAAATCTCCCACAGGTCGACAGCCAGCAAGCTGCGCACCCGGGTCCTTGGATCGATACGGCCCTTGACCGTGCGAAAGCCGATCGACAGCCCATCGATGGCGCCGGCGCGCAGCAGCGACAATAGCTCGCGGCCGCGCGCCACTTCCGGGATCAGGCGGCCGCGCGCGTAAAGTCCGCGATGGTCCTCGCGCAGTTCCAGCCAAACGCCGACAGGCTCGGCCGGATCGTGCTGGAACAGCATCGGTACGCGCTGCACCGAACGCTGCCGCAAGGTCGTTGCGAAGGCGCCGCGCATGACCATGTCGCGCGCCTGGTCGATCTCGCCGAACAGCGAGGCGTAGCCTTCGACCGTGCCGTCGGCGTCGATGCGCGTGCGCGGCGCGAACACGGATGCGACGGTCGGGTCGGTCTGAGATGCGAGCATGGCAAATCCTTCCCACTCCGCGGGCGGAGCAAGGCGTCAGGTCGAACGGTGCGGTTTAGAGAGTTGTGTTAGCGCTTGCCGCGCGGCGATTTGCTCTTCGGCGGCTTCACCGATTTCTCGCGGCGCCGCGAGGCGCGTTCAAGGTGGTCGAGGAATTCGCGGAACACGGTGATATGGTCGCGCCGGCTTTTTGTTTCGCCGCGGATCGAACGCAATACGGTATGCAGTGTGTCCATTATCTTGCTCCAAAATGATCGTTGAAGCGCGCCAGTTCGCGCACGAAGGCGTCGAAGCGCCGGCTCGCCGCCGTCAGTTCGCGAAGTGCGAACCAGGCAAGGCTTGACGCCGACAAAGCCCACAGCAACAGCGCCAGATGCGCGAGGTCGCCGCGCGCACTGAAAGTCTCGATGACGTCGCGCATCTTCGCCGCTCGCATTTTGCAAAAAAATGGCGTCCGGCGCGGCTGGGGGAAGCCGCATCGGACGCCATTGCACACGAGCCCGGGGAAAGAAGGCGCGTGGATCTCTATTTCGATCGATTTACTGCTTCGACGACTGGCCGGTGGTCGTGGTCTCGCGCACCAGCGCCTGCGCTTCCTGAAGATGGTGCTGCAGGATCGGCAGCGTCTCCTTGGCGAGCTGACCCGCCGCATCGTTCTTGGCGGACTGCGCCTGATACATCTTAATGTCGGCCTGATGATCCGAGACCATGCTCCGGGCGAAGCTGCGGTCGAACGTGTCGCCCGACAACACCTTCAGCTTGAGATAAGTCGCCTTCGCCGAGACGCTGGAACCGGTCGGCGGCTTGACGCCGAGCTGGTTCGCCACCGCGATTGCCTTGTCCTTGTGCGCGCCGTGGTCCCTGACCAGCATCGCGCCATATTGCTTGACCGCCTCGCTCTTGCCCTTCTGCTGGGCGAGTTGGCCGGCATCGACCTCGCCGATGTCGCCCTCGATCGCGTTGCTGATAAATTTCTGGCTGTCCTTGTCGGCAGCGGGTTTGTCCTGCGCCTGCACGGCGGCGCTCGACAGTGCGAGAGCGACCAGGCTGGCCGCGACTATGGATTTTCTGAGCATCGTCACACCTCGGGTTCCATTGCGCATGGCCCCGCGCTCGCGAGGCTTCAGCGATGAGAACGAGAGACCCCGCGACTTGTTCCGCGAACGCCGCGCCCTTTATGCGAGATTTATGACCCGCTGCCGAAGCCGTCACCGCCGGCGATCGCGCCATAGCCGACCGCGTTACGCTTTTCGTTGACGGTGAGGAACGGCGCCTTGGTGACGCGCTCCCACAGAGCGGCGCGGTCCGCCGACAAGGCCTCGATGCGGTCGGCATCGACGACAAGCGCCAAACTCGCGCCGAAGCCCGGCGCCAGCCATTGCGTCAGCGCCGCGCCGATACGGTTGGCGAGCGGCAGCACGGTGCCGCGCCAGAACACGCGGTTGGCTTCCTGATAGTTCGAATAAGTATTGTCGCCGGGTATGGCGAGCAGCATCGGCGGCACGCCGAAGGCCAGCGCGATCTCGCGCGCCGCCGAATGCTTGGCCTCCATGAAGTCCATGTCCTTCGGCGACAGCGACATCGCCTTCCAGTCGAGGCCGCCTTCGAGCAGCAAAGGCCGCCCGGCATTGGCCGTGCCCTGATACTGGTCGGCGAGTTCCTTTTTCAGCCGCTCGAATTGCGCGTCGGCCATCACCGCGCCTTCCGGCCCGGCGTAGACCAGCGCACCGGACGGCCGCGCCGCGTTGTCGAGCAGCGCCTTGTTCCAGCGCGCCGCCGAATTATGCGTATCGACCGCGACTGCGGCGGCCTCGAGCGGGCTCAGGCCGTAATAATCGTCGAGCGGATTGAACAAAGTGAGATGCAGGATCGGCGGCTGCGCCACATTCTGGTCGAAGCGCACCGTCGCGCCGGCGACCGTATAATCGAACGCGGACGGCCAGCCATCCGGCCCCGGCACCACTTTCATGCGGTCGGGCCGCAGCGCGTACAATTCACGCACACTGTCTCCCGCCGCGCCGCCGACACTCACCGCCTCGACATAGGCATTGCCCGACAGCAGCAGATGCGAGGCGACGCTTTCGAGAAATGCCGCGCCGTCCTGGCGCGGATTGGGCCGCGCGATCAGGTCGAGCAAAGGATGCGCCGTATGCTCGGCCGCGCCCTCCTGCAGCAGGAACGAAACACCGCCGACGCTCTCGGCGATCAGCCGCACCGCGCGATGCACGATGGCGTTGCGCGTGTAGCCCTCGCGCGTCAGCGCCGCGTAGTCGCGCGGCGTCCAGCGCGCGCGCCCGCCGGATTCGATCGCAATGAGCCGCGACGTCCGCGATTGCTTCTGCTCCGGGATGCGCAGCAGTGATTTCAGTGTGTCGAACATAAAAAAAGCCCGCACGAAGCGGGCCTCCTTGTTGGTTGTTGATCGGGTAACGCCGGCGCTAGTTCTGCGCCGTCACCGTCGCGTGCGGGTTGACGATCGTGTAGCCGCGGATCGAGCGGACGTGCTCGCGGGTGCGGCCGCCGCCGGAATTGCCGTCATGCACCATCCATTCGTCGCCGCTGGCGTGGCTCATCAAGACCATCACATGGCCGCTGCGCGCCGCCACCATGCCCGCCGCCGGCTCGGTCCGCGGAAATTTGCGCACCCAGTTTGCCGCCAGGTTCAGTTCGGCGCGGATGGCGCCGAACACATAGAGCGAGGCCTCGCAGCCGCAAAAGCGGTGCGGACATGCGCTGGGCCGTCCGCCGACGATCGCGCCGTTGCCATTGGCATCGGCGACCTGCGTCGGTGCTGCGTCCGATTCGCGCCGCGTCTGCGCGCGCTGGCGCGTCGCGCCGGCTTGCGCCGCCGGATTGTCGGAACAGCCGCGCGGGTCGCAGGTCACCTGCGCCGGCATTGCCCCCTTATGTTTCGGTCTTGCGTCAGCCGGCGAGGCCAAGGCGATCGCGGCGATCGCCATCGCGGGAATGATAAGTCGTTTGAACAATGAGACACCATTTTATGAGGAGCGGCGCTGCGGCCGCGAAATCGTCACCCCCTGCACAGGGACAATGCGACGAAACGATGACGGGCCGGTTCCAATACCACCGCGCCGAGGCGCATCTGCTCGCTTGTTTGAATAATCTGAACGGAGATTATTGCGGCATATTGCCGAACCGCGGCGGTCTGCCTCAGATAGTTGCGCGGCAGCGGCGGATCGTGGCGATTAATTTTGTCTCACGTTGTCGGGAGAAATCGCATCTGCGTACCGCCTTTGCGCACCAAATTCGGCCTCGCATCGTCGCGCCGGCCAGGCGTGCGCCCGCAGGGTTCGATGGCGATGCGCAGTCAGACGTTGATTAGATGCTGAAAAATGTTCGCACAGAAGCCGGCTTAAAGCGTCTTCAACCCATAAAGTTTGTGCGCGACTGCTACGGCACGCGCACGATTCCCGGCCAGTCCCATCGACCGTGTCTCTGAATCGAGCAGATACTTTGACAAATCGTCGATCGATATTCGCGTCGTCAACATCGCCGCGATGGGACTTGCATAGACGTCATATTCGTCTTGCGCCTGCGCAACGTTCTGAACCCCAATCGGATCCCAATCGCGCAAGAGAATTTGCTTGACTGCTTTGACTAGTTCACTTGTGCCGGTCATGTCGACCTCCGCGTCCCCAATACTCATTTACCCCAGACTGTCACGACGCCCCCGGCGGGGTTGAGCACCACGACTGCTCCCCGTCCTTCATATCTTATTTTCCCTTCGTTCTGTGGGATAATTCGGATTGGATTTGCGACTGCATCGTGAATCGCAGATGGCGAAACGCCACGGCTGATTGCTCGATCAATCCCATGCTTTGTAAAGCCTGTGATGTCGCCGGCCAAACGTATGGGCTTATCCTTGGCAGGTTCCTGTCGGCCACCTCCCGCCCCGCCATCGCCACCACCGCCCTCATCGGCAAACCGCCCGCGCCAATCGCGTAGTTGGTCCACTCGATATTTCTGCTCAAATCTCGAACACCATCGCCGCGTCCGAGCCCGGTTTGACAAAGCGCCGCCAGTCCGGCCGCACGAAAAGATGGGCATTCGGGCGCGCCCAGCGCCTGATCTCGCGTTCGAGAGCTTCTCTTTTGTTATGCGCCATACCTAAAGCCCCCGCACCCTCGGCTGCCCTCTTGCCCCGAACGTCAGCGCACCGATCGCCCAAACCAGCGCATCGAGCCGGTCGGGTGAGCGCCCCGACGACAGGCCGTCAATGCCGAAGTCGCACATCTCGTCCTCCAGCGCCGGATAAACGCCGGCGTGCTTGACGCGGCCCTGCTCATACAATTGCGCCACCGGTTCGGCGCGGTGATATTTGCCGCGCGTCGCGTGTTTCAAAATCACCGGCACTTCGCTGTCGGCTTCGTTGATCACAGCCTTGACCATGTCGCCGCCCTGGTTGGCTTCGGCGATCAGGCTGTCGGCTTGCAGCCTGCGCCACAGCGACACCGCCTTCATCGCCCAGCCTTGCGGCGACAACCCGGCGACGCTGGCGTCTTCGATCACGTAGATGGTGCCATCCTCGGCGCGTCCCGCCGCGACAATGCCGCAAGCGTCGGAACCCTTCTTGGCGGAAGCCGGCGGATCGACCGCGACCACAATGCGCATCAAGTTGAGTTCTTTGGGTGGCGCGTCGACGCGGCAGTTCTCCAGTCCAACGCGCGTCCACAAAGCGTCGGCGCGCTCCTCGACGATCTCGCCGTCGATCTCCTGCCGGCCGATGCGCGTGCCGCCATAGCGCGCCAGCACGTGCTCAATGAAGGCCGGCGACAGATTGAAGGCATTGGCCACCGTGCCGGCGCGGGTCAGCGCCGTCGAAGGATCGGCGATCAGTTTCTTGAGAAGCGCGATCGGCCGCGGCGTGGTCGTCACCACTTGCCGCGGCCGCTCGCCAAGGCGCAGTCCGAACTGCAACATGTCAAAGGTAGCTTCGGCATGACGCCACTTGGCAAGCTCATCGCACCAGGCGGCGGAAAACTGTGGGCCACGCAGGCCTTCGTAATTTTCCGCCGTGAACACTTCGGCGACCGCGCCGTTTTTCCATTCCAGCCGCCGCCACGTCGGATTCCATTGCGGCCGTTCGCGTGGACGGTGGATCGACAACAGACCGGAGACGCCTTCGATCATCACCGAGCGAACCTCGTGCTCGGTCTCGCCGACCAGCGCGATGCGCGCACGTCCGTCGGCGAGCGCCACCTCGCGCACCCATTCGGCCCCGGCGCGCGTCTTGCCCGCGCCGCGTCCGCCGAGGATCAGCCAGGTTTTCCAGTCGGCGCCGCTGGGCGCGCACACCGGGGGCTTTTGATGATCGTGGGCGAATGTCTGAAAGTCATAATGGATGCGGGCAAGATCACTCCGTCTCAGTCCCGCCAGCGCCCTGCCCTTCCCTAAGTCGCTCAGCTTCGACCAGCCCTTCCAGACGTCGAGCAAGCTCTTGCCGAAATTTGTCGATGTCTTGCGGGAAAGCGTCGTCATTGTCGTCACCGGGCTCCACTTCGTCCGGCGCGGTCGTCGCCGTGATTTCGAGCAAAGATTTATTGAGCAGGGCCAGCACACGCGCCGAACGTTCGGCTTGCGGTGCCTGCGTCGGCAGCAGCGTCGCCTGAATGCCTTCGATGATGTCTATCTGTCGCCCGACCGCGCCGCAGGCCCGCGCATAATTGCGTGCGCGGATTTCGAAGGCGCTTGCGGTTTCGCCAGGCGGGGCGTCTGCGAATGCGCCCGCCCCGATCGTGGCGACGGGCGCATCGGCGACGGCAGGCGAAGGCGGCGGCAGGATCGGCCCGGCAATTTCATCGGCGAGCCCATGCGAATAGCGCCGCTGTGTCCAGCCCCATTCCTTGACGCGCATATAAAAGGCTGTCCGCGACAAGCCCATGCGCTTGCCAATCTCGGCAGTTGGCGTCAGCGTCTGTTCGTAAAGGAATTTTCCTTCGGCGATGCGTTCCGGCGCGACCTGCTTTCTGGCTGGCATGTTTAACCCCCATAAAAAAACGCGCCGGAACATCCGGCGCGTTAAAAACTTTTCTGCGCGCGTGGCGCTGGTCTTGGCCGCCGCGCGGCCTTACTGGCCGAAGTAATACGCGATCAGTCCAGCGAAGATCGCCGCCACCAGGAAGGTCCCGGTGAACAGCACCCAGCGCATGTGGCCGCCGGTCTCGCCGGCGCGCGCCTCGGTCGTGGCCTCGGTGATTTGTCCGTGTTCAACTTTGGCCATGTGTCGCTCCTCGAAAATTGGTTCGTGAAGAGCAACGCCGCGGACGTTCAGGCGTTCCGCCAGGTGCCACGCTTTGGCGTGAACTCCAGCGGACGCAAGTGTGGAGCATGCCCAAACCATAGCGGAGGAGCGTCACGCTGTCAATATAGTCCTAGGACTTTTTTCGAAAAATCCTTGGCCCGCGCGGCAACGCCAAAAACCCTTACCGTGCAAAGTCTTATTCCGTTTGTCGCGGCGAAAAAGGCGACCCCGCCCTGAAATTTTTCAAAAATAATTCACTGCTGGCCGGTCGCCAGCCTGAAAATATTTTCGGCCCCGTTATTTCGGCGCGTCGGCGTGGCACGAACGCGGACCGCTGTCCCAGAGGAAGCCGCATTTGGTGCAGCCGCCGAGCGACAGGCCGAGCACCGCCAGACATATGATCGCGGCGAAACGCTTTTTCATCGACACAATTTAGCCGATCGTTGCGTGCCTTGCGAGAGCCGCGCCGTGCGAGAGCCACCCGCGCGGGCGCCGTGTGCGTCAGCCGCCGGCGCGCTGAACCTTCAGGTCGAAGCCGGTCTCGAAAATGACGTGGTCGTCGGCATCGACCACCGTCATTGACCAGCCGGACAAATCCTGGATGCCGGGATCGCACATCGCGGCTTTCAAATCCCGCACCTGCCGGATCGCGTGTGCGCGCGCCGACGCCATGCCGTTGAGCTCAACGCCCTGCGCGTCGGAAAACCGACGCTTCCCATCGGAGAAATGGAAAAAGTAACGCGGCACCACGGGCATCCTTGTCAATGCCAGAACGGTAGCGAAACACCTTCAGAGTTCCAATATGTCCGAGTTGTGCACCCCCTACAAGTTGAAACTCTGTCCGATAGCCGACACAACGAACGTTATAAATCCTTCGGCTGTATGTGATTTTATTCGCCGGCGGCGGCGTCGAACCGTTGCCGCGATTGCTGGATGGCCGGCCGGGTGTGCCGCGCCCAGGTGCCGAGCGCGCTCACCGGCTCAAGCAGCGAGCGGCCGAGATCGGTCAGCTCGTAGTCCACCCGGGGCGGGTTGGTCGGAAATACCGTGCGCGTCACC
>CAIMEA010000169.1 GCA_903839845.1 uncultured Hyphomicrobiales bacterium
AGGTGCCCGGGGCGAACGCGGCGGAAACTGCCACAACGCCCCTTTAGGATGCAAGGTAAGTACCTGTCCAGCCCTGAATTTTGCGTGAACTTGTCAAGCCTGCCTTCCGGCCGATAGTTAGGGCCATGAGCGGGGACGAGAACGGCAAAAAGCAGAAGAAATCCAGCGCACCCAACAGCCGCGACGCGCGGCTGGCCGCTGCGCTACGGGAAAATCTGCGCCGGCGCAAGGCTCAGGAGCGTGCGAGAGGCACCGAGGAGCGCGCTGCGGGCGGCAAAGTCCCCTCCAGCGACGAAAATCCCTGATCCTGCCGCTTGCCGGAACCGGTTTCCGCCTTATTTGCCAGGCGATAGATGGTAACCCTCCGGCAAGTTGTGCTTTGCAGGGGGGCGTCCGGCGGTCCATAGATCGGCCCGGAAGACTCGAACAAAGCGAGAGCCGGGGCTCATCATGGATCGTATACGCATCGTCGGCGGACAAAGGCTCAACGGCACGATCCCGATTTCCGGCGCCAAGAACGCCACGCTGCCCTTGATGATCGCCAGCCTGCTGACGGCAGAGACGCTGATCCTGGAAAACGTGCCGCGCCTGGCCGACGTCATCCAGTTGCAGCGCATCCTCGGCAATCACGGCGTCGATATCATGATCGCCGGCAAGCGCTCCAACGACGAGCCGGCCTCCGGCCGCACCTTGCACATTTCGGCGAAAAACATCGTCGATACCACGGCTCCTTATGAACTCGTCTCGACCATGCGGGCGAGTTTCTGGGTCATCGCGCCGCTCTTGGCGCGCATGGGCGAGGCCAAGGTGTCGATGCCCGGCGGTTGCGCCATCGGCACGCGGCCGGTCGACCTTCTGATCATGGCTTTGGAAAAACTCGGCGCCGAAATCGAGATCGAAGGCGGCTATGTCATCGCCCGCGCCAAGAACGGCCTGCGCGGCGGCGAAATCAAGTTTCCCAAGGTCACGGTGAGCGGCACGCATGTCGCGCTGATGGCGGCGACGCTCGCCAAGGGCACGACCGTGATCGACAACGCGGCGCGCGAGCCGGAGATCGGCGACGTCGCCGATTGCCTCAACAAGATGGGCGCCAAGGTCACCGGCATCGGCACCTCGCGCCTCGTCGTCGAAGGCGTCGCGAAATTGAACGGCACGCGCCACGCGGTGCTGCCCGACCGCATCGAGACCGGCACTTACGCGATGGCCGTCGCCATGACCGGCGGCGATGTGCTGTTGCAGAACACCCGGCCGGAACTGTTGCAGTCGGCGCTCGATGTCCTGGCGCAGACCGGCACCACGGTGACGCCGACCAATGAAGGCATTCGCATCGCCCGCAACGGCGCAGGCTTGATGCCGGTCGATGTCGCCACGGCGCCGTTCCCCGGTTTCCCGACCGATCTGCAGGCGCAGCTGATGGCGCTGATGTCGCTGGCCAAGGGCACCTCGCATATCACCGAAACCATTTTCGAAAACCGCTTCATGCATGTGCAGGAGCTGGCCCGCCTCGGCGCGCACATCACGCTCGACGGCGAGACCGCGACCATCGAAGGCGTCAAGCGGCTGAAAGGCGCGCCGGTAATGGCCACCGATCTGCGCGCCTCGGTGTCGCTGGTCATTGCCGCGCTCGCCGCCGAGGGCGAGACCATGGTCAACCGCGTCTATCATCTCGATCGCGGCTTCGAGCGGCTCGAGGAAAAACTCTCCCGCTGCGGCGCGGTCATCGAACGGATCAGTTCGTAGTATCTTTAGCGCAGCCGTCGAGCTACGGGGCCGGTTCTACTGAAAACAGGCCTTCCTCTTTCATCACCGCGTCGTAGCGTCCGCGTGGATCGAGGTCTTTGTTCATCGGTCCAAGCTTGGCCAGTGCTGTCATTGGGATCGTATATTTGAAGCCCGGGCCTCCTGCTTTTGGACGGATTACGGCTATCGCCGCCAGTCCCGGCGGCGCCTTCTCCGGCGCGATGGCGAGGGACCTTTGGCCGACCGATGCCAGCGTTGCAATCGCAATACCGTCCGCGAAGCAGGCGCAAGGCGATTGTGCGCCGTCATAATACGTCACAGCCAATTCGCGCGGCCTCAGCTTTAGCCGCTCTGTGGCATCAAGCCCGATCTTGATGCCGAGCGGTATGAATGATCCGAAGCCTCCGTGAACACGGGTACCCAGAGCAATCCATTCGTCCGGGGTTTCGGCCGAGCCGGCCATCGGCAACAAGACCAGCATGCCAGCCAACAGAACGCGCTTCATTTGACCGCCGCCTTTCATCTGACCGCCGCTTTCCGCGTAAAAATACCCTAACGCCAAACCGAAACGCCAGGAACGGCCCACAGGCGCAAATTGCCCCTTGACTGTCTATAATCCTAGGACTATATACAGGCCTATCCCGCCCCTTTGAGGGGTGTCTGTACAGCATCTTCAGATGCGGGGCGGGAAGCGGTGGCCGGTCGGGTGCGTCGGAGATGCGGCGCAAAATCCCGTCACCGGCGGTCCAAGCCGCTCACGTCCCGGCGCACCCGTCCGTGCGTCACTGGGCTCCACTGGCGGTGGCCGCCGGCATGGTCAGAAATGCCGGTTTCCATTTGGGCCCGATAGCGGTGGATAGGTGGCCTGCCAATCCGAAAGGAGAGGCGCGGTCGCCTGAAACGGTAAGTCCACCGGGGGCGGAGCGGAGCAAACCTATAAACATCGCGCGCGGAACGCCGGGAGAAGGGCGGACTTGCGTTACTGACTGCTTCGACAAGCCTCGATGTCGCGAGGCGTCGAGGCGCGTGGGTCCTCTCAGGACCCTGGCGTTCCGCGCACCCTCTTATTTTTGAGGCGCGCGCTCCGAACTACGGCCTGCCCGGGGCCGAAAAAAATACGGGCGGCGGAGCGTTGGCTGATGGAAACTTGATGTGCGCTGCACGTTTCACTCGGCCTCATCCTGAGGAGCCGCGCGTAGCGCGGCGTCTCGAAGGACGAGGCCGGCCCCATCCTTCGAGACGCATCGCAATTGCGATGCTCCTCAGGATGAGGGCGGTGGACCTAATGCAACACGAATTCGCCGTTGATCGCTTTCATCTCGGCCGGCTTGATCAGCTTGGAGTGGGCGACCTCGACCGAAACCAGCGGACCTTCCAGTTTGGCCTGCCAGAATTCGAGAAACTTCTGCAGCTCGGGAAATTGCGGAAACAGGTCGTAGGCCTGCCAGACATAGGACTGCAGCAGCCAGCGGTGATCGGGGCGGCGGTAGAGAATGTGCGCCGTCGTCAGGCCGAAGCCCGCCACCTGCTTCTCGAAGTCACGCGATACGGTCGAACCCATTGTCGTCCTCCGTTTGAATCGAACTCCAATCTTCCGGTCCCGGGTCTAGGCATTGCAAGCCAAAACGATGAACAATCTGTTTAAAATCAAGGCGTTAGCAGCATGCAAGGCAGTTTGCTAACAGGTGACGCCATACCTCCTCGGAACCGGTAACTGCCAATGCAAAAGCCAGGCACCCGGTTCCGGGCGGCCATTAACCATTGTCTGCCAGTCACTTAACGGAATTGTTGGCACTCGCCCGAAATGAGTGCTAAAAACCGGCCCGAGGCCCCTTGCGGGCCAAAACGCCCTCACCCATCTGCAGTGCAGGTTGCGGCTGAGGGTTAGCCGCCAACCCGAAACTCAAATCGCTCAATTATTTTGGAGGACTGCCATGAAGTTCCGCCCGCTTCACGACCGCATCGTCGTCAAGCGCATCGATGCCGAGGAAAAGACTGCCGGTGGCATCATTATCCCCGACTCAGCGCAAGAGAAGCCGTCGCAGGGCGAAGTCATCGCCGTCGGCCCCGGTGGCCGTGACGAAGCCGGCAAGCTGACCCCGCTCGACGTCAAGGTCGGCGAAATCGTGCTGTTCGGCAAATGGTCGGGCACCGAGGTCAAGATCGACGGCCAGGATCTCCTGATCATGAAGGAATCCGACGTCATGGGCGTGATCGAAGGTGGCGCCGCCACCAAGAAGAAAGCCGCCTAAGGCGCAAAGCCCTCGTCCTGAGGAGCCCGCCTTAAGGCAGGCGTCTCGAAGGACGAGAGCAAACAAATCACATCTCATCCTTCGAGACGCGAGCTTCGCTCGCTCCTCAGGATGAGGACCGAAACCTGAAGGAAACGAAACAATGGCTGCTAAAGACGTTAAATTCTCCATCGACGCGCGCGACCGCATGTTGCGCGGCGTCGACATTCTCGCCAATGCCGTCAAGGTGACGCTCGGTCCGAAGGGCCGCAACGTCGTCCTCGACAAGTCGTTTGGCGCGCCGCGCATCACCAAGGACGGCGTCACCGTCGCCAAGGAAATCGAGCTTGAAGACAAGTTCGAGAACATGGGCGCGCAGATGGTCCGCGAAGTTGCCTCGAAGTCCTCGGACCTCGCCGGCGACGGCACCACCACCGCCACCGTTCTGGCCCAGGCGATCGTGCGCGAAGGCGCCAAGTCGGTTGCCGCCGGCATGAACCCGATGGACCTGAAGCGCGGCATCGACCTCGCCGTCGAAGCCATCGTCGAGCATCTCAAGGCCAACTCGAAGAAGGTCACGTCGAACGAAGAGATCGCCCAGGTCGGCACCATCTCGGCCAACGGCGACCGCGAAATCGGCGACTTCCTCGCCAAGGCCATGGCCAAGGTCGGCAACGAAGGCGTCATCACGGTTGAAGAGGCCAAGTCGCTGGAAACCGAACTCGACATCGTCGAGGGCATGCAGTTCGACCGCGGCTACATCTCGCCCTACTTCATCACCAACGCCGACAAGATGCGCGTTGAGATGGAAGACCCGTACATCCTGATCTACGAGAAGAAGCTCTCGCAGCTCCAGGAAATGCTGCCGCTGCTCGAAGCAGTCGTGCAGACCGGCAAGCCGCTCTTGATCGTCGCCGAGGACATCGAAGGCGAAGCGCTCGCCACCCTCGTCGTCAACAAGCTGCGTGGCGGCCTCAAGGTTGCCGCCGTCAAGGCGCCGGGCTTCGGCGATCGCCGCAAGGCCATGCTGCAGGACATCGCGATCCTGACCGGCGGCCAGGCGATCTCGGAAGATCTCGGCATCAAGCTTGAGAACGTCACCATCCAGATGCTGGGCCGCACCAAGAAGGTGATGATCGACAAGGAAAACACCACGATCGTCAACGGCGCCGGCAAGAAGGTCGACATCGAAGCGCGCGTGGCGCAGATCAAGGCGCAGATCGAGGAAACCACCTCGGACTACGACAAGGAAAAGCTGCAGGAGCGTCTCGCCAAGCTCGCCGGTGGCGTGGCCGTGATCCGCGTCGGCGGTGCGACCGAAGTCGAAGTGAAGGAGCGCAAGGATCGCGTCGACGACGCGATGCACGCAACCCGCGCCGCGGTTGAGGAAGGCATTCTGCCGGGCGGCGGCGTCGCGCTGTTGCGCGCCACCGAAGCCTTGAAGAAGGTCAAGACCGCGAATGACGACCAGAAGGTCGGCGTCGAGATCGTGCGTCGCGCGATCCAGGCGCCTGCCCGTCAGATCGCCTCGAACGCCGGTGAAGACGGCTCGGTCATCGTCGGCAAGATCCTCGAGAAGGATCAGTACTCCTACGGCTTCGACGCCCAGACGGCCGAATACGGCAACATGGTCTCGAAGGGCATCATCGACCCGACCAAGGTCGTGCGTGCGGCGATCCAGAACGCGGCGTCGGTCGCCGGCCTTCTGATCACCACCGAGGCGATGGTCGCCGAGATCCCGGCCAAGAAGGGTGCCGGCGGCGGCGCCGGCGGCATGCCCCCGGGCATGGGAGGAATGGACTTCTAAGTCCATTCGCTCGAACGTCAAAATAAAGAAGGCCCGGGAGATGTCCCGGGCCTTTCTCTTTGGCTAGCCTGTGCTGGCGCCCCTAGGCCCCTGTCCAGAAGAAGTCACCATGCATTGGCCCACGTCGCTCGAAGACATCGGTATCGTCAATTTCATCGCTGCCATCGCGGTGCTGGCCAACGTCGCCGGCTACCTGATGAAGACGATGATCCCGCTGCGGGTGATCGCCATGACCACCAATGTGCTGTTCATCGCCTATTCGGCCCTCGCCACAGTCTATCCCACCCTGATCCTCCACATCATCCTGCTGCCGATCAATGTGGTGCGCTTCCTCCAGATGAAGCGGTTGATCCGGCAGGTGAACGAAGCCGCCAATGGCGATCTGTCGATGGAGTGGCTGAAACCGTTCAGCACCGATCGGCGCTTCGAAGCCGGCACGGTCCTGTTTCGCAAGGGCGACGCGGCGACTGAATTGCACTTTGTCATTTCCGGACGCTGCCGCGTCGTTGAGCCCAATATCGAGATGGGTGCCGGCAGCGTCATCGGCGAACTCGGCCTGCTGGAACCGGGTCGAACCCGCACAGCGACCGTGGAGTGCATCGACCGCGTCGAAACGCTGGCGATCTCCTACGACAGTGTCATGGAGCTTTATTTCCAGAATCCGACTTTCGGATTCTATTTGTTGCAGTTGTCGACGGCGCGGCTGTTCCACACCATTCGAAGTCTTGAAGAGGAAAACGCCGCGCTGCGCGCCGCCAATGCCAGGCTGAGCGCGACCTCGCCGGCATGATGGGTAGGTTCAATGGCCACAAACAGAAACGACCACAAACGAAATGAGGCGCGGGTACATCCGCCGTCGCCTGGCATCTCATCGTGGCCGTCGGATGAGGGATCGTTAGACCGCCTCACCACTTGTATTTCTGTATAGGTGGCAAGTGTGACTTTAAGATGACGAAAAGCTTAACGAAACCTTACGTTGGCATCGGCGGCTGGACCTATGCGCCGTGGCGCGGCGTGTTCTATCCCAAGGGCCTCGCGCACGCGCGCGAGCTTGAATATGCTGGCCAAAAGCTGACCTCGATCGAGGTCAACGGCACATTTTATTCAACGCAATCGCCCAAAACGTTCCGCAAATGGGCGTCCGAAGTTCCCGGCGATTTCGTGTTTTCGTTGAAAGGTCCGCGCTATGCGGTCAATCGCCGCGTGTTGGCGGACGCCGGTGACTCGATCAAACGCTTTCTCGATTCAGGCATCACCGAACTCGGGTCCAAACTCGGCCCCTTGCTCTGGCAATTCGCGCCGCACAAGAAATTCGACGAGGCCGACTTCGGCGCATTTCTCGACCTGCTGCCGGACGTGTTCGACGGCCATTCACTGCGCCATGTCGTCGAGGTGCGCAACGACACCTTCAAGACACCCGCCTTCATTGCGCTCGCGCGCCGGCGCAACGTCGCAATCTGCTACGCCGAGCACGACAGCTACAGCGAGATCGCCGACGTCACCGCCGATTTCATCTATGCCCGTCTGCAAAAGGGCAACGAAAGACTCAAAGCCGGCTATCCGCCGAAGGCGCTCGATGCCTGGGCCAAGCGCGTTCGGACCTGGCTGAAAGGCGGCGTTCCCGCCGACCTGCCGCGCGTCGACAGGGCGAAGCCCGCCAAGACGCCGCGCGAGGTCTTTCTTTATTTCATCCACGAGGCCAAACTGCGTGCGCCGGCGGCAGCCATGGCGTTGATCGAAAGGCTGAAATGATGGCGAAGGTGGTGAGGAAGAAAGCGGCGAAGAAGCCCGCGCCGAAAACGTCGAAGAAAACCCCGGCGCTGTTCACCATCGGCTACGAGCAGGCCACCGTCCCGGCGGTGCTGCGCGAACTGACCCGCGCCAAGGTCAAACTGCTGGTCGACACGCGCGCGGTCGCCGCCTCGCGCCGTCCCGGCTTTTCCAAGAAAGTGCTGGCCGCCTCGCTCGACGAGCAAGGCATCGCCTACCTGCATTTGCAGAAGCTCGGCACGCCGGCGGAAGGCCGCGAAGCCGCGCGGGCGGGCGATCTCGACAGGCTCTGGCGCATCTACGCCAAGCACATCAAGACGCCGGACGCCCAAACCGCGCTCGATGAATTGCTGACGCTGATCAAGTCGGGCCAGCGCATCGCCCTGCTTTGCTATTGCCGCGATCCGCGTGCCTGCCACCGCGACCGGATTGTTGCCGCGGTGAAAGAGCGCATGCGGGTCAAGGTCGACGACCTGATCCCCACTCTGTTGTGAAGCGGGCCGTTGATCTAGATCAAGGCCGACGGTTGCACGAGTTACCATCCTCTCCGGACCACAAAATACGCTCGGTTTTCGGGGAAGAAACATGCTCGACGTCACGCGCCAGCCGGACACCGCGGTCAGGGATATCCGCAACTTCATCGCCGGCGATTTTGTCGCCGCCGCCAGCGGCAAGACCTTCGACAAATATTCCCCCGTGACGGGCGCCCTGATCGCCCGCATCTCCGAAGCCGGCGAGAAGGAAGTCGATGCCGCCGTCAAAGCTGCGCGCGCCGCCCTGCATGGCCCCTGGGGCTCGCTAACTTTAGCCGCGCGCGCCGACATGCTTTACGCCGTCGCCAACGAAATCAACAAGCGCTTCGATGAGTTCCTCGAGGCCGAGGTCGCCGACACCGGCAAGCCGCTATCGCTGGCCCGCCATCTCGACATTCCGCGCGGCGCCGCCAACTTCAAGGTGTTCGCCGACACGATCAAGAATGGTTCGACCGAATTTTTCGAAATGGCGACGCCGGATGGCGCGGGCGCCATCAATTACGCGTTGCGCCGCCCCATCGGCGTCGTCGGCGTGGTCTGTCCGTGGAACCTGCCGCTGCTGCTGATGACCTGGAAGGTCGCGCCGGCCTTGGCGTGCGGCAACACGGTGGTGGTCAAGCCGTCGGAGGAAACGCCGCAGACCGCGACCCTGCTCGGCGAAGTCATGAATACGGTCGGCGTGCCGAAGGGCGTCTATAATGTCGTGCATGGCTTCGGCCCGGATTCGGCCGGTGAATTTTTAACCCGTCACCCCGGCGTCAGCGCCATCACCTTCACCGGCGAGACGCGCACCGGCGCGGCGATCATGAAGGCCGCCGCCGACGGCGCCCGCCCGGTGTCGCTCGAAATGGGCGGCAAGAATCCCGCAATCATTTTCGCCGATTGCGACCTGGAAGCGGCGCTCGAAGGCACCATGCGCTCCTGCTTCGCCAATGCCGGTCAGGTTTGTCTCGGCACCGAAAGGGTTTTCGTCGAGCGGCCTTTGTTCGATAAATTTGTCGCCGCGCTGAAAGAGCGCGCCGAGAAGTTGAAAATCGGCGCACCGGAAGATGCCGCGACCACGATGGGTCCACTGATCAGCCAGGAGCACCGCAACAAGGTTCTCTCTTATTACGCCAAGGCGGTCACTGAGGGCGCAACCGTTGTCACCGGCGGCGGCGCGCCAAAATTGCCCGAGGCGCTGGCGAAAGGCGCCTTTGTGCAGCCGACGATCTGGACCGGCCTGCCCGACACCGCCGTCACCGTCACCGAGGAGATTTTCGGACCGTGCTGCCACATCGCGCCGTTCGACAGCGAAGATGAAGTGATCAAACGAGCCAATGCGCTCGACTATGGGCTGGCCGCTTCGGTGTGGACCACCAACCTCACGCGCGCGCACCGGGTCGCCGGCCGCATCGAGGCCGGCATCGTCTGGGTCAACAGCTGGTTCCTGCGGGATCTGCGCACACCATTCGGCGGCACCAAACAATCCGGCATCGGCCGCGAAGGCGGCGTGCACTCGCTCGCCTTCTACACCGAACTGACCAACGTCTGCATCAAACTTTAAGGGCAAATAACATGGCCACCATCATCGGCGCCGTCGCGGCCTCGCATACCCCGACCATCGGCTTCGCCTATGACCGCCACAAAGAAAACGATCCGGTCTGGAAGCCGATCTTCGACGACTTCAAGCCAGTGCAGAAATGGCTCGCCGACAAGAAGCCCGACGTTCTGTTCGTCATCTATAACGACCACGTCACCTCGTTCTTCTTCGATCATTACTCGGCCTTCGCTCTCGGTGTCGGCGACAGCTACACGGTCGCCGACGAAGGCGGCGGCACGCGCGACCTGCCTCCGGTCAAGGGTCATGCTGCTTTGTCGCACCATATCGGCGCGGCTTTGATGGCCGACGAATTCGACATGTCGTTCTTTCAGGGCAAGCCGCTCGATCATGGCTGCTTTTCGCCTCTGTCGATGATGTGGCCGCACCAGCCGCAATGGCCGGGCGCCATCGTGCCGTTGCAGGTCGGCGTGCTGCAATTCCCGATTCCCTCGGCGATGCGCTGCTACAAGCTCGGCAAATCGCTGCGCAAGGCGATCGAAAGCTATCCGGAAGACCTGCGCGTCGCGCTGGTTGCCACCGGCGGCTTGTCGCATCAGGTGCATGGCGAGCGCGCCGGCTTCAACAACACCGTCTGGGACGAGCAGTTTCTCGATCTGATCGAAAAGGACCCGGAGACTTTGGCGCGCATGACGCAGGCCGACTATGCTCGGCTCGGCGGCATGGAAGGCGCCGAGGTCATCATGTGGCTGGTGATGCGCGGCGCGCTGTCGGCCAATATCAAATGCATGCATCGCAGCTATTATCTGCCGTCGATGACCGGCATCGCCACCGCCGTTTATGAGAACGAAGCGATCGCGCCCGAGGCCTTCGCTGCCGTGGCCGATATCCAGAGCGATTATCGCCGCCACATCGGCCACCAGCTCTCCGGCGCCGAGGCGCTGACCGGCACCTATCCGTTCACGCTGGCGCGCAGCGTCAAGGGCTTCCGTATCAACTCCTTCCTGCACGCGCTGACCGACGCGGACAAGCGCGGCGCGTTCCTTACCGACCCGGAGACAGCTTTCGCCACCGCCGATCTGAGCGATGTCGAACGCGATATGATCCGCAAGCGCGACTGGCGGGCGATGATCCGCTACGGTGTCAGCTTCTTCATGCTGGAAAAACTGGGGGCGGTCACCGGCGTGTCGAATCTGCACATCTACGCTGCCATGCGCGGCGAGACGCTCGAGCAGTTTCAAAAGACCCGCAATGCGCCGGGCGCGCTCTATTCAGTCGCCGGCACCGACGCGCCCAAGCTCGCCTGGGACACCGCGACCGCTAAATAAGTTATTCAGCCGGCTGGCTGGCGGCGTGGCGGCTTTCGATCGAGAGGATCAGCGACACCAGGCCGAGCGTCGCCAGGAACATGATCAGCGCGACGATGGAGTTGGCGCCGAGCACCAGGCTGAAGCCGCCGGTCTTGTGCAGTAGCGCGATCATCGCAATGGCGATGCCGGCGCTGATGAACAAAGTGAAGTAGCGCACCGCATAGACCCGGCCGCGCCAGGCGTCGGCGGTGTATCGTGCCAGGATGATGTCGTTGACCGTCACCTGGCCGTAGATCGCCGCCACCGCGACGGCGAGCGCGATCAGCAGCGGAATGCCGGTGGCGTAGGTCGCCCACAGATTGCCGGCAAAGCCGAAGGCGGTGACCGCGATGAACAGGTTCGGCGCCGATATCTTTTCCACCAGCCGGCCGACCGCGAGCTGCGCGACAGCGCCGCAAACCAGCACCAGAGTGGCGATGCTGCCGATGGTGACGAGCGACACATCCTTGGTCATGCCTTCGTCAACGATCTTGGGCAGCGCGATGGTCAGCACGTTGAACACCAGCCCGGCGCTGAAAGCGATCAACAGGAACAGGCCGAACAGCATGGCCATGACTTTCGCCGTCAGCGGCACCGCCGCCTTCGACACGCGTTTTTTGGCGTGATGGCGATCGTCCGGCGTCAGCCAGACATAGACCGCGCCGGAGCCGAGCAGCACCAGGGCCGGCAAAAAGAACGCCGCGCGCCAGTGCACCCAATAGGCCAGCGCGCCGGAAATGCCGGCGGCGAGCGAGACGCCGAGATTGCCGCAGACGCCGTTGAACGCCAGCGTGCGCCCATTGGCGCCAGAGGCTTCGATCAGCATGGCCATGCCGACCGGATGATAGATCGCCGCGAACACGCCGAGCATGAACATGGCGATCGACAGCACCAGCAGACTGGGCGCCAGCGCGATCGCGATCAGCGACACGCCGCAGCCGAAGTAGAATGCCGCCATCATGTTGCGGCGGCTCCAGCGGTCGGCGAGCCAGCCGGCCGGCAGCGAGAAGATGCCGAAGGCGACGAAGGTCGTGCTCGAAAGCGCGATCAGTTCGCTATAGGGCCGATTGTAGATCAGCTCGAGCCCGATCACGACGGTCGGATAGATCAGCAGCACGAAATGGTCGAGCCCGTGCGCCAGATTGAGAAAGGAAATCTCGCGCAACCGCGCGGTCTCGGCGATCTCGGCGATCTGGGCGGCGGTTGGGCTGATGGTCTGCGTCATGCGGCTCTTTTGCGGAAATTTGAGAAAAGGGGCGGGCCAGACAGCCGACTTTAGCGCCGGAATCGTTCAGGCAAGGGCAATATAGCCCTTGCCATTTGGCGATGTTCGGTCGATTTTCATCGTGAATAGGCCAAAGAGCATGCCCGAAATCGCCCCGGTTTACCGGCAAAACCTCGACGATGCGCCGCGCCCGGTCGCGGTGCTGGCCAAGACCTGCCCGGTCGGCGACCAAATTCCGCTGCACATCCACCGGCGCGGCCAGTTGCTGCATGCGGTCAGCGGGATCATGCGGGTTGAGACGCAGGACGCGGCCTGGATCCTGCCGCCCGCCCGGGCGCTGTGGCTGCCGCCGCAACTGCCGCATAGCGTCACCATGCGCAGCCACGTCGAGATGCGCACGGTCTATATTGGCGCGGCGCAGTGCGAGGCCCTGCCCGGTCTGCCGGTGCTGGTCGAGATTTCCGGCCTGTTGCGCGAACTCATTCTGGCGCTGCTCGAGGAGCCGCCAGACTATGCCGAGGCGAGCCGCGGCGGCACGGTCGCCCGCCTGATCCTCACCGAACTCGCGCGCCTGCGCGACCGCCGCCTGCATGTGCCGATGCCGCGCGATGCCAGGGCGCTGCGGGTGGCGCGCGCGCTCCTGGATAATTGCAGCCTCGATCATGACCTCGATCGCTTCGCCGAACAGGCAGGCGCCAGCCGCCGGACTTTGGCGCGGCTGTTCCGGGCCGAAACCGGGCTGGGTTTTGCCGAATGGCGGGCACGTCTGCGCGCGATCGACGGGCTGGCGCGGCTGTCGGAAGGCGCATCGGTCGCCGAGACTGCCAACGCGGTTGGCTATGCCAGCCCCAGCGCCTTTTCGGCGATGATCCACCGCACTCTGGGCAGCCCGCCCCGGCGCCTGACCTTCACTCCATCCTAGACAACAACCCGACGGCACGCTTTAGTTGTAGGGGCAACCCGGCGTGTACTGCCGGACCGTGCTGAGGCTGGGGGCCTCGATGTCGAGAAGGTGCGTACGCGCGGCGGTCGTCTCCGCCGCGGCTTTCGTTGTTGCCGGCGTTTGTCTGTCGGCCGGTCCGAGCCGGGCCGATGACGACGAACCGCACGTCATGCTGTTTTCCGGCCGCGACATCTGGCGCAATGGCGCTTACGCCTATAGCGGCCTTCTGCTCGCCCCCGGCGGTTTCGAAGAAGATGGTTTCATGCTCAAGCTGCTCGCCGGCGGCGGTGCCTATCGTTATTTTTCCGGCGGCCTCGGCGAGAAGGTCATCGGCACCGAGTGGATGGGTCAGGTTCTGCCCGGCTTTCGCATCAAGCGCGGCAATGCTGAATTCAAATATTTCTTCGGTCCCGAACTGCGCCGCAACAAGTTATGGCCGGACGACGCCGGCACCAGTTTACGCGGCTGGAATTTCGGCCTGCGCATGGCCGGTGAGCTTTGGTACGAACCGACCCGTGATACTCTCGTCGTCGGCGACGCGTCGCTGTCGTCGATTGCCACCAGTCACGCGGCGCGCCTCGCCTATGGCTGGCGCGTCGCCGAGGAGCTGTTCACCGATGGCGTCTATGTCGGACCGGAGGCGCAATATTTTGGCTCCGATGCCTACCGCCAGTATCGCGCCGGGCTACACATCACTAGCATGAAGACCGAAATCACCGAATGGTCGGCGGCTGTCGGCGTTGCTCGCGACACCGACGGCACGAAAAGCCTCTATGTCCGCCTCGGCCTGTCGGTAAAACTTGCGGATTAGTGTTTTTTTATTTTCCGCGTTTCCGGACGGCGAACCGGTTCCCACTTCGCCTGGAAACGCTCTAATCGAGCGTCCGCCGGAAGCGCGTCACGGCGATGGTCATCGCTACCAGCATCAGACCGGCCATTGCCAGCGCGTCGTAATGCAGGTCCGACAAAGTCGCACCCTTCAACATGATCGAGCGCACGATGCGCAGATAGTGCGTCAGCGGTAGCATCTCGCCGACCCATTGCGCCCAGACCGGCATGCCGGCGAATGGAAACATGAAGCCGGATAACAGAATGTTCGGCAGAAAAAACATGATCGACATCTGCATCGCCTGTAACTGGTTCTGCGCGACGGTCGAGAAGGTGTAGCCAATCGACAGATTGGTGGCGATAAACAGTGTGCTCAAGCCGGCCAGAACGAACAGGCTGCCGAGCACCGGTACATGGAACAGGACGATGCCAACGCCGATAATCATCGCCGCCTGGACGAAGCCGACCACGACATAAGGTAAAATCTTGCCGAGCATGATCTCGATCGGCGTGATCGGCATGGCCAGAAGATTTTCCATGGTGCCGCGCTCGATCTCGCGCGTCACCGACAGCGCCGTGAAGATCAGCATGGTCATGGTGAGAATTGTACCGACCAGGCCGGGCACGATATTGAGTTCTGTCTTGCCGGCCGGGTTGTAGCGCGCATGGGTGCGTATCTCGAAGGCCGGCGCGCCGGCATCGGGGATCGCATAGTCGTGCGCCAGCGCGGTCTGCACCACGCGATTAAGCGCGCCCAGCGCCGAACCGGCCGCGACCGGGTCGGTGGCATCGGCAATCACCAGCATCGACGGCACTTCGCCGCGGCGCAGCGCGCGCTCGAAATTGGCCGGAATTTCGACGCCGAACAGCACCTTGCCCGACGCCAGCAGGCGGTCGAGTTCGGCCTCGGTCGCCGGCAGTTCTGTGACCCTGAAATATCCCGTATTGGCGAACGCCGCCAGGATCGAGCGGCCGACGTCGCTGCGCTCCTGCAACAACACCGCCGTCGGCAGATTGCGCGGCGTTGTATTGATGGCGTAGCCGAACAGCAAAAGCTGCATCAGCGGAATCATGACGATCATGCCGAACGAGACACGATCGCGCTGCAGCTGGATGAACTCCTTGATCAGCACCGCCCAGGTCTTGCGCCAGAAACCGTTGCCCTGTCGGCGGCGCGGCGTTTCGCTCGGAATGATGTGACTCATTTGAAATTATCCTGCGCCTTGATCATCAGGTCGATGAATACATCCTCCAGCGACGGCTCGGATTTCTTCCAGTCGAGGTCGGCGCGCCGGCGATAGGGCGCGATACCCGCTTCCAGCGCCGCGCCGTCGCGGCCGGACACATGCAGGCTGGTGCCGAACGGCGCCACCATGTCGACGCCGGGCTTGCCGGTAAGGTCCTGGGACAATTCATTGAGCGCGCCACTATTCGCGCTCACCACATAAGTCGTCAGATGCGAGGCAGCGATGACGTGTTTGACTGTGCCATGCACCAGCAACTCGCCATAGGCGATATAGGCGATCTCGTGACAGCGCTCGGCTTCGTCCATGTAATGTGTCGAGACCAGAACGGTCAGGCCGTCGGCGGCGAGCGCATGAATCTCGTTCCAGAACTCGCGCCGCGCTTTCGGATCGACGCCGGCGGTCGGCTCGTCGAGCAGCAGCAGTTGCGGCGCCGGCAACGTGCAGGCGCCAAGCGCCAGCCGCTGTTTCCAGCCGCCGGACAATTCGCCGGCCAACTGGTCCTCGCGGCCGGACAGGCCGAGTCGTTTGATCGCCGCGCGCGCCGCCGCTCTCGGGTTTTCGAGTCCATAGATGCGGCCGATGAACTCCAGATTCTCGCGCACCGACAGGTCCTGATACAGGCTGAAGCGCTGCGTCATATAGCCGACCTGAGTCTTGATCTTGTCGGTCTGCGTGCGGATGTCGTAGCCGAGGCAGGTGCCGGTGCCCTCGTCCGGCGTCAGCAGACCGCACAGCATGCGGATGGTCGTGGTCTTGCCCGAACCGTTCGGCCCGAGAAATCCGTAAATGGTGCCGCGCTTCACCTGCATCGACAGGTCACGCACCACGGCGCGGCCATCGAATTTCTTGGTCAGATGCTGGACATCGATGACGACGTCGCCATTCGCCCCTGGCCTGGTCGGCGCGGCGTTGACTTCGCTCACGGCGCGGCATCCTTGCTCAGCGTGACGCTGACCGGCTGGCCGACGCGGAATTTGTCCGGCGCATTGGGCCGCGCCTCGATCAGATAAACCAGCTTGGCGCGCTCCTCGAGGCTGTAGATGACCGGCGGGGTGTATTCGGCGCTGCGGGCGATGAAGGTCACCTTGGCGGCAAGCCCCGCAGCGCAGGCGTCGCAGCTCACCGTCACGCCCTGGCCGATCCGGATGGCGGCCAGTTCGCTTTCCGGCGCGTAGAACCTGATCTTGAGATTCGCCGGCGGCAGCAGCGCCACCACCGGACGGCCCGGCGGCGCGGTCTCACCGGGACGGAAGTAGACTTCCTCGATTGAACCGGCGTCCGGGCTGTGCGCGCGGCGGCGCGACAGCCGCGTCTGCGAGGCGTCGAGATTGGCCTGCGCCTGCGTCAGGCCGGCGCGCGCGTCGTCGAGCGACTTCTGCGTCCCGGAACTGGTCTTGAGCAACTCCTCGGCGCGGTCGAAGTTCTGCCGCGCCGTCGACAGGGCCGCCTGCTTCACCGACACATCGGCGCGTTGCAAATCGTCGTCGAGCGTGAACAAAAGATCGCCCTTGGCGACTTTGTCGCCCTGACGAACCTTCAGCGTCTCGACGCGGCCCTGCTCGTCCGGCGACACAAACACCGTCTCGGCCTCGACCCAGCCCTGCAACGGGCGGTCCTTGGCATTGTCGCAGCCGGCCAGCAAAACCGCCGCGAGCGCGATCACCGGCAACGCGCGTTTCATTGTCATGCGACTCTCCCCGGGACAAACAGCAGATCGATATGCGCCTTCAGCATGCGGCGAACGTCGAGCGGCGCGTATCGTTCGAACAAACCGCTCCAGACGATGGCCACCAGAGCCGGCGCGGCAATGAGTTGCGGAAACTCGACCAATGCCCGGGGCACCTCGCCGCGCGCGGCGGCGCGCGTGAGCAGAGCGCGCATGGCATCGACCGCGCGCGACAATACCTCACGGTAATAGAACTCGGCCAGCTTGGGGAAACGCCGCCCTTCCGAGATCATCAGCCGGATGACGTCCTGCCGGCGCGTCTCGTAGATTTCGCGCACGAACAGATCGACGATGCGCTCGGCCAACAGATTCACCGGCAGATCGCTTTCGCCCATCGCCTCGATGCCGCCGATCACGGGCGTCAGCATGGCGCGCACCAGTTCCTGGAACAAAGTCTCCTTGTCGCGAAAATAAAGATAGATCGTGCCCTTGGCGACGCCCGCCCGCCGGGCGACGTCGTCGAGCCGTGTCGCCTCGAAACCGCGAGCGGAAAATTCGTCGAGCGCGGCGGCCAGAATTGTCTCGCGCCGCCCGGCGCCGCGCGAGGCGCGCGAATTAGCGGCGACCTTGCCCGCGGCAGCCGTTGGGACCTTTGCGGCCGGCGTAGTGCCGGCGATCTGACGCCTGGCCGATGCGCCACTCCTGGCTTTTTTCATGCCGATCACTGACTGACTGGTCAGTCATTTATATAGAAGGCAGGCGGCAACCGCAAGCGCACGAGCCCCACCAAAAACGACAATAATCTGAGGTTTAATTTGGTGCGCGACGCTGCGCGTCAGCCCTTGGCGTCGCAATAGAAAGTGCGAATGACGCAGTCCTTGCCGCCGCCTTTGTAGCAGGCTTCCAGCGCGGCGTTCTGGCTGCGGCCGAGACGCGCCCCCTTGCCCCATCCATGCGCGCCGCAAGGATCGTGGAAATCGACGGCGAAGGCGGCGCAGCCGCGCCGCGAGGTCGCGACGATCCGGCAGCGCTCGCCCTGGCATTTGGCCAGCGCGGTCCGGCTCGCCTCATCGAGGCTGGCGAAGTCGAAAGCTTCGCCGAAGGCGCCGCACGATCCGACCGCCAAAGCGCCGGCGGCGCGCGCCGTGTTAACGGCGACGAACATCAACGTGACAGTCGCAAGAAACAGACCCGCCACCACGAAGGCGCGAATCGCTGGCGCGTAGATGTCTCGCATCGGCCCCTACCCGGTCGTTGGAATCCGATAAGGGGGCGAGTCGCAAATGCGATCAATGATTCGAATCACAGGCGCGTTCGATTTCCGCCTTGACCGCCGAGAACGACTCGGGCGTGTCGACATCGGTCAGCGCCGCCTCGCCGGCGACCGGCACTTCGCTGACCGCCTCGGCATATTGGCCGATCAGGTGACGCGCGCCGATATCGCCGGTGATCGCCATCAGTTCGCTAAAGAACCGCCGCGACCACACCACCGGATTGCCACGCCGTCCGTCGATCGACGGCACCACGATCAATGCGCCGCGCTCTGGGTCGAAAGCGGCGAGCAACTTATCGATCAAACCGCTGTCGACCTGCGGCATGTCGCCGAGACAAACGATCGCACCATCCGATTCCTTCGGCACCGCCGCTATGCCGGTTTTTACCGAACCGGCCAGGCCATCGGCATAATCCGGATTGTGCACGAAACGGACATTGAGACCGTTTAGCGCCTGTTCGACTTTTTCGCGTTCATGCCCGGTGACGACGATCACCGGCTTGGCGCGCGAGGCCAAAGCCTGCTCGGCGGCGATGCGTACAAGCGGCTTGCCGCCGATCTCGGCCAGCATCTTGTTGACCGCGCCCATGCGGGTGGAGCGTCCGGCGGCCAGCAGCACGGCGGCAATGGCGCGGCCTTTTTCCGGCGACGGCTCGGTGCGCGGTTGCGGACGCGTGACAATTTCCATCAGCAAGCCGCCGACGCCCATGCCGGTGATGTCGTCACGCGTGACCGGGAGACCGGCGAGCAGCCGCATCAGCACCCAGTCGAAACCGTTTTCCTTGGGCGAGCGCGCGCAGCCCGGCGCGCCGATCACCGCCTGTCCGCGCAGACGGCCGATCAGCATCAGGTTGCCGGGATCGACCGGCATGCCGAAATGTTCGATCTCGCCGCCCACGGATTCGATCGCCATCGGGATGACGTCGCGGCGGTCGGCAATGGCGGACGCGCCGAACACGATCACCAGTTCGGCGCCTTCGTTGCGCACCTCATCGATGGCGCGCGCCAGTGCTTGCTGATCATGCGGCACGCGGCGCTCGGCGACGATAACCGCGCCCGACGGCGCGATACGCGCGGCCGTGATCTTCAACGTTTTGTCGACGACTTTCGGCGCCAGGCCCGGCAGCAAAGTCGAGACAATGCCGATCTTGCGCACCGTATAGGGCGCGATGCGGATGACAGGCTTGGCCTTCGCGGCTTCGGCGACGGCGCGGTCGCGCGCCGCGCCCGATACCGCAAAAGGAATGATCTTCACCGTGGCGATCATTTCGCCCTCGACCACCGGCTTGTAGGCGCTAAGCGTGGCGATGGTGACGGCTTCGTCGATGCGGTTGAGCCGGTCGATCGCGTCCTTGTCGACCACCAGGACGCCAGCCGATTGCGCGAACAGATTGCAGCGTCCGGTAAACGCCCGGTCGGTGCGCGTGCCGTCGCCGGCAGCGGCGCTCGCGATGTCGGCGGCGGCCTGATCCTCCGAGACGTCGCCCGGCTCGATACGCGCCACCGTGATCTCGCCAACGCCAGCGGCTTCGAGCGCGGCGATTTCCTTGTCGCCTATCAAGGTGCCCTTCTTGAGCACCAGATCGCCCTGACGGATCGAATGCACCGCCGTGGCGCCGCGCGCGTCTTTCGGGGCGAGCGGGCCGAACTTCATGCCGCTTCCGCTTTCGCGCTGCGCGCCGGTTTCTGCCGCAGCGACTGCACGATTTCGCCCATGATCGAGACGGCGATTTCCGCCGGCGAGATGGCGCCGATATCGAGGCCGATCGGCGCGTGGATGCGGGCGAAGTCCACGTCGCTGACACCGGCCGTTTTTAGCCGTTCGTTGCGCTTGGCGTGCGTCTTTCGCGAACCGAGCGCGCCGATATAGAAGCAGTCGCGCGCCAAGGCATGCAGCAAGGCCGGATCGTCGATCTTCGGATCATGCGTGCAGGCGACAAAGGCCGTGTAGCGGTCGACATTCAAGGGCGGCAGCGCCACGTCCGGCCACTCGGCCAGCACCTTCACATCGGGAAAGCGTTCCGGCGATGCAAAGGCGGTGCGCGGATCGACGATGGTGACGTCATAGCCGAGCATCTGCGCGATCGGCGCCAAGGCCTGGCTGATATGGACGGCGCCGGTGATGACCAATTTCGGCGACGGGACGTGCACCGTGATGAACACGCGGCCCTGCGCCGTCTCCTCCATCCCGCTCTTGCCCATGCGCAGGCGCTTGTCGAGCGTTTCGGCGAGCGGGTCCTTGTCCGCTTCGGCCGCTTTGATCAGCCGCTGCGCGCCGCTGTCGATGTCGGTGACGACGACGACAGCGCGGCGGGCGGCGCGCTCAGTGTTGAGCGTGTGGAGGATTTCGAGTTTCACGTCAGCTCACCTTCTCAACATAGACGCGGATGGTGCCGCCGCAGGACAGGCCGACCTGCCACGCGGTTTCGTCGGCGACGCCGAATTCCAAGACCTTCGGCTTGCCGCTGTCGATCACGTCGATGGCTTCGGTCACCACCGCGCCTTCGACGCAACCGCCCGATACGGAGCCGAGAAAGTTGCCTTCGCTGTCGATCACCAGATTGGAGCCGACCGGGCGCGGCGCCGAGCCCCAGGTTTCGACGACGGTAGCCAGCGCAACGCCGCGCCCGGCTTTCGACCAGTCTTCCGCCGCCTTGAGAATGTCTTCATCACGACCCAGCATGGTAGTCCTCCATTAAGCGACGCGCCGCAGCATCTGCTTCGGATCGTACCCTTTGGCGGGCAGTCCGGACAGCGCGCGCACCAGTTCCGTCATCGAGGCCAGATTGTGGATCGACCGCAGTTCATCAACATGCGGCAACATGGTCTTGATCCCCTTCGCCCGCGCCTCGAAACCCTCGAAACGTAAAAGCGGATTGAGCCAGACCAGCCGGCGGCACGAGCGGTGCAACCGGTCCATTTCGAAAGATAATGTATCGTCGGCGTCCCGTTCAAGCCCGTCGGTGATCAAAAGCACCACGGCGCCCTGTCCCAGAACGCGCCGCGCCCAATGCTTGTTGAAATCGTGCAGCGAGGTGGCAATGCGCGTGCCGCCGGACCAGTCGACGACATGCGCGCCGCAGGACGCCAGAGCCTCGTCCGGATCGCGCTGGCGGATCGCCCGCGTCACATTGGTCAGCCGCGTGCCGAACAGGAACGTCGTGACGCGCTTGCGCTCGTCGGTGATCGCATGCAGAAAATGCAGGAACAGCCGCGTGTACTGGCTCATCGATCCGGAGATATCCAGCAGCGCCACGATCGGCGGCTCCTTCACCTTGGGCCCGAGATATTTCAGATCGATCAGCGCCCCGCCCGCCTTCATGCTGGCGCGCAAGGTGCGGCGCATGTCGATGAGGCGGCCGTGCCGGCTCGGCCGCATGCGGCGGGTTTTCACCTCGTCCAGCGGCAACGCCAGTCTGGCAATCGCCTCCTTGGCGGCGGCGATCTCCGCCGTCGTCATCTGCGCGAAGTCCTTCTTGTTCAGGACCTCGCGGTCGGAAACGGTGAGCCGCGCGTCGATCTCGACTTCCTGCTCTTCCTCTTTGCCTTTGTTGGTTCCGGCAAACAAGGCTTCCTGGATGCGTTGGGCGCCCGCTTCCGGCGCCTTCGGCGCGGTCGGCAGTGTGTCGGGCAACATCGCCGCGATCAGCTTGTCGATATAGCCGCGGCGGCGGAAGAAAATGCGGAACGCCTGATCGAACAAAATCGAATGCTCGTGCCGCTTCACGAACACCGCATGAAGCGTCCAGTAGAAATCGGCGCGCGAGCCGACCTGCGCCGTCTTCACCGCTTCCAGCGCATCGAGCACCGAACCCGGGCCGACCGGCATGCCGGCGGCGCGCAGCGCGCGCGCGAAATAAAGAATATTCTCCGCTAATCTTCCTTCGGCGGATGGGTCTTCGCTTTTTGCCATCAAATTATTCCGCCGCCCGCAGCTCAGACTTCACCACATCGAGCAAGGCCTTCACCTTGTTGCCATCGAGACGCGCGATGTCGTCCTGATACTTGAGCAACGCGCCGAGCGTGTCCGACACCGTCGCCGGATCGAGCGCGACGACGTCGAGCTCGGTGAGCGCACCGGCCCAGTCGAGCGTTTCGGCAACGCCGGGTGATTTGAACAGGTCTTCCTTGCGCAAGGCCTGCACGAAGGCGACGACCTGCGCCGACAATTTCTTGGCAATGCCCGGCACCTTGGCGCGCAAGATCGCCAGTTCGCGCGCGGCGTCCGGATAGCCGACCCAGTGATAGAGACAACGCCGCTTCAAGGCGTCGTGCACCTCGCGCGTCCGGTTCGATGTCACCAGCACAATCGGCGGCTCCTTCGCCTTGACCGTGCCGAGTTCGGGGATCGTCACCTGGAAATCGGCCAGCACTTCGAGAAGGAACGCCTCGAAGGCTTCGTCGGTGCGGTCGATCTCGTCGATCAACAGCACCGGGGGACCGGCCGGATCGGGCTCGAGCGCCTGCAACAGCGGCCGCTTGATCAGGAAGCGTTCGGAAAACACGTCGTGTTCGACGCGCGCTTTGTCGCCCTCGCCGGTCGCTTCCGCCATACGAATGGCGATCATCTGCGCGCCGTAATTCCACTCATAGACCGCGGCCGAAACATCGAGGCCTTCGTAACATTGCAGCCGGATCAGCCGCCGGCCGAGCGCCGCCGACAGCACCTTGGCGATCTCGGTCTTGCCGACCCCGGCCTCGCCCTCGAGAAACAGCGGGCGGCCCATGCGCAGCGCCAGAAACAACACCGTCGCCAGCGAACGGTCGCCGATGTAGTCGGCCTTGGCCAGCATTTCGAGGGTCTGCTCGATGCTGCCGGGAAGCGGGGTGATAGACATTAAGAAATCCTCGGTGACACTTTAACCGCGTCGGTCATTATCATACATCTAGGCAACCGGAGCGGCCCCGGCCAGCCAAAGATGGTGGCCAAACGGCCTGAAAAGGATAGCTGCCATGTCCTCGACCATGTCCTCGACCGACACCGAAATCGCGCCAGTCCGCCTGCCCACCATCGATGGCGGCGTCCGCATCGGCCATGTCCATCTGAAAGTCGCCGATCTGCAGCGGTCGCTGGATTTCTATGTCGGCGTGCTGGGTTTTACCGTCACCACCACCCGCCCCGGCGCCGCCTTCATCTCGGCCGGCGGCTACCACCATCACATAGGTCTAAATACCTGGGAGAGCAAAGGCGGCTCGCCGCCCCCGCCCGGCTCGACCGGCCTGTACCATACGGCGATCCTCTACCCGACCCGGCCGCTTCTGGCCGACGCACTGCGCCGGCTGATCGTCGCCAAAATCCCGCTCGATGGCGCCTCCGACCACGGCGTCTCCGAGGCGCTGTATCTGAGCGATCCGGACGGCAATGGCGTCGAGCTATACTGGGACCGGCCGAAAGACCAGTGGCCTTCCAAGCCGGACGGCTCGTTGCAAATGTTCACCCACCCGCTCGACCTGCACGATCTGCTGGCGGAGCTGGATAAAGAAAAGTAAGCCGTAGGTTTAAGGGGGGCTTTGCATGATCCTGTTGTCAAATGGCGGCGACAATACGCACCGCGCGGCGCAGCCGTCCGACACGATCGTCGTCGGCACCGTCGATGGCGTCTCCGTGCTGGCGCGGGCGCAAGACCGCTGGACACTATCGCATCGCGGTCTGGCTGGCTGCTCGGTCAGTGCGGTGACCGCGTCCGCCGACGGTACCCTGTTCGCGGCAACACACGGCGTCGGCGTCGCCCGCTCGCGCGACCGCGGCGTGACCTGGCAATGGATCAACAAGGGCATCGACCGCCACGATTTGTGGTCGGCGCGCGCCGGCAGGCTGCAAGGCAAAGATGTCGTCCTTGTCGGCTCGCTGCCCGCGCATCTCTATATCAGCGAGGACGCCGGCGACACATGGCGCGAACTCCCCGCGTTGCGCGATGTCGCCAGCGTCGAGTCCTGGGTCTTCCCGCCGCCGCCGCGCGTCGGCCACATCAAGGACATCGTCATCGACGGCGACCGATTGATGGTCGGCGTCGAGATCGGCGCGCTGCTGATATCGACCGATTTCGGCAAGAGCTTCACTGATTTGAAAGTCGATCCGCTGCCGGGCGAAAACGACATTCACCGCATTCTGGTCAACCCGGCGCGGCCCAACCGCATCCTCGTTGCCAACGGCATTGTCGGTGTCATGACCAGCGACGACAACGGCAAGACCTGGCGCAAGAACCCCATGCCGCCGGAAGCCAACTACCCCGACCCGATGGTCATTCATCCCGATCAGCCGGATCTCGTCTTCCTCACCGCCGGCGTCGGCTGGCCGCCGCATTGGTACAAGCTCGGACGCGCGCGCGGCAAGATGTTCCGCAGCCGCGACGCCGGAGAGACCTGGGAGCGGCTGCTCGGCGGTTTGCCGAACGGCCAGCGCGCGACCTTCGGCGCGCTGACCATTGAGGTTCACGGCAATGGGTATGGCCTTTATGCCGCCGACACCGACGGTCAGATTTTCGAGAGTCTCGATGGCGGCGACAACTGGTGCATCATTGCCGATGTCGCGCCGGTGTCCAAAGGCGAATTCTATCGCGGACTGGTCAAGGACCGTGTACCGCTCGCCACCGTCGACGATGTCGCCTTCACTGCAGTGGCGCAGGCGCGGCTTGCGGCAGTGAAGACTTAAAATGTCACACGTCGTTACGCTTTTGCGGCGTCCAGCATAGCAACCCGCTGTGCGACCATATTGACCTTCCGATATTCCGGGTCGCCGGTGACTTCCTGTCCAGCCCAATCGGGAATGGCGACATGTTGAGTGACCGCCGCCATTTCAACTTCGGCCAGTACGACGCCCGCCAGCAGGCCTTCATACACGTCTATTTCCCACTTCATCGCCTCAAAGAATATCAAATAGCGACGTTTAGCGAGAACATGACCGCACATGGTGCGCATTATGTCCTCGGCATCGCACAAGGGAATGGGATACTCAAATTCGCCACGCGCTAACCCTGCATGATACCCTTTAAGCGTCAGCGTTGCACGATCATCGGTGATTCTGATTCTGACCTTCTTGCCATTCTCGTAGGCCACCAGTCCGTCGCGAATATGAACACTTCCAGCGATCGAGCGCTTCCATTGATCATTGACCACCAAGAATTTTCGTTCGATCTCCATTGCCATCTGATTTGATTCTGACTCCGGCCGTGCCATCCTTTAACCGATGCCGCTTTGCGGCCAAACCGGCGTTGATCCAAATCAACGCCTCGCTCTTCCCTCGGCAAACAAAAAGGGGCCCCGCATCGCGGAGCCCCTTTCGTAACCAAAAGTTGCCGGGCGTTACGCGTTCGCCTTGGCCAACGCGCGGCGCGCCAGCACGGCGACGAGATGCGCGCGATATTCCGGCGAAGCATGAATGTCGCTGTTCATGCCGCTCGCCGGAATGGTCATGCCCTCGATCGACTTGGGCGAGAAGCGTTTCTTCAGCGCTTCCTCGAACGACTTGACACGGAACACGCCGTTCGAGCCGGCGCCGGTCACAGCGACGCGAATGTCAGGACCGCGCTTCGACACGAACACGCCGACCAAGGCAAAGCCGGAGGCCGGATGCTTGAACTTCTCGTAAGCCGCCTTCTTGGCGACCGGGAAGGCGACCTTGACGATGATCTCGCCCTCTTCCAGCGCGGTCGAGAACATGCCGGTGAAGAAGTCATCCGCGGCGATGCGGCGCTTGTTGGTGATGATGGTCGCGCCGAGGCCGAGACAGGCCGCCGGGTAATCGGCGTTCGGATCGTTATTGGCGATCGAGCCGCCGATGGTGCCGCGGTTGCGCACCTGCGGATCGCCGATCGAGCCCGGCACGGCGGCCAGCCCCGGCATCACGTCCTTCAAGACCTGCGAATTGGCGACGTCGGCATGGCGCGTCATCGCGCCGATCACCACCGAACGGCCCTTGAGTTCGACGCCGGTCATGCCTTCGACCAGCGACAGATCGACAATCGCCGACGGCGATGCGAGGCGCTGCTTCATCACCGGCAGTAGCGAGTGGCCGCCGGCCAAGAGCTTGCCGTCCGGGTTGCGCGCCAGGAGACCGGCCGCCTGGCGGACCGTGGTCGGGCGATGGAAGGTGAAATTATACATCGGTCACTCCGTTTCGATTCTTTGTAGCTTTTTCTCGTTGTCTCGTTAAGCGGCTTTCGGCGCCTGCGATTTCTGCAACGCCGCCCACACCGCATTGGCCGTGGCCGGCATGGCGATGTGTTCAGTACCAATCGCGTCGGTAATGGCGTTGATCACCGCCGCCGGCGACGCAATCGCGCCGGCCTCGCCGCAGCCCTTCATGCCAAGCGGATTGGACGGCGCCTTGGTCTCGGTCAGCCCGACGTGGAACGACGGCAGGTCGTGCGCACGCGGCATCGTATAGTCCATCATCGAGCCGGTCACCAGTTGCCCGGCGGCGTCATAAAAAGCGCCTTCCATCAGCGCCTGGCCGACGCCCTGGGCGATGCCGCCATGCACCTGGCCCTCGACGATCATCGGATTGATGATGGTACCGAAGTCGTCGACCGCGGTCCAGTTGACGATGTCGACCCTGCCGGTCTCGATATCGACGTCGAGTTCGCAGATGTGGCAACCGGCCGGGAAGGTGAAATTGGTCGGGTCGTAGAACGAGGTTTCCTTCAGGCCCGGCTCGAGCTCCGCCCCGGTGAATTTGTGCGCGATATAGGCGTTGAGCGCGACGTCGCCGAAGGCCGCCGACTTGTCGGTGCCGGCGACGGTGAATTTGCCGTCCTTGAACTCGATGTCGCCCTCGGCCGCTTCCAGCATGAAAGCGGCGACCTTCTTGGCCTTGATCTCGATCTTGTCGAGCGCCTTGACGATGGCCGACATGCCGACCGCGCCGGAACGCGAACCGTAGGTACCCATGCCGAACTGAACCTTGTCCGTATCACCGTGGACGATCGAGACGTTCTCGAACGGGATGCCGAGACGTTCCGATACGAGCTGCGCGAAGGTGGTCTCGTGTCCCTGCCCGTGCGCGTGCGAACCGGTCAGCACTTCCACGGAGCCGGTCGGGTTGACGCGCACTTCGGCGCTTTCCCACAAACCGACGCCGGCCCCGAGCGAGCCGACCGCCTGCGACGGCGCGATGCCGCACGCTTCGATATAGGTCGAATAGCCAAGGCCCCGCAGCTTGCCGCGGCGCGCCGCCTCCCGCTTGCGCTTGGCGAAACCCTTCACGTCGGCGATTTCCATCGCCTTTTTCAGCGACGCATTATAGTCGCCGGCGTCATAGGCCATGATCACCGGGGTCTGGTGCGGGAAGGCGGTGATGAAATTGCGCCGGCGCAGATCGGCCGGATCGATACCCATCTGCCGCGCCGCGACTTCAACCAGACGCTCGACGACGAAGGTCGCCTCCGGGCGTCCGGCGCCGCGATAGGCATCGACCGGCGCGGTGTTGGTGTAGACCGCGTCGACCTCGCAATAGATCGACGGGATGTTGTACTGGCCCGACAGCAGCGTGGCGTAGAGATAGGTCGGCACCGACGACGAGAAGGTCGACATATAGGCGCCGAGATTGGCGATGGTTTTGGCGCGCAGCGCCAGAATCTTGCCGTTGGCGTCGAGCGCCATTTCGGCATGCGTGACGTGGTCGCGGCCATGCGCGTCGGTGAGGAAGGCTTCCGAGCGGTCGGAGGTCCATTTCACCGGGCGCTTCACCTTACGCGAGGCCCACAGGCAGACGACTTCTTCCGGATAGATAAAAATCTTCGAGCCGAAACCGCCGCCGACATCCGGCGCGATAACGCGCAATTTGTGCTCCGGCGCCATGCCGATGAAGGCGGAAATGACGAGCCGCGCGACATGCGGATTCTGCGACGTATTCCACAAAGTCAGATTGTCAGTGCCGGCGTCGTAATCGGCGAGCGCGGCGCGCGGCTCCATCGCGTTCGGCACCAGCCGGTTATTGACAATGTCGAGCTTGGTGACGTGCTTGGCGGCGGCAAAGGCCGCATCGACGTCTTTTTTCTCGCCGAGATGCCACTGATAGATCGTGTTGTTCTCGATATCGGGATGAATTTGCGGCGCGCCCTTGGCCTGGGCTTTCGCCGGATCAACCACGGCGGGCAAAACCTCGTAATCGACCTTGACCTTCTCGGCGGCGTCTTTGCCTTGCGCGATCGTCTCGGCGATCACCACGGCGACGGCGTCGCCGACGCAGTTCACTTTGGTCGCCGCCAGAGCGGGATGCGCCGCCATCTTCATCGGCGAGCCGTCCTTGGAATGGATCATCCAGCCGCAGATCAGATTGCCGATCTTGTCGGTGGCGAGCTGAGCGCCGGTCAGCACGTCGATCACGCCGGGCATTTTCCTGGCGGCGGACACATCGATGCTTTTGATCTTGGCGTGGGCGTGCGGCGAGCGCACGAACACGGCGCGGGTCTCGCCCGGCCGCGTCACGTCGTCGGTGTACTGGCCTTGGCCGGTGATGAAACGGAAGTCTTCCTTGCGGCGCACTGGCGCCCCGATCCCCGTCGCGCTCATAGGCTTAATCCTCCCATTGTCTTTTTATCGACGCCGTTCAGAAGCCAAACCTCGATCGAAACGCTATTGGACCAAGGCTACTTCGCCATGGCCTTGGCGCCAGCTTCGATCGCCTTGACGATGTTGTGATAGCCCGTGCAACGGCAGATATTGCCGTCGAGCTGATCGCGAATGGTGTGCTCGTCGAGATTGTTGCCGTTGCGGCGGACGATATCGAGCGCCGACATGATCATGCCCGGCGTACAGTAACCGCATTGCAGACCGTGATGCTCGCGGAAGGCCTCCTGCATCGGATGCAGCTTGCCGCCCGGCTCGGCGAGTCCTTCGATGGTGGTGATCTTGGCGCCTTCGCACTGCAAAGCGAGCGTCGTGCAGGCCTTGGCGGCGATGCCGTCGATGTGAATGATGCAGGCGCCGCACTGCGAGGTATCGCAGCCGACATGTGTGCCGGTAAGGCGCAGATTTTCGCGCAGGAATTGCACCAGCAAGGTGCGCGGTTCGACATCGCCGGTGACGGCCTTACCGTTCACCGTCATGGACACGGATGCCATGACTTCCTCCCAAATTCGGGGCCAAAGGCCCTCTTTTCGCCTCGCCAACGCTGGCGCCGGCGCCACAGGTTCAAAATCGAGCCGATTTCAGACCGTAAGCGCCTTGGAACAAGACTAACTCTGAACCCCGAGCAGTGGCCGGGTCAAGCCATTCCGCGACCTTTTCGGCAGCGACCGCATCGGTTGACGCCGGTTTTCGTCACTATTTCGCGACGGCCCGGCCGCCGCGGCCGGCGCCGACCTCACGCCGGCGGATTCATCGCCGCAGCAAAATTCTTGAAAAAATCGTCGGCGGTTTTCTTGGCCGCGCCGTTCACGAGGCGCTGGCCGAGTTGCGCCAGTTTGCCGCCGATCTGCGCTTCGACATTGTAGGTGAGCAGCGTGCCGCCATCCTTTTCGACGAGGGTCACGGTCGCGCCACCTTTGGCAAAACCGGCAACGCCGCCATCGCCTTCGCCGGAAATCTTGTAACCATTCGGCGGATCGAGATCGGTGAGATGCACATTGCCCTTAAAGCGCGCCTTGACCGGGCCGATCTTGGTCACCGCGACCGCCTGAAATTCGGTCGGCGAACTCATCACCAGCGTCTCGCAGCCTGGAATGCAGGCCTTGAGCACCTCGGGGTCGTTGAGTTTGGCAAACACCACCTCGCGGCTGGCCGGGAGCTGCACCTCGCCCGTCATCGTCATTGCCATTGTTGCCGTCTCCCTTTGCTCAAAGCGTCACGCCACGACTTAAGCTCTTCCGCCCGGCCTGAAAAGGGGCTTTGCAGCGGCCCCGGACCGCTTTAAGTGTGGCCCCCATCCTGACCGGTCATGCCGGTCCCATCAGAACAGGTTCAGGGAGAGACTTGATGCCGAAGATCACCGCCGACGATGGCTGCCCGATCAATGTCGAGGTCAGCGGTTCCGACAGCGCGCCGGCGCTGATGCTGTCGAACTCGCTCGGCACCAATTTGACCATGTGGGACGACCAGGTCGGCGAATGGTCCAAGCACTTCCGCGTCATCCGCTATGACCGCCGTGGCCATGGCGGCTCCGGCGCGCCGAAGGGCCCCTACTCGATGGAACGCTTTGGCCGCGACGTCATCGCCGTGCTCGACGCGCTCAACGTCAAAAAGACCAACTGGTGCGGCCTGTCGATGGGCGGCATGGTCGGGCAATGGCTGGGCGCCAACGCGCCGGACCGGGTCGAGAAGCTGATCCTGTCGAATACGAATTCGTATTATGCCGACAAGGGCCCCTGGAACGACCGCATCAAGTTCGTGCGCGAGAACGGCCTGGCCAAGCTGGTCGATCCGAATATGGAGCGCTGGTTCACCGCCGGTTTCCGCGCGACGTCGCCGGACGTGATCGCGCGCATGAAAGCTCTGTTCCTCACTACGTCGCTGGAAGGCTATGTCGCCTGCTGCGAGGCGATCCGCGACATGGATTTCCGCGACAGCAACAAGCGGGTCACCGCGCCGACTCTGGTGATCGTCGGCGCGCAGGACCCGGCGACGCCGCCGGCACAGGGCGAACTGATCGTGCAACAGATCAAGGGCGCCAAACTGGCGAGCCTGGAGGCCGCGCACATCTCGAATATGGAGCAGCCGAAGCTCTATACCGAGACCGTTCTGAACTTCCTCTCATAGCGCATGATCCCGAAAAGTGGTCACCGGTTTTCGGATAAGATCATGCGCAGCAAATTATAGGTCAAGCCATGGACGAAAAAGAACGCTACGCCCTCGGCATGGCCAAGCGCCGCAAGGTGCTGGGCGCTGCCTGGGTCGACAAGGCCAATGCAAAGAAGAGCGCCTTCAACGAGGAGTTTCAGGATTTCATCACCCGCGGCGCCTGGGGCGAAGTCTGGACCCGTCCGCATTACGACGAGCGCACGCGGCGCATTCTCGTCATCGGCACCATGATCGCGCTCGGCCAATGGGACGAGTTCGTGCTGCATGTGCGGGCGGCGCTCGTCGAAGGCGGCTTCTCGCAGGACGACATCAAGGAGATCATCCTGCAGCAGGCGATCTATTGCGGCGTGCCGGCGGCCAATCATGCGTTCAAGGAAGCGGCCGCGATAATCGAAGCGATCGCGCAAGGCAAATAGCTGGCAAAAAAATAGCCCGGCCTGGCGGCCGGGCCATTCGAAACTTGAATTGGCGTTATTGCCTTAGCGCCAGGGCGCGAACCAGGTCGCGCCTGCCGGCATGGCGGCGTTCGCCGTCGCCGGCGTAATGACGCGCCGCGCATAGCTGCGTTCGACCATGCAGAGCGCGGTGCCGAGCGCCGCCAGCATCAGCTGGATCACCTGTTCGCGCACCAGATCGGTATTGCTCGACCAGATTGCCGGACCGGCCGAGGCGATGCTGATCGCGACCACCAGGATGAAACCGCCTTCAAGGACTTCGGTATTGGCCGTGCCGCCGGCGAGCGAGCGCAGGCGGTCGACAATGTGAATGGCGCAGAACGCCGCGACCGCGAGCTTCACGGTGCCGAAGAACGCCGCGAGCTTCAAAAGCCCCATCGGCGAAAGCTGGAAATGACTGCCAATGCCGAAGACGAACTGCGAACGCCAGACGTCTTCAAGGCCGTAGGTCGGCGACGTCAGGACACGAAGCGCGTCGAAGCCCCAGAATAGCGTGAAGTAAACCGCGATCGCGAGGATCATGGCCACAGTGGCGTTGGACGCTTTACGCATGGGATGCTCCTGTTCAGAGCTACAGCGTTAAGCGTTTCAAATGCCGAATTCAAAAGAAACCAAAACTTTACCTTACCGCGTAACCGCGTCGCCTATTAACCACGCCCGCGCGACAAAAGAAAAAGCCCCGTCGCAAGACGGGGCTCTCTCAATTCGTTTTAAGCGTTAGCGGTTCTGCTGGCCGCCACCGTGCTGGCCGCCCTGCTGGCCACCCTGGCCGGGGCGTTCCTGCTGTTGCTGCTGGCCAGGCTTCTGGCTCGGATTGCCGCCCTGCTGTTGCTGGCCCGGCTTCTGGCCGGGATTGTTCTGGTTCTGATTGTTCTGGGTCATCTGAATTCCTTCCGATGCTGTTGACCTCGAAGGTGCCTTCGAGGAGCCCTCCCGAATATCAACGCGACACGAAAATATTCGTTCCCGGACCAGACTTCGTCCCGGCAGCTGCGGAACTTGCGGCGTTCACGTGAGTTCCCTTGGCAACGAAACGAGGACTGAGGAGAACAACATGGGACGTTATTTGCTGCTGTGGCTGCTGGGGATTCCGCTGCCGATTCTGGCGCTGATCTGGGTTCTCGGGGGTCTGCATTAACCGCCCATCGCGCAGCAATGCGCTTTGCTGAGCACCGGCCGGCCGATGTTTGCTTTAAACGTCGGCCGCCGGGCTTTCGCTCGTTGCGCCATGCGCCCCCATCCCTTTCGGATAGAAACCCCGGCGACGCCTGATGCGTATTGGCCGGCGGCACGGCGGCGCTCTTTGACCAAAGACTTCACAACATGCCACCGGGACGGCGTTGCCGCTGCGCCTTGGCCCTGTTAAGCATTTGAGGTGGGGACCTTAGACCGGCTGCCGGGCCGGCCTTTCGGAAAGAGCGGGCGTACGCATGGAAGTGTTTCTCCAGCAGCTCATTAACGGCATCACTTTAGGCTCGATCTACGGTCTGATCGCCATCGGTTACACCATGGTGTTCGGCATCATTGGCATGGTCAATTTCGCCCATGGCGACGTGTTCATGGTCGCGGCCTTTGTCGCGCTGGTCGCTTTCCTGATCCTCACCACCTGGTTAGGGGTTTCCTCCATCGCGGTTGCGCTGTTCGTCGTGCTGATCGTCGCCATGCTGTTCACCTCGCTGGTCAACTGGATCATCGAGCGGCTCGCTTACCGGCCGTTGCGCGGCTCGTTTCGTCTGGCGCCGCTGATCTCGGCGATCGGCATGTCGATCTTCCTGTCGAATTTCGTCCAGGTCAGCCAGGGCCCGCGCAACAAGGCGATCCCGCCGATGGTGCAAGGCGAGTTCGTGCTGCTGACGCATAACGACTACGCCGTGACCCTATCGTTCAAGCAATTGATCATCTGGGGCGTCACCGCCGTGCTGCTGGTGTGCTTCTGGTATCTGGTCGCCCGGACGCGGCTCGGCCGGGCGCAACGCGCCTGCGAGCAGGATCAGAGAATGGCGGCCTTGGTCGGCGTCAATGTCGATCAGACAATCTCCCTCACGTTCGTCATCGCCGCGGCGTTGGCCGCCGTCGCCGGCACCATGTACCTGATGTATTACGGCGTGGTCAGCTTTTCCGACGGCTTCGTTCCGGGCGTCAAAGCCTTCACCGCCGCGGTTCTTGGCGGCATCGGTTCGCTGCCCGGCGCGGTGATCGGCGGTCTGCTGATCGGCCTGATCGAGACCATGTGGTCGGCTTACTTCTCCATCGACTACAAGGACGTCGCCGCCTTTTCCGTTCTCGCCATCACATTGATCTTCCTGCCGCAGGGCCTGTTCGGCCGGCCGGATGTCGAGAAGGTCTGACGATGAGCGAAGGCGCCGCTAACCAGCGCATCGACACCGTTGCCGCCTTGCGCGATGCCGCCATCACGACGCTCTTGGCCTTCGGCCTGTTTCTGCCGCTGATCGGCTTCCAGACCGTCACCAACATCCGCAACGAACTTGAACTGGATACGCGCTGGCCGCTGCTGTTTTCCATCGTCGCCGTCGTCGGCGTCGCCCGCCTCGCTTATTCGTTCCTGCTGGCGCCCTGGCTGGAGCGGATCAAACAGCGGCCGGTGGCGACAACAACGCCGGCCTGGCGCACGTCGTTCGGCAAATGGTTCGTGCCCTTTTGCATCGGCTTCGTCATCGTCTATCCGGTTATCATCATCGCCGCGACCGGCTATGGCGGCGCACTGAAATGGGTCGACAATTTCGGCATCCAGATCCTGATCTATGTGATGCTCGGCTGGGGCTTGAACATCGTCGTCGGCCTCGCCGGCCTGTTGGACCTCGGCTACGTCGCCTTCTACGCGGTCGGCGCTTATGCCTATGCCTTGCTGGCCAAGGAATTCGGCTTCTCGTTCTGGATATTGCTGCCGCTGGCCGGCGTCATGTCGTCGTTCTGGGGCATCCTGCTCGGCTTTCCGGTGCTGCGGCTGCGCGGCGATTACCTCGCCATCGTCACACTCGCCTTCGGCGAGATCATCCGCATCGTGCTGGTCAACTGGGTCGACGTGACCAATGGTTACGCCGGCATCAGCGGCATCCCGCGGCCAAGCTTTTTCGGCATTCCGTTCAACGCCAATGATGACGGCTTTGCCGCCACCTTCGGTCTGGAATTCTCGCCGATCTACCGGACCATCTTTCTCTATTATCTGATCCTGGCGCTCGCCTTCCTCACCGCCTTCGTCACCGTGCGGCTGCGCCGCCTGCCGGTCGGCCGCGCCTGGGAAGCTTTGCGCGAGGACGAGATCGCCTGCCGCTCGCTCGGCATCAACACCACCCACACCAAGCTCACGGCCTTCGGCATGGGCGCGATGTTCGCCGGCTTTGCCGGCTCGTTCTTCGCCGCGCGTCAGGGCTTCATCTCGCCGGAGAGTTTCACGTTCCTCGAATCGGCGACGATCCTCGCCATCGTCGTGCTCGGCGGCATGGGCAGCCAGATTGGCGTGGCGATCGCCGCCATCGCCATGATCGGCGGCACCGAGATCATGCGCGAACTCGAATTCCTCAAGGCCATTTTCGGCGAGTCCTTCGATCCGACCCAGTACCGCATGCTGCTGTTCGGCTTCGCCATGGTCATCATCATGGTGCTGCGCCCGCGCGGCCTGATTTCGCACAGGGCTCCGTCGGTGTTTCTCAAAGAGCCCAAGCCCGTCCCCGTCGATCTGGTCAAGCAAGGGCACGGCTGACGCATGACCATCGCCGGCGACATTCTGCTCCGCGTCGAGCACCTCACCATGCGTTTCGGCGGCCTGGTCGCAGTCGACGATCTGTCCTTCGAGGCGCGCCAGGGCGAGATCACCGCCCTGATCGGCCCGAACGGCGCCGGCAAGACCACCGTGTTCAACTGCATCACCGGTTTCTACAAGCCGAGCGAAGGCCGCCTCGGCCTTTGTCACGGCGACGCCGCGATCTGGAGCGAACTCGATGCGTTGACCGATAGCGGCAAGCGCGGCATCACGCGCGGCGACAATGGCCTTTATCTGCTCGAGCGCATGCCGGATTACCTCGTCACCCAAAATGCCCGCGTCGCCCGCACCTTCCAGAACATCCGGCTGTTTCCGGGCATGACGGTCCTGGAAAATCTTCTGGTGGCGCAGCACAACGCATTGATGGTGGCCTCGGGCTACACCTTGTTCGGCATTTTCGGCCTTCCCTCCTATCACCGCGCCGAGCACGCCTCGATCGAGAAGGCGCGCGACTGGCTCAACCGCGTCGGGCTCATCCACCGCGCCGACGATCCGGCCGGCGACCTGCCCTATGGCGACCAGCGCCGGCTCGAGATCGCCCGCGCCATGTGCACCGATCCGGTGCTGCTCTGTCTCGACGAACCGGCGGCCGGCCTCAACCCGCGCGAAAGCGCGCAGCTCAACGAACTGTTGAAATCCATCGGCAACGAGCACGGAATTTCGATTCTCTTGATCGAGCATGACATGTCGGTGGTGATGGAAATCTCCGACCACGTCGTCGTCCTCGACTACGGCATCAAGATTTCCGACGGCGCGCCGGACGTTGTGCGCAACGATCCGAAAGTGATCGCCGCCTATCTCGGCGTGCCGGATCATGAAGTCGAGAAGGTCGGCGCGGAGATCGGGCTATGACCGCTCTCCTCTCCGTTCGCGGCGTCAAAACCTATTATGGCCGCGTCATGGCGCTCAAAGGCATTGACCTCGACGTCAACGAAGGCGAGATCGTCACCTTGATCGGCGCCAACGGTGCCGGCAAGTCGACGCTGATGATGACGGTGTGCGGCAATCCACGCGCGCGCGAGGGCAGCATCGTTTTCGCCGGCCGCGACATCACCCATTTGCCGACGCATGAAATCGCCCATCTCAAACTGGCGCAGGCGCCGGAAGGCCGCCGCATCTTCTCGCGCATGACCGTGCTGGAAAATCTGCAAATGGGCGCGCTGGTTGCCGATCCCGCCGCTTTTTCCAGCGACCTCGACCGCATGCTGACCTTGTTTCCGCGGCTGAAGCAGCGCATCGACCAGCGCGGCGGCACATTGTCCGGCGGCGAGCAGCAGATGCTGGCGATCGCCCGCGCGCTGATGGCGCGGCCGCGCCTGCTGCTGCTCGACGAACCCTCGCTCGGCCTGGCGCCGCTGATCGTGAAGCAGATTTTCGACGCCATCCGCAGCCTCAACCGGCAGGATGGGCTCACTGTCTTCCTGGTCGAGCAGAACGCCTATCACGCGCTGACGCTGGCGCATCGCGGCTACGTCATGATCAACGGCCTGATCACTCTGTCCGGCACCGGGCGCGAATTGCTCGACCGGCCCGAGATCAAACAGGCTTATCTCGACGGGGGATCCTGACCATGGATGGCGCGCAAACATCCGCCCTGTCGGCGTTCCTGCATGTATTCTACGAGGAAGGCTCGTCCGGAACTTTCCTTCTGGTCACCCTTATCCTCGGCGGCGGCGCGGCCTGGCTTTCCGGCCGGGCCATCGCGCTGACCTGGCGGCCGGCCTGGCAGGTTTTCGCCTACAGCCTCTTGCTCGGCTGCGTCGTGCGCTTCCTGCATTTTAGCCTGTTCGGCGGTACGCTTCTGTCGCTGCACTATTATCTGGTCGACACCGTCATCGGCATGGCGCTCGGATTCCTCGGCTTTCGGGCGGCGCGCGTGTCGCAGATGATTAGCCATTATCGCTGGATCAACGAGGCCGACGGGCCTTTGCGCTGGCGCCGCACGGCGCCGCGACGTAATATTGCTTAAGCTGCTTGAAACCGCCGATTACAGTCGAAGGGGAAAACGGATGAAAAAAGCCACCACACTCGGTCTTGCGCTCGGACTTGCTATTGCCGTTGCCGGAACCGCCTCCGCCCAAGTCAAGATGGGCGTTGCCGGTCCGATCACCGGCCCGAACGCCGCGTTCGGCGCGCAACTCAAGAACGGCGCCGACCAGGCGATCAAGGACATCAACGCTGCCGGCGGCATTCTCGGCCAGCAGATTTCGGTTCAATACGGCGACGACGTTTCCGATCCCAAGCAGGGCGTCTCGGTTGCCAACAAATTCGCCGGCGACGGCGTCAAATTCGTGATCGGCCACTTCAACTCCGGCGTCACCATGCCGGCCTCCGAAGTGTACCAGGAAAACGGCATGCTTGAGATCACGCCGTCGGCGACTAACCCGAAGATCACCGAACGCAACATGTGGAACATCTTCCGCACCTGCGGCCGTGACGATCAGCAGGGCGGCGTTGCCGCGGCTTACATTCTCAAGAACATGAAGGGTAAGAAGATCGCCATCATTCACGACAAGACCACCTACGGCAAAGGTCTCGCCGATGAAACGCAGAAGGCGATGAACAAAGGCGGCATGAAAGAAGTCATGTACGAAGGCGTCAATGTCGGCGAGAAGGATTATTCGGCGCTGGTGTCGAAGATCAAGTCGTCGGGCGCCGACCTCGTCTATTGGGGCGGCCTGCACACCGAAGGCGGCCTGATCATCCGTCAGATGCGCGATCAGGGCGTCAAGGCGCCGCTGATGGGCGGCGACGGCATCACCACCGACGAACTGGCCTCGATCGCCGGTCCCGGCGTCGAAGGCACGCTGATGACCTACGGCCCGGATGCGCGCAACAACCCGGCCGCCAAGGCGGCGGTGGCGAAATTCCGCGCCGCCAAATACGAGCCGGAAGCCTACACGCTGTACAGCTACGCCATCGTCGAGATCATCAAGCAGGCCGCGGAATCGGCCAAGTCGCTCGACCCCAAGAAGGTCGCCGAGAAGATGCACTCCGGCATGAAGTTCAAGACCGTGCTCGGCGACATCTCGTATGACAAGAAGGGCGACCGCACCAACCTCGACTACGTGATGTACATCTGGAAGAAGGGCGCTGACGGCAAGATCTCTTACGTCGAATGCCCCGGCAACGATTGCTCGAAGGTGAAGTAAGTTTCGCTTCCGCGATCGACGACCAAAAAGAAAGCCCGGCAGCGATGCCGGGCTTTTCTTATTGGCGGCCGCGTCAGCCGATCCTTCCCAGCACCGGAAACATCTCCAGCAGCCAGAAGCTCATGCTGTTGAGACTGCCGGTGAGAAAGGCGATGCCGGTCAACACCAGGAGCGCGCCCATCGCCTGTTCGACGCGGCGCATATGCTTCTTGAACCGCGACAGAAAAGCCGCGAATGGCTCGATGGCGAACGCCGCCGCCAGGAATGGAATGCCCAGACCCAGCGAATAGACCGCCAGCAGGCTCGCGCCCTTCGTCACCGTCTGCTCGGACGCGGCAACCGCGAGAATGGCGGCGAGGATCGGCCCGATGCACGGCGTCCAGCCGAAGGCGAAGGCCAGCCCCATCACATAGGCGCCCCACAGACCGACGGGCCTGGCCACCTCGACCCGCTTCTGCCGGTACAGCCAGGCGATAGGCGTCAGGCCGAGAAAGTGCAGCCCCATGACGATGATGAGAATGCCGGCGATGGTCGCCAGCGGTCCGGAATAGGCGCGGATCAACGAGCCGATGACGCTGGCGCTGGCCCCTAACGCGACGAAGACAGTGGAAAAGCCGAGCACGAACAGCGCGGCGGCGATCACGGTCTCGCGCTTGACCTGCGGCTCCGGCTCCCGGTCGGCGAAACGCTCCAGCGACGTGCCGGCCAGATACACCAGATAAGGCGGCACCAGCGGCAGTACGCAGGGAGAGAGGAAGGAGATCAGCCCCGCGATCAGGGCCGCCAGATATGAGACGTCGCCATGCATTGCCGCTACATGCGCCGCAGGCGCGCATCATGCAAGCCGTCCGGTACCCTGTGTCGCCAGGATGTGAACGCCACCGCGAGCGGCTCAGATTTCGGCGCGGAATTGCCGACCCGGCAGGGACGGCAACGACGGCAGTCGCGGCGTCGGCAGCGCTTCCACCACCCGGCCGGCGGCTGAGCCGAGCCAGGACGGCAAGCGCCGCACGTCCGACGCCAGTTCGCGCAGCCGCGCGCGCACCGGTCCGTCGGTCAGTAGCGTCTGCACCGGCCGATTCGCCGGCGCGACGGTCTGGCTCACGGGCACCACTTGCAGCGGCTCGCCGGCCGGCGTGCGATCGGCCACGCGCACCGGCGGGGTGCGCTCGGCGGGCGTGCGGGACGCCGACTTGCGCTCGGGCTTTGAGACCGACTCGGGCTTTGACTCCGCTTCGGCCTTCTCCTCCTCGAGCGCGGCCATGTCCTGGAGGGCAGAAATGCGCGCCTGGCGCTGCGTTTCACCCTGCGCCATCAGCCGCATGCGTTCGAAGTCGCGGTCCACGGCGGCATTGGCCATCTGGCGCGCCTGCGCGTCGCTGGCGATATAGGCCGCGATCAGCGCATGCTCGTCGCGCAGCATTTCCATCTTCGCCTCGCCGGCAACGGCCGCCGTTTGCGGCCGCGTCGCGATCGCGTCGTACGCCAGCACCGCCGACGCCGCGACGATCGCCGCCAGACTCAGCGGCAGCACGATGCGCGCCGGCCGAGAGAGCGCCAAACCCAAATAGACCCGTGGCATGATAGACCCCGATACCGACAATTCCCCGCCGCCAATAAAACGATCCATCCGGGCAAAAACGGGGCGCAATTGAGGACGCTTGCGGTCGGATTAAGGCACTCTTGACGAAACCGGCGTTATGCCTTCGGCTCTGGCGCGAACCGAACCGCACGTTACGATGCGCCCCTGGAAATGCTCGGGAGACCAGCGTGGCACAAAATCTGATTACCGATATCCCGGGCCTCAAGGTCGGCCATGCCGGCGACGCCAAGCTCGGCTCCGGCTCAACCGTCGTGATGTTCGACAGGCCGGTCACCGCCAGCGTCGATGTGCGCGGCGGCGGACCGGGCACGCGCGAGACCGCATTGCTCGATCCGGCGCAAACGGTCGACGGCATCGACGCCATCGTCCTGTCCGGCGGCTCGGCTTATGGGCTCGATGCCGCTTCCGGCGTTCAGGCTTATCTGCGCGAGCAGGGCCGCGGCTTCAAGGTGCGCGAGGCTTTGGTGCCGATCGTGCCGGGCGCGATCCTTTTCGATCTCCTCTCGGGCGGCAACAAGAAGTGGGGCCGCTATCCGCCCTATCGCGAACTCGGCTACAAAGCCGCCAAGGGCGCGATCAGCGATTGTGCGCTCGGCAGCGTCGGCGCCGGACTTGGCGCCACCACGGTCAATCTCAAAGGCGGCATCGGCTCGGCGTCGGCGAAGACCAGCGACGGCCTTCTGGTCGGCGCGCTGGTGGCGGTGAATGCCGCCGGCAGCGTCACCGTCGGCGACAGTCCACATTTCTGGGCCGCGCCCTTCGAGCAAGGCAAGGAATTCGGCGGCTACGGCCTGCCGTCAGGTTTCGGTCCCGACGCTTTTGAAATGCGCACCAAAGGCAGCCCGGGCCAGGCGACGACGCTTGCCATCATCGCGACCAGTGCCAAACTCAACAAGGCGCAATGCAAGCGTCTGGCGGTGATGGCGCAGACCGGCATGGCGCGGGCGATCTACCCGGTGCACACGCCGCTCGACGGCGACATCGTCTTCGCCGCCTCGGTCGGCGACAAGAAGCTCAGCGATCCGATTTTCTCGCTGACCGAACTCGGCATGGTCGCCGCCAATGTCCTGGCGCGCGCCATCGCCCGCGGCGTCTACAGCGCCAAGGCGCTCAATTTCCCGGTGGCGCTGGCGAGCTGGCAGGACTGGCACGGCTGAGAGGCCGAACAAATATATGAATGGCGCGTTAGGCGTTCATGCCGTCGAGCGTCATTCAGTCTATAGACTATGAGATCGCGCACAGCCGCCTGACTGTGACTTTCACGACCGGGCGTGTGTACGAGTATTATATGGTGCCGGCGACGATCGCATCGGCTTTCAAACACGCCTTTTCCAAAGGCACGTTTTTCAACAAGCGCATCCGCGACAAATATATCTGCCGGGAAATTTCCAAAGCCAGCTAGGACGGCCGGCTAGCGTAAGTTACAAAAACCGCTCCGCCGCATAAGGCGCCGGATCGCAGAACGGCGTTTCGCCCGCCATCATTTCGCCGATGAGCCGCCCGGTCACGGGGCCGAGCGTCAGCCCCCAATGCGCATGACCGACCGCGAGCCACAGACCTTTTTGCCCCGGCGCGCGGCCGATCACCGGCCGCGAATCCGGAAAGCAAGGCCGCGCGCCGAGCCAGGTCTTGTCGTCGGCGCGCTCGCCAAGCGGAAAGAGGTCGCGCAAATGCGGCATCAAGCGCTCGAACTGCACCGGCGTCGGAGCCGCGTCGCGCGCGGCGAATTCGGCGCCGGTGGTGAGACGAGTGCCCTGCTGCATCGGCGTGATCAGATAGCCGTTGGCCACATCGATCACCGGCCTCGACAAGGTCGCGTTGCCCTCGGTCTTGTAGTGCCGGTGATAGCCGCGCTTGAACCCAAACGGCAATTTGATGCCGAGCGGCGCCAGCACATCCGGCGCCCACGGGCCGAGCGCGACGATCGCCGCCGATGTGTCGAGCGGACCCTGCTCGGTATCGACGCGCCAGCCGGCCCCCGACCGATGCAGCGAGCGCGCATCGCCGCGCAGCGTGACGCCGCCCAACGCTGAAAAGCGCGCGGCGTAAGCTTTCGTCACCGCCAGCGGATTGCTCAGGCTGACCACGCCCGGCCAGAACACCGCGCGCTTGAACACCGGATTGAGCGACGGTTCCAGCGCCTTGACGCCGGCGGCGTCGAGCACCTCGAAGGCTAGACCGAATTCGCGCGCCAGCCGCAATTCCGGCTGCAAGCCAGTAAAGCCTTCTTCGCTGCGATAGAGTTTCAACCAGCCGTTCTTTCGCGCGTATTGCGACGCGCCGGATTCGGCCATCAAGGTGTCGTGCTCGGGAATAGCCCGCTCGAACAACGGCCGGTTGAGCCGCGCGGTTTCAAGAATGCGGTCGGGGCGCGAGGCAGCGCGGAACGCCCAAAGCCACGGCGTCACCTTCGGCAAAAAGCCAAAGTGATAATTGGCGTCGCTGCCCTGCTTGAGCGCCACCCGCATCAGCGCCGCCAGGTTTGAGGGAAACGCCGGCGGATAGGTCGTCGAGCCTTCGATGGCGCCGGAATTGCCGTAGGACGTTTCCTCGCCAATCCCGCCGCGATCGACCAGCGCCACGCTCATGCCGCGTTTGGCCAGTTGCAGCGCGATCGATGTGCCGACGATGCCGGCGCCGAGAACGATCGCATCGGTGCGTGCCATGGCCGCTAATTCCCTTGCTTGCATCCTTGCGGCCCTGCGCCGGAAGCGCATGAGCCTTGCCTTGCCGCTCTATGGATCATCGGCATTGAAGGCGCTATCAAGGCGGCCCTCGTCCCGCCGGAGCCAAGTTGCGATGAATATTCTAAGCCTGCCAGGCTCCGCGCTCGCCTGGATCGGACGGCACGGGACGCAGGCACTGGCGGTCTCGATATTCGTCGGCCTTTCCGTGCCGGCGCTGTCCGAATATGTCAAACCGCATCTGGCCGAGACGGTGTTCGTGCTGCTGCTGTTTTCCTATTTGCGCACCGACCCGAGCGCCTTCGGCCGCGTCGCCAGGGCGCCAGGCATGGCGATCGCCGCCGCCCTCTGGGTGATGATCGCGATGCCGCTGATGTTCGGCACCGCCTATCTCCTGTCCGGCATGCGCGAATCGATGCCGGCGCTCTATCTGATCATGATCCTGCAAGTCGCGATCCCGCCGATCACGTCCTCGGCCGCCTTCGCCGCGCTGATGGGGCTGGACATCGCGCTGTCGCTGTTTGCCCTGATCGTCTGCAATGCGCTGTCGCCACTCACCACCGTCGCCTTCAGCTATCTGTTTCTCGGCACGTCGCTGATTTCGCCGCTCGAACTCGGCGCCAAGCTGTTCTTCTTTTTCGCCGCCTCCGGCGCGGTCGCCTGGATCATTCGCCGCCTCGCCGGCCAGCGCTGGATCGAAGAAAAGAAGGAAGCGATCGACGGGCTGAACGTCATCGCGGTGTTCATCTTCGCCATCGCCGCCATGGACGTCGTGCCGCGCACCGTCATGGCCGATCCGCTTTTCGCATTGGGATTGTTCGGGCTGATTATCGCCCTGACCCTGCTGCAGATCGGCCTGAGCGTCCTGGTGTTTTACCGCGCCGGACTCGACCGCGGCCTGGTGATTGGCTTGCTCGCCGGCTTTCGCAATCTCGGCGTGGTGATGGCGGCGCTCGGCGGCTCGCTGCCGGAACTGGCCTGGTTCTATTTCGCGCTGGCGCAGTTCCCGATCTACCTGTTTCCGGCGCTGCTGAAACCGCTGGCGAAGCGGTTCCAGCAACACAGGTAGGCTCTAGGCGACCGCCGACATTGTCGAGGTCGCTGCGTTCAGCGTCTGCGCTTGCAGCTTGATCAACTGCTCGAGCAGATTGGACTTGGACGCGGTCGACGCACTGCCGCTCGCCGATGATGCCGCGGACGTCAGGTCGATCTTGCTGCCGTCGGCATAGGAAATCGTCGTGGTGGTCGAGCCGTCGGCATTGGTCGAGGTCTGCGTCGTCGCGCCGCTTGCGGTGGCCGACGATAGCATGGCTTCGAGCGGGTCCTGCGCGCCGCCGGCGCCTTGCGCCCCGCCGCCACCTTCAACATGATGGTGGTGATGCGGCCGGCTGGCCTTGTCGGCCTTGGTCAACTCATCCTGAGTGACCGAACCGTCGCCATTGGCGTCAATTTTATTGAACACCGCGTCGGCGACCGAACTGTCGGCGCCGGCCTTGCTGGCCGCGGCGGAGAACTCGTCCTTGCTGATCTTACCGTCGCCATCGGTGTCGAGCTTGGCGAACAGCTTGGCATCCGGCCCGCTGGCGGATTGCTGGCCTTGCGCCGACAGCAAGGCCGACATCGTATCCGGGCTGAAGGTCGGACAGCTTGGTCCGGTCGCAGCGTTTGCCGATGTCGCTGCGGTTGCCGTTTGCCCGGGGGGCGTTCCGCCTCCCGAGATCTCCTGCATCAGCATCGAGAGAGGATCGGTCGCCGATGCGGCTTGTGTATTGCCGGCGCCCGCCGTGCCTTGCTGCAGCAGTTGCTGCAAATAGGAAAGCGCATTTGAAGACGATGCGCCCACTGACATGGACATGAACTCAAACTCCATAAACCCGCCAGACAGCGCGGCGGTCATCGCACCCGGAGCCGGAGTAGCAAGGGTCGCGCCAGAATCGCGCCTGCTCAAAAACCGCGCCAAACCTGGAGTTTTCCACAATTGCGTGGCCGGCAAACCATGCCGCATCCGCGCGAGCGGCAATTCTTGCCGGTACAATTGACCTAGTGGTGGGCCGCCGTCGCGTTGCCCCCCGGTCGCCGCCGTGTTACGCGAGCGGCGATTTTGACGCCCAAATTACGTGTCGCGCCCATCGTTCCGGAGCCGTTGAATGTCCCGTCCGCTGCTCATCGCCCCGTCGATCCTCGCGGCCGACTTCGCCAAACTCGGTGACGAAGTGCGCGCCATCGATGCGGCCGGCTGCGACTGGATTCACGTCGATGTCATGGACGGCCATTTCGTCCCCAATATCTCGTTCGGGCCGGCGGTGATGCAGTCGGTGCGCGGCTCATCCAAGAAAATCTTCGACACTCATCTGATGATCGCGCCCTGCGACCCCTATCTCGATGCCTTCGCCAAGGCAGGCTCCGACATCATCACCGTGCATGTCGAATCCGGCCCGCATATTCATCGCTCGCTGCAGGCGATCCGCGCGCTCGGCAAGAAGGCCGGCGTCACGCTCAATCCAGGCACATCCGTGTCGACGCTGGAGAATGTCATCGACATGGTCGATCTCATTCTCGTCATGTCGGTCAATCCCGGCTTCGGCGGCCAGTCCTTCATCCCCGCGGCGCTCGACAAGATCAGCGCTGTGCGCGCGCTCGTCGCCGGCCGCCCGATCGACATCGAAGTCGATGGCGGCGTCACTGCCGATAATGCGGGATCGATCGCCAAGGCCGGCGCCAATGTGCTGGTCGCAGGCTCCGCCGTCTTCAAGGGCGGCAAGTACAGAGAGAACATCGCCGCGATCCGCAATGCCGCGGCGCTGGCACGCGGAGAAGCGGCGTAGCCTGTCATGGCCGGGCTTGACCCGGCCATCCCGATAAGGGACGCACAGTGCTCGACTAAACGAGATCACCGGGACAAGCCCGGTGATGACAAAACTAAAATGATGCGCGGTAAAAAATTATGATCCCTCGTTATTCACGTCCCGACATGGTGGCGATCTGGTCGCCGGAATCCAAATTCCGCATCTGGTTCGAGATCGAGGCGCATGCCGCCTCCGCCATGGCCGAACTCGGCGTCATTCCGAAAGAAGCAGCCGCGACCATCTGGGCCAAAGGCAAGAACGCCACATTCGACGTCGCCCGCATCGACGCCATCGAGGCCGAGGTCAAGCATGACGTCATTGCCTTTCTGACGCATGTCTCGGAGATCGTCGGCCCGGAAGCGCGCTACATGCATTCCGGCATGACCTCGTCGGATGTGCTCGACACCTGCTTCAACGTGCAACTGGTGCGCGCCGCCGATATCCTGATCGCCGATGTCGATGCGCTGCTGGCCGCGCTCAAGCGCCGTGCTTTCGAGCACAAACTGACGCCGACCGTCGGCCGCTCGCACGGCATCCATGCCGAGCCGACAACCTTCGGCCTCAAGCTGGCGCAGGCCTATGCCGAATTCGCCCGCGGCCGCGAGCGCCTGGTTGCCGCGCGCGCTGAGGTCGCCACCTGCGCGATTTCCGGCGCGGTCGGCACATTCGCCCAAGTGGACCCGCGCGTCGAGGCCTATGTCGCCAAGGCGATGGGCCTGTCGGTCGAGCCGATCTCGACGCAGGTCATCCCGCGCGACCGCCACGCGATGTATTTTGCAACGTTGGGCGTCGTCGCCTCGTCGATCGAACGCCTCGCCATCGAGATCCGCCATCTGCAGCGCACCGAAGTGCTGGAGGCCGAAGAGTTCTTCTCAGCGGGTCAGAAGGGCTCGTCGGCCATGCCGCACAAGCGCAACCCGGTGCTGTCGGAAAACATTACTGGCCTTGCCCGCATGGTGCGAAGTTACGCCATGCCGGCGATGGAGAACGTCGCGCTCTGGCACGAACGCGACATCTCGCACTCTTCGGTCGAGCGCATGATCGGACCGGACGCCACCGTGACGCTTGATTTCGCTTTGGCGCGCCTCACCGGGCTGATGGACAAGCTTCTGGTCTATCCGACCACTATGCAAAAGAACCTCGACAGGCTCGGCGGCCTCATCCACTCGCAGCGCATTCTGATCGCGCTGACCAAGGCCGGTGTCGCCCGCGAGGATGCCTATCGTCTAGTCCAGCGCAATGCGATGAAGGTGTGGGGCGGCGAGAGCAACGATTTCCTCGGCCTGCTCAAGGCCGATCCGGATGTGAAAAAGGCGCTCAGCGACAAAGAGCTCGAAGACAATTTCGATCTCGACCATCACTTCAAGCAGGTCGACACGATTTTCAAGCGGGTCTTCGGCACGGCCTGACACGGTAGGGACGACATTGCGAACGCTGATCGGTATCGCCATTACTCTGCTGGTCCTGGCTTGTGTTCTCGGCGGCATGATCGCCTTCGGCACCAGCGCCGCGCCGCCGCCGATGGCCTCGATCGGCAACCCTTTCAGCAACGTCGACTACAGCGACCTCCCGCCCTTGACCAGGATCACGGCGCGCGACGGCGTCCCGCTGGCCGTACGGGTCTGGAAGGCAGATGCCGCGCCCGCCGACGTGCGGCGCGTTGTCGTCGCGATCCACGGCTCCTCCGCCATGGGCGCCAGCATGCATTCTTTGGCCAAGGAACTGCGCGACGCCGACACCGCCGTCTATGCGCCGGACATGCGCGGCCACGGCGACAGTGGACGGCGCGGCGACATCGATTACCGGACGCAACTTGACGACGATCTCGCCGATCTGGTGGCCGCCGTGCGCGCGGCGCATCCGAAGGCGAAGCTGATCTTGCTCGGCTTTTCATCCGGCGGCGGCTTTGCCTTGCACAGCGCGGCGACGCCGCTCGGCGGCGAATTCGCGCGCACCGTTCTGGTATCGCCGATGCTGGGGCCGCGCGCGCCGACCGCCCGCGGCGGCTTCAGCAATGCCTGGGCGCAGCCTTATCTGCCGCGCATTATAGGGCTCGTCATCCTCAATCGGGCCGGCATCCACGCTTTCGATTATTTGCCGTCGCTGGCTTTCGGCATTGCGCCCGAGAACGCCGGGCGTCTTACCGGCGTCTATTCGTTCCGTTTGATGATGGCGTTCGGCACCATGGATTATGCCGCCGATTTGAAGAACGCCAAGTCGCCGCTTGCCGTGCTGGTCGGCGGCGAGGACGAATTGTTCGACGCGTCGAAATTCGAGCCGACGGTGCACGCGGTTCGGCCGGAGGTTCCGGTCAGTGTCGTGTCCGGGCTTGGCCATATCTCAATGACAATCGACCCGCGCGCGATTTCGGCTATTGTCGCGGCGACCCGCTGAATCGGACGCTTTGCCATGAAAGACGCCACCAACGATTACGACTTCCTCGTGCTGCCGGGCCTCGGCAATTCCGGCGTCGATCATTGGCAATCGTACTGGTGCATGGCGTTCCGCAACGCCACCCGCGTCTTGCAGGACGACTGGGACGCGCCGGTGATGTCCGACTGGCTGGCGCGGCTGGAAGCGGCGATCGACGGCGGCACGCGGCCGGCGGTGCTGGTCTGCCATAGTCTTTCCTGTTCGCTGGCCGCGCATTGGGCGACACGCAACAAGCCCGGCCGTGTCGTCGCCGCCCTGCTCGTCGCGCCGTCCGATGTCGAAGACCGCACCCATCTGCCGGAAAACTTGTACGGCTTCGAGCCGATGCCGCTGGCGCGCTTTCCGGTGCCCGCCCTCGTCGTCGCTAGCAGCAACGACCCTTATGTCAGCGTCGCCCGCGCCGAACGGTTCGCGTCAAGCTGGGGCGCCGACTTCTGCAATGTCGGCGAACAGGGCCACATCAATTCGGCCTCGAAGCTGCAAGTCTGGCCGCAAGGCCTGCTGCTGCTCGGCCAATTGCTGGCGCGCCTATGAGCGAAGCGGCGACCGTTCTGATTTTCGATTCCGGCGTCGGCGGGCTGACCGTGTTCCGCGAGGTCGTACGGGCGCGGCCGGACGCGCGCTATATCTACGTCGCCGACGACGCCGGATTTCCCTACGGCAATCAGCCGGAAGCAGCCCTGATCGCGCGCATCGTCGACGTGGTCGGTACGGCGATTGCCGAGCACAAACCCGACCTCGTCGTCGTCGCCTGCAACACCGCCTCGACTTTGGCGCTGGCGCAATTGCGCGCCGCCTATTCCGTGCCCTTCGTCGGCACCGTGCCGGCGATCAAGCCGGCCTGCGCCCAGTCGAAATCCAAACGCATCGCCGTGCTCGGCACGCAATCGACCGTCAGCCGCGAATATACCCGCGCACTGATCCGCGAATTCGCCGGCGACTGCAATGTCGTGCTGGTCGGCTCGCCGAAACTTGCCGGCCACGCCGAGATGGAGCTGGCCGGCACGCCGGCGTCCGATGCCGATATCAAATCGGAAATCGCGCCCTGCTTCGGCGAAGGCCCGCCGGAGCATTACACAGATACAATCGTCCTTGCCTGCACGCATTACCCGCTGCTGCTCGAACGCTTCCGCGCATTGCAAGCCTGGCCGGTCGACTGGCTCGATCCGGCGCCGGCGATCGCCCGCCGCGTCGCTGACCTCATGCGCGAACGGCCGCCCGGCCCCGTCGGCGAGCGGCCGCGCATTTTCTTCACGTCAGGCAAAGCGCCCGCCCAAGCATTGGCCGCGGCGTTGGCGACTTACGGCTTCTAGCGTCCGGGCAAGCCCGGCCATACCTCAAGCGCGCCGCGCCAGATCATGTCGCCGGCGACGTAGAGGATGATCGCCAGACCGACATAGGCGATCCAGCGATGCTTGTTCAAAAGCCCGGCGATGAAATTCGCCGCCACCCCCATCAGCACGATCGACAGGCCGAGCCCGAAATAAAGCGCGACCGGATGATCGCGCGCGGCGCCGGCCACCGCCAGCACGTTGTCGAGCGACATCGAGATATCCGCCATCACGATCTGCCAGGCCGCCTGCGCGAAGCTCTTGCGCGGCGCGTTATCGTTGGCTTCGGTGTGGCTCATGCGGTGAGCCGTGCTGCGCAGTTCGCGCCACATCTTCCAGCTCACCCACAGCAGCAGGATGCCGCCGGCCAGCAGCAGGCCGACGATTTCAAGAAGCTCGATGGCGACGCTGGCAAAGGCAATGCGCAACGCGGTGGCGGCCAGAATGCCGACCAGCACGGCGCGGGCGCGCTGCTCGCGCGGCAAACCGGCGGCGGCCAGTCCGATGACCACGGCATTGTCGCCGGCCAGCACCAGGTCGATCATGATGACCTGGGCAAAGGCGGCGAGCGCTTCCGGCGATAGGGAAAGGAATTGCAGCATGGCGGCACAGAGCCCTCTTTTGAGGTCAATCCGACATCGCAGCCACATGGCTGTCAGAGGGGCCCGGCCTGACAATTGGCTAAATGGGGTAAAAAAGGCCGTTCGGCAAGCTCATAACCGCCGAAAAACCGGATAAACGGCACGGACTTGTATTCTAATACCTCCGCTTTGCTGGTTTGACAGGGGCGGCATTGCCCCCTAAAACCCGCCCACCTGACGGGGCATTTTCGAGCCCGTTCAGGCGTTTCGCACCCGTGGGA
>CAIMEA010000170.1 GCA_903839845.1 uncultured Hyphomicrobiales bacterium
ATTGCGTTCTGCCCGCGCAAGTTGTTAGAAGTACGCCTGCCTTGGTGCCGGGCCCGTAGCTCAACGGTTAGAGCCGACCGCTCATAACGGTCTGGTTGCAGGTTCGAGTCCTGCCGGGCCCACCACGCACTCTTCGGATTTAGCGCGCTCTACGAGCAGGGGCGGGTGCATCACGTCGGTCCGTTCCCGCGGCTGGAAGATCAGATGTGTGCGTTCACCGTCGACTTTGATCGCAGGGAGATGGGCTATTCGCCGGACCGGGTCGATGCCTTGGTGTGGGCGCTGACCGAATTGATGATCGACAGCGGCGAGCGGCGTCTTTTGATCGCATGAGGTCGGCTGTTTTTAGGTCAAATCCCGTTTGATGAACACGGATTCGCATATTGGGACGTTATGGAATATCGCGACTTGGGTGCTCGAATGCCTGGGCAGAGAAATAAATTCTGTATGTGGGGGCCTAAAGGCCAAGAAGCATGCCCGCCACAAGGCGTGATCATAATGGCTCCCGATCCATGAAATAACATTGCAGTGCGCGTGGTTTATAAGATGCCACATTAAATCTGATAGATCCTGTCGGGCAACAGATTGTCGGCGACTTCAGTGCGCGGAAAATGCGTCGCCAATTTCTGGCCACACGCATCTATCGCCGTAATAAAGCCATCAGCGATGCGACCATCGCGCATGTGGGCAATCAGCGCATCAACTGACGACAAGCAACGGCCGCCAAAGTTAACCTGGTCGCACGCCCGCCCAACGAGCAATCTGCTAGTCGGCGTCGATCGTGGCCCACCCCGACGAGGGTTTCTTAATTTCCTTCAGAGCTTTGATGCCGGTATTTCAGTATATTCCGTGTGAGCGCGACGGCAGCAGGCGCCGGTTAAAACGCTTACTGAATAGTGATGCGCCGGCTTTTAATAACGCTAGACCACAAAGCCGTTTCTTTGCGAATGCGCTCGCCAAACTGCTGCGGCGGCTCGATTTCCACGCTCAGTCCTTGCGCAAGCAATTTTTCGCGCAAGTCGGTGTCTTCCAGGATGTCGCGGGTGACGGCGAAAATGGCGTCGCGTACGTCATTCGGGATCGCGCGCGGCGCCAGCATCCCGTACCAGGACGTGACGTCGATGCCGGCGACACCGCTTTCTTCCAGCGTCGGCACCTGCGGCACCAGCGGGCTGCGTTGCGCGGTCGTCATCGCCAGCGGCACGACGAGGTTGCCTTTGATGGCCGGCAGAGCGGCTGGGAGGTTTGTTGCCAGGACATCGATATGGTCGCCTAGTACGTCGCCAAGCGCCTGCGACGAACCGCGGTAGGGTACGTGCAGAATTTCGACGCCCGCTTTCTCCTTGAAAAGCTCCATGGCCAAATGAAGCTGGCTGCCGACGCCGGGCGAACCGTAGCTCAGCTTGGTCGTCCTGGCTTTTTCGATGAGTTGCTTGATCGAGGTGACGCCGAGCTTCGGCGAAACGACCAAGACATTCGGCGCGCTCGCCAGCAGCGTGATAGGTGCGAAATCGCGTTCGACGTCGAACGTTAAATTCGGCATTAATGTCGGATTGATCGTGAGATTGCCGGCAGGGATGAGCAATAAAGTGGTGCCGTCGGGTGCGGCCTTGCGGACGATCTCGATGCCGATATTGCCCGCGCCGCCAGTCTTGTTCTCGACGATTGCCGTCTGGCCCGAGCGTGCCGAATATTCCTGCGCGAGCAGGCGTCCGAGGACATCGACCGGACCGCCGGCACTGAACGGCACAATCAGCGTGAGGGGGCGCCGAGGAAACGCGGCCGGTAGTGGTTGGTCGCCGGCCGCCCAGACGGGAGCGGCCGCGACGGAAGCGAGCAAGGCGAGCGTGGTGCGGCGCGTCAGGTTTTTGGTTGCGGTTTTCATGGAAACTGCTCGCTCAAAGTTTGCCGGCGGCCTTCAGGTCGGCCAATTGCTTGCGCGCATGCTGTGCCAGGTAGCGCCGCAGGCGGATCACGCCGGCGTCATGCTGGTACAGCATTTCGAATTTCTCGAGGCCGGGCTTCAGGCCATTGAGCATTTCGCGGTCCTGCTCAAGGACGTGCCAGTGGCGCTTCTCCAGGTTGGCCTTGTAGAGGAAGCGCCAGGTATCGCGCCTCCAGCCCGAGACTTTGCGCGTGCGCCAGAAAAAGACGCACATCCGGTCCTCATCGATCGGTGTGCCGAAGCCGGTAATGCCGAAATTGCCGCCCGGGCCGCCCGAGGGCGGGTAGGGAATTTCCAGCCGAACATAGAGCGCGCCATCGTCAACCAGTTCGCTCCAATCGAAATTGACGTCGCGCTGGCCGACTTTTTCAAAGAAGAATCCATGCGGCGTATCGCGCGTGGCGAATTGAGCCTGCGTGTCGCCTTGATACATCGTGTGCGAATTCGCGTGCAGGAACGTGCCGTGCATCGGGTCCATGAGGTTATCGAAGGCATAGCGCCAAGGCATTTCCCAGTCCGCGTAACACAAGAAGCTCGAATACTCGGGTGCGGTGATTTCCGGCGGCGGCACGAATGCCGGCGCTTCCTCATGTAGCGCGTCACCGAACCAAACGAAGATCGCGCCGGCAATTTCCTGTGAGGGATAGGTCTTCACAGCTTTCTTGCCTTCGAGCGGGCAGCCGGGCTGCCCCGGTACGCTGAGTACCTTGCCGTCGGGACCGACTTCTACGCCATGGTAGTTGCAGCGCAGGCGGTCGCCCTCATTGATACCGCGCGACAGCGGCACGGCGCGGTGCGGGCAGCGGTCGACCTGAACATGAATGACGCCTTTCGAGTCGCGCCACAGCACCAGCGGCTCGCCAAGCCGGGTGATGCCAAGCGGTTTGCCGCCGGCCTCGATGAAACGGGAAGGCAGGATAGGCCACCAGCGGTTACGCAGGCCGGTCCGCAAATACGTCTGGACTTGCTGGTCCGTCGGCGCGTCGGTGTTGCCGGTTGCGACAACGCGGAGAGCTTCCACATTTGCAGAAGACATGATCAGACTCCCAGTTCGCGCATCAGGGTGGTGAAATTATCTTCCGTCCAGTCTTCTCCATTGGGCGGTCGCACGCGCGTCTTGTTAAGGCCGACGACCACTTCGTCGATCTCCTTTGCTCCCTTTGTAAACACGCTCTCGATTGCGTTGGCGAGTTCCTGTTGCAAGGCCGTCACCTCGTGCGTCCTTGTCTGGACCGGACTGAGATAAGGATAGGCGTATTGGCTCATGGGATCATCTCCATTTGCTTCGTTCTATTCGCGGCCATGCGGTGTGTCGGTTGCGGCATCGGCTGACCTCATATGTCCAAAACGAGTCGCGAACCGCGGGCGCGCGATACGCAGATCATCATGGTTTGGTTAGCGGCGCGCTCCGACGTCGACAAGATACTGTCGCGATGATCGACCTCGCCAGAGATGACCCGCGTCTCGCAAGTCCCGCAAATACCTTGTTCGCATGAGCGTGGCACCTCGATGCCAGCTTCGCTCAGCACCGTCATAATGGATTTGTCCGGCGGCACGGCGAGTGTCAGGCCGGACCGCTGGCAGACGACCTCGAAACTGTCGCTGGTTTCGTCGGCCGGCCGACTGCGCGGCGTGAACCATTCAAAGTGAATGCTGCCTTCTGGCCACGCGGCGGTTGATTCTTCCACGGCAGTCATCAGGCTCTCGGGCCCGCAGCAATAGACGACGGTGTCCGGCTGCACGGTACCGAGGCGCTGCGCGGCATCGAGGCGCGTACCGGCCTCCGACGAATGCAACGATATCTCGCCGCGGAGCTTTTTGATTTCTGCCAGGAACGGCGCGTCTTCGTTGCGTCGGTTGCAATAGAGCAGCGTCCACGGCCGGCCCTTGGTGCTCGCCTCGCGCATCATCGGGATCAACGGCGTGATGCCGATGCCGCCGGCGACGAAAATGTAGCGCGCGGCGTCGACTAACGGAAAGTTATTGCGCGGCGCGCTGACGGTCAGCAATTCGCCGGGCCGGAGATGGCGGTGGATGAAGCTCGACGACAGGCCCCCGGCGACGGCTCGAATGCCGAGGCGGTAATGCGAGGTGTCGTTTGGATCGCCGCAAAGGGAATATTGCCGCAGCGTGCCGTCGGGCAGCTTGAGATCGATGTGCGCGCCGGGCGCAAATGGCGGCAGGGCGCTGCCGTCGGGCGCTGCCAATTCGAGCGACAGCACGCCGGGCGCTTCCCAGATGAGGGCGCGCAGGCGCACCTCGAACGTCTGCTCGCGCGTGGATGCCGAGGAGGGCTTGGTCAATTCTGCTACGTCGGCCATCGCGTTTGCCTCATAGGGCCCCCTTTGCCCAGGGATGGGGCGCCTGACTCAAGTCGCAATAAAGCGATTTTTGCGCCATCCAGGCGCGGATGCCGTCGCGTCCCTTTTCGCGGCCCAGGCCGCTGTCCTTTGTGCCGCCGAACGGTGTGGCAATCGAAAACTGCTTATAGGTGTTGATCCACACCGTGCCGGTATCGAGCGCGCGGGCCACGCGCCAAGCCTTCGGGAAGTCGCTCGTATAGATGCCGCTCGCTAGGCCATAGCTGTTGTCGTTGCTCTGGCAGATCAAGTCGTCTTCGTTGTCGAACGGCAGCACGGCAAGGACCGGGCCGAAGACTTCGTCGCGGCAAAGCCGGCTAGCGTTATCGAGCCCTTCGATGATGGTCGGACGATAATAGGTTCCGTCGGCATAGGCGGCGCCGGCCGGGCGCTCGCCGCCGGTCAGGATCTTCCCGCCGTCGGCGCGGGCGCGCTCGACATGGGCCTCGACTTCGGCCCGATGCTTCGGCCTGATGAGCGGCGCAACCTGGGTCGCCGCTTCAAACGGGTGGCCAACGCGCAGCCGTTCGGTCGCAGCGACCAGCTTGGCGACGAAAGTGTCGTAAATGCTGCGTTCGACAAACAGCCGCGATCCGGCGATGCAGGATTGGCCGGTCGAGGAGAACACGCCGAACATCACGCCGGCGCAGGCGACATCGAGGTCGGCATCGGCGAACACGATGGTCGGCGACTTGCCGCCGAGTTCGAGCGACACCGGCATCAGCTTGTCGGCCGCCTTGCGGGCGATGTCGCGGCCGGTTTCGGTGCCGCCAGTGAACGACACTTTGCGTATAGCCGGATGAGTCACCAGCCGGTCGCCAACGATGGCGCCCGCGCCGGGCAGCGTCGAGAACAACCCGGCAGGCAGGCCTGCTTCCTCAACGACGCGCGCCAGCTCAAGGCAGACCAGCGGGCTCCAGGACGACGGTTTCAGCAGCACGGCATTGCCGGCGGCCAAAGCCGGCGCGACTTTCTGCGCATCGGAGGCAATCGGCGAATTCCACGGCGTGATCCCGGCGGTGACGCCCAGCGGCTCGTAAACCGACATGGTCAGATAATTGCCGCGCGACGGCGTCAACGTGTCTTCCATGGTTTCGAGCGCTGCCGCCATATAGCGGAAGGTGCCCGACGCGCTCATCGCCAGCGCGCGTGTTTCGGTCAAGGTCTTGCCGGTGTCTCGTGTCTGTACATGCGAGATGCGATCGGCATGGCGCGCTATGCCGTCGGAGATGCGGTAAAGAATAGTGGCGCGCTCGTGCGGCAGAAGCTTGCGCCATTTCGGATCGTGGGCGGCATCCTGGCCGCGTTCGATGGCAAGATCGACGTCCTCCTGCGACGCTCCCGGCAGCACCGCATTGAGCGAGCCATCGGCCGGAAAGTGCGAGGCAATGTCGGCGCCGCGGCCGCGACGCCATTCGCCGCCGATGTAAATTTTGTCCTGCGTGGTGATGGTCTGATCCATGCGCTGCTCCTAGATGACCATCGGCCCGGCGCGATTGATGAGATCGCGCGCGACACTATAGCCGGCCATCAGCGAGGTCTTCGGATTCGAGGGCGAGGGGCGGCCTTCGAGCCGCACGGTAAAGTCGCCGCAGCCCGAGCGGACGGCGACTTCATGCACATTGCGGCTGATGCCGGGATCGGCGATCAGGCGCACCTGGGTGGCGTCGAGACCGAGGCCGGCCAGCGCCAGCGTTGCCGCAACGTTGGCGTTGAACGGGTATTCGCTGGCCGCCTGGCGCGCGCTGCCTTCAAAGAAGATCGCCGGCGCGGTGAGCGTATCGAGCGCCAGCAGCTTTTCCGCCGGCGAGCCCTTCCAGGCCTTGGGCGGCTTGCGGCCGGAATAGACGACCGATTCAAGCCCCGAGAGCCTGGCCGCGGCCAGCGCATCGACGCCGCCGACCGCGCCGGGCGGCAGCGCCAGCCGCGCGCCACCGCGCTTTGCGGCGTCGACTAACTGCGAGCGCAGGCCGTCGTCGGCAAGCGCGCCGATCGAGATGACGACGAAGTCGCAGCCGGCTTGAAGGATCGCCGCGCCGTGATCGCGCACCGCGCCGTGTGAGGCGCATTCCGCGACAACGTCCGGCCGGTCGGCGAGCAGACCGGCGATGTCGCTGTGAACGCTACGCGCATCCGCAAGTTTGTCGCCGAGGCTGTCGAGCAGCGACCTGGCCTTATCGATCGAACGTTCCGACGCCAGCAGCGAGACCTGCGCCAACGGCGCGGCCAGTTTGTCGGCGAGCGTGGTGAGCACGAGCTCGGCGATGCCGCCGCAACCGATGATGCCAAGGCGGCGCAGGCTCATGTCGGCTTCCCCGCGGCGCCCGCCGGCGGCCCGGCGAAGCTCTGGCTGAAGGGGCCGATCGCGACCATGTCGATTTCGATCAGGCGCGGGCCGGGTGCGGCCAACGCGCGATCAAAAGCAGCGTCGAAATCGGTAATATCGGAAACGCGCTCGTGCGCCAGGCCGACCGACGCGCAGACCAGAGAGAAGTCCGGCGTCAGAATATTGGAATAGACATGCCGGCCGCCGTATTGCGCGTCCTGGATATTGCGGATGACGCCATAGCCCTTGTCGTTCATCAGCACGAAGACCACGCCGGCTTGTGCTTCGACCGCGGTCGCAAGTTCGCCGATCATCAGCTGCGAGCCGCCATCGCCAAGCAAAGTGACGGTTTTGGCTTTGACGCCGGCCAGTGCTGCGCCAATGCCCATCGCTATACCTTGGCCGATGCCGCCGCCGAGGGCGTGGACGCCGAGATGCGGCGCGGCGATGCGAACGAAGCGATTGCCGAAGGTGCTGTTGGAGATGGTCACATCGCGCACCCAGGGATGCCCGTTCTTGTGGACGCGCTCGCTCAAGGTCTGCGCCAGCGCGCGATAGGGACCGAGACCCGCAAGCAGAGTTGCTTCGGCGCGTTCGCGCGCCGGGCCGATGTCGGCAAGGTACGATGTATCGGTGTCGAGCTTGGCGGGCAGACGTTCCAGCAGGCCCTCGAGCGCGAGTTGCGCGTCACCCGCAATGAATTGCGAGACGGGATAGTTGCGGCCGCCCTGGGTCGGATTGGCGTCGATCTGAACGATCGGAGGCAAGGGCATGCGGTTGTTCTGGGTCTCGTTGCCGCGCAGGCGAGAACCGACGACAATGAGCAGGTCGGTGCGTGCATAGATTTCTATCGCCTCGCGCGTCATATTGAAGGCGCCGAGACTGCGCAGGTGACCTTCCGGCACGATGGCGCGGCCGTTGGTGCTGGTGACGACGCCGAAGCCGCGATTGACCAAGGCGGTCGCGGCATCAGCGGCGCCGCGGGCGCCGCCGCCGAGCCATAGCATCGGACGCTTGGCGAGCCGCACGAGACTGGCCAACGCGTCCAGTTCGGCGCCGTCCGGGTTCTTGCGCGGGATCGGCGGCATGCCGTTCAGCGTCCGCATCCGGATATTGACGCGCTGGATATCGACCGGAATTTCCAATGTCACGGGGCCGGCGGGCGCGGCGAGGGCATCCTGCGCGGCGGCAATCAGCGTATCGACCGCGGCAGCGGGTTCCCACACGCGCAGATAGGACTTGCTGATCGCCTTGAGCATGTCGGGCTGGCGTGGAACGTCGTGAATAGCGCCGCGGTCGCGGTCGACGAATTCGCGGTCGACCTGCGTCGTGATGTGCAGCACCGGCGATCCGGCGGTGAGCGCTTCGACCTGCGAACCGGCGGCATTGCCGGCGGCGGTGCCGGTCGAGGTAATGGCGACGCCGAGCGAACGCGACACGCGCGCATAGGCGTCAGCCATATTCATCGCGCCGGCTTCGCCGCGCGCCGGAATAAACTTGATGCGGCCGTGACGGGCGATGGCGTCGAGAATCGGCATGTTGTGAATCGAGATCACGCCGAACACCGTCGTAACGCCGAGGTCCGCGAGGGCGCGCGCAATGGCGTCGCCGACCGGTTCGGTCAGTGCGATTTGGCCCTGGGCGAGGGGACGTTCTGCAGTGACGACGGAGAGGGACATTGTCTGATCGTCCGATTTCTAGATGAAGCGCGATACGCCGCCGGAAACTTCGAGGCTGGCGCCGGTGATGTAGCTCGCCGCGGGTGAGCCGAGGAAAACGATGGCGCGCGCCGGTTCGTCTGGCACGCCGAGCCGTTGCAGGGGAATGTGCTTGTCGCGCGCCAGCGCGCCGAACCATTGCTCGCGCGTTTGCGTCTTGTCGGTGCGCGCCTCGAAGCGGCGTTGCCATTGGCCGGAATCGACGAGGCCAAGCAGGATCGAGTTGACGCGGATATGCGGAGCGAATTCCGCTGCGAGCGACTTCAGCAGGTTTTGGACGCCGGCCCGCGCCGCCGAGGTTGCGACCATGTGCGGCTCTGGCTGTAACGACAGCAGCGAATTGACCGCGACGATTGCCGGCTTCGCGGCAGAATCGAGCAGCGGCCGGAACGTGCGGATCGGCAACACCTGGCTGAAGAACTTCAACTCCAGTTCCTCGCGCCATTGCGCGTCGGTGGTATTGGCAAAGGTCGAGACGCGGCCCTGACCGGCATTATTCACCAGAAGATCGACGCGGCCGCCGCTCCAGCCGGCGACCTTGCACGCGAAGGCGTTTACTGCGTCCGCGTCCAGCACGTCGCACGTCGCGGCAAGCAAGGCATCCGGTTTCGCGGCCAGCGACTTCTCTGCGGCGCTTAACCGTTCGGGGTCGCGGCCGCAGATAGCGACGCGCGTGCCTTCGGCGAGCAACAGTCGGGCGGTGGCAAGCCCGATACCGGAACTGCCTCCCGTGACGACCGCAACGCTATTTGCAAGTCCAAGATCCACTGCCGTTTCCTCAGCCGATGATGCGTGACGTGGTATTGCGTCTGGGTTCGGCGGCCGATTGGTCCGGGCCCGCACTGGATTTTGCAGGGCCCAGCCAGCCGAGACGTTGCGAAATCTCTATGGCCGCGGCCTGCACGCTTTGTGCGATCCGACTTCGGCGCTCGGCGCCGGCGAAATCGGCGGCATGCCCACTGACATTGAGCGCGGCGATCGGCGTGCCGGTGGCATCGAAGATGGCCGCGGCGACCGAACTGATGCCCGCTTCGTAATTGCCGTCGCTCCACGCCAGGCCGCAGGCGCGATCGGCGTCGAGTTGGGCGTGCATTTGCGCCGGTGTGACCGCCGTATGCGGTGTCACAGCCTTCAGGACCGCGCCGGCATAGAGCCGGTCAACGCGATCCGGCGGCATATTGGCGAGAATGATGCGGCCCATATTGGCGGCATGCGCGGGCAGGCGGCTGCCGATGCGAATATTGCTGGCGAAGGTGTGGTTCGGCACGCGGCGGACCAGATAAACGACCTCCAGTCCATCGAGCACGCCGAGATGCGTCGACAGGCTCAGAGTCTCCGCGAGCCGCGTCAGCACCGGCACCGATGTCTGCACCAGGTCTTCGGAGAAAAACGCCTGCGCGGTGAGCCCGATGAGGCCGACGCCGATGCGCCAGCCCTGATTTTCGCCGCGCGGTTCGATGAAGCGTTCGGCTTCCAGCGTGTGCAGCAGGCGCAGTAGCGTCGTGCGGTTGATGCCGAGTTCGCGCGCCGTGCGCGAAATGTTGGTGACGCTGTCGCCTTCGGCAATATGCCGGAGCAGGCGCGTCGCGCGCTGAACCGGTGGCGATAGGTATAGATCGTCGGCCGGTTCTGTGTCGGGTACTGATAGCCGTTGATCAGCCATGGCTGGCCTCGATCAATTGCGTGAGAAGCCGCGCCACCGCCGCCGGATTTTCCTGCGGCAGCGCGTGTCCGGCGGCCGGTACTTCGCAATAGTTGGCGGGATTGGCCAGCACGGTAAATGCAAGATGGGCATTGGCCGGCGGCGTCACGACGTCTTGCGCGCCGACCGCGATCAGTGTGGGGGCGGGGATGCGGCGGAGGTCGGCGGCCAAATCGCCGGCGCCAAGGGCGCGCACGGCCTGCGCATAACCGGCCTTGTTCACCGCCGCCATCGCCGTGCGTACCTGCGCGAGCACCTGCGGCTTGTTCTCGGCATCATGGACCAGACGCGCGGCGCGCTTCTCGGCAAAGGCCTGCGGGCCAAGGCTTTCGATTTCGTCGATGCGCGCCTGCACCGCCGGCGGCAAGGGCATGCCCGGCGCGACGCGATAGCCGAGCGCCGGCGAAAGCAGCGCAAGCTTGGTCACACGGCCCGGCTCCTGCGCCGCGAAGCTCGCGGCAAACAGCGCGCCCAGCGAATGGCCGACGAGGACAACCTGCGTCAGGCCAAGCGCGTCGAGAAACTGCTTCAACGCCATCGCGTAGTCGCGCGGCGCGGGAGCGTCCATCGTCAACGGCGCCGACGATGCGTAGCCCGGCGGGTTCCACGCCAGAATCGTGGACGAAGCCGGCAACGCCGCCATCAGCGGTTCGAAACTTCCCGCATTGCTGCCGATGCCGTGCAGCAACACTAAAGGCAACGACTGGCCGTCGCCCTCCCGGCGCAAAAAGTTGATGCCGGCGGCGGTGCCCTGCGTGGGGCGCGCAATGTCGGCCGCGAAGGTCATGGCGACCTCTGCGCGCCGACCGCGCGCGGTAAATAATGCAGGATGCGGTTCTCGACGCTGGTCACGGCCCAATACATGATGACGCCGATGACAGTGAGCAGGCCGATGGCGTCGAACACCATTGACGTATTGGCTTGGCCCTGGCCGAAGCTGATGAGGTAGCCGAGGCCGATCTCGCCGCCGACCAGTTCGCCGACGGTGATGCCAATGACCGCCAGCGTCGCGCCAATGCGAAGGCCGGCGAGCAGATTGGGCATCGAATAGGGCAGCATGACCTTGAGGAAGATCTTGGTCTTGCTCATGTTGTAGGCGCGCGCCAGATTGATCAGGTCGCGGTCCATGATGCGCATGGCCTGCAGCACGTTGACCAGGATCGGGAAGAAGACGACCAGAACGGTGACGATCAGCTTGGGCCAGGCATTGTAGCCGAACCACAAAATGAACAGCGGCGCGAAGGCCACCTTGGGTGCGATCTGCAAGGCTAGAATGTAAGGTGAAAGAACCTTCTCCCAGGTCGGCAGCAGGCCGAGCGCATAGCCCGCCACCGCGCCGAGCAGGCCGCCAAGCACGAAGCCGAGGATAGACATCGACGCCGTGGAAATGAAATGCCGCAACAGGTTCTCCTGCAACCACATGCGGATCATTTCATTCCACAGGTCCGAAACACGCGGGATGATGTATTTCGGCACGCCGAACATCGGCGGCAGATATTGCCAGGCGATCAGAACCAGCACCGCGAGCGCAAGGCTCGCGGCCGGCGCCGAAGTGCCGCTCTGCCACACCGCCCGCGCCGAGAAGACGCGGAGCGGCAGGCGGGTTCGTGTCGTGGTGTCTGCCTCGTTTGACATCGCGGCCTTCGTGCCCGTTGTTGCCAGCGCTTAGCTCACGAACTGGTTGGTGTAGAGATCGTCCACCGGAACCGCCGACTGGATGATCTTGTTCGAGACATAGAAGTCCTGAACCGTTTTGATCCGCTTGGGATCGAAGGTGCCGAGCGCCGAGGCTGGCGTCGTGGCGTACACGTCCTTCACATAGCGATTGAGAATGGTTTCGATCGTCTTTTCCTTGCCGGTGTGTTGCGGCACGGCCGCCACATAATCCTTCACCGCCGCGGCCGGATCCTGCATGCTGTCGCGGACGGCCTGCATTACCGCCTTGACGAAGCCGCCGACGGCCTCCGGGCGCTTTTTGATGACGTCGTCGGAGGCAAGGATGGCCTGCGCCATCGCCGGGAAGGTCTTCTCGATCGGGAAATAATCGAGCGCGACCCCGCCTTCCTCGATCGCAACGGCCCATTCCGGAACTGCCATGATGCCGTCGAGCGACTTGGCGATCATGAGCTGCGTCACGCCGGCCGGACCGACGGCCTGAATCTCGAGATCGTCACGCTTGAGGCCGCCGGCAGCGAGGACCGCGAGCAGGGCGTAGTAGCCGGTGTCCTGATAGCCGATGACGCCGAGCTTGCGGCCCTTGAGATCGGCAAAGCCCTTAACGCCGATATCCTTGCGGGTGACGAGGGTGAACAACGGATGCGAACCGAGCTGGGCGACGGCGCGCACCGGCAGGCCGTTCGGCCGCACGATCATCGAGGTTTCGCCGAGACCGCCGCCGATATCGACGTTGCCGGCGCCGACCTGCTGCGCGACATCGGCGCCGCCTTTGCCGGTCTGGAACGTCACTTCGACGTTGTTCTTCGTGTAATAGCCGCGCTTCAGCGCAAGCTGGAACGGCAGGAACGCCGGCAGGAAGCTCGGGGCCGGAAACAGATAGGTGACTTTCTCCACCGCCGCGAAGCTCGGGCGGATAGCCGCGGTCGCAATCAGTCCGCCGAGGGCGGTGCGTCGAGTTATCTTCATATCAGTCTCCCCTTTTTTGCAGCAAGGCCATGACTGCGGTCATGCATCCAGCCGGTTGTCGATATGCAGTGCGTGGAACAAGTGCTTGACGATTTCGGAGGCGCGCGGCGTGGCCAGCCGGGCGATCGGATTGTCGCGATCGGGCAGGCCGACTTCGATCTCATCGACGATGCGGCCAGGGCCGTCGCTCATCACCAGGATGCGGTCGGACATGGCGACGGCTTCCGACAGGTCATGCGTAATCAGAAGCGTCGTCAAACCGGCGTTGGCGATGGTTCCGGCGAAGCTCTTTTGCAGAACGATCTTGGTCTGGGCATCCAGCGCGGAGAAAGGCTCGTCGAGCAGCACCACATCCGGATCGATCGCCAGCGTCCGGGCGAGCGCCGCGCGTTGACGCTGGCCGCCTGAAATCTGGTAGGGAAACCGGTCGGCAAATCCCGTGATGCGGCAGCGCTTGAGCTCTTTCAAAGCGCGCTCGCGGCGCGCGCCGGGCTCCATATTGCGCGCCTCGAGGCCGAATTCTACATTGTGCAGCACGGTGCGCCACGGCAGCAGCAGGTCCTTCTGCAACATGAAGCCGACGCTCGAATTCGGCCCCACAACCTCGACTCCGTGCAGGGAGACGGTGCCTTCGCTGGGGTGATCAAGTCCGGCAATCATGTTCAAGAGCGTGCTCTTGCCGCAGCCGGACGGGCCGACGATCGAGACGAATTCAGATTCGTTGACTTCAAACGAAAGGTCGCGGACGGCGGTGAAGGGCGGCGCTCCCGCCGTGCGCCCGGGAAAGCGGCGGGCGACGTCCAGAAAGCGCAGTACGTTGCTCTTGGCTGAGGGCACCGGCAGGTCCTGTTCATATAAGAACATGATGTTCGTGCGGTGGACAGTTCACACCTGAACATATCCGAGAGTCAACGGGCTCGATGAACTATTTTGTCTCAGCCTGTGCCGCAATGTGCGCCAAACGTGCCTATTTCATTGACGATTATTGTGCGCCGCACTCTCTAGATCACAGGAAATTTCAGAGAGCCGCCTTTTTCTGCTTTCAGCCGAATGTTTCGTATGCTATATAGGGTTTTGTCAACAAAACATTATTCTTGATACAGGCGAAAATGGCCAAACGGCGCCGCGAGTTATCTGACGACGCACCTTCGATGTCCGCTTCCAAGGAAGCGGACATGTCGGAGCGATACGTCGTCCCGGCGCTGACGCGCGGGCTGAATATCCTGCAGGATTTGTCGGGCGACCGGCGCAAGCAGACCTTGTCGGAAGTGGCGGCCACGCTTGGCGTGACGCGCTCGTCGGCTTACCGGCTTCTCTTTACCCTCAGTCATCTTGGCTTCGTTGTTTTCGACAGCGAGACCAAGACCTATTCATTGGGGCCCCAGGTTTTGCAACTCGGCTATGGCTATCTCGCCTCGCGCGATCTCGTCGAAGTGGCGATGCCGCATCTCGTGCGTTTGCGTGACCGCACTGGCTGGTCGGCGCATCTCGGCGAGTTGCACGGCCGCGACGTCATCTATCTCGCCCGCGTGGCGACGCGCCGCTCGATCGCCTCGACGGTGCATGTCGGCACGCGGTTGCCCGCCCGCTCGACCACGATGGGACGGGTGCTGCTGTCGGGCCTTTCGGCGGCGCAAGTGCACGACCTGTACCGTGACGAGCCGGGCATCGGCGGCGGCGAAAAGTCGCCGGCCGTCTTCGCCGCATTCATTGACCAGCTCGCCGCCGACGCCGCGGCCGGCGTGGTGGTGCAGAATTCCGGTTATGAGCCCGGCGTGGCCAGCATTGCCGCGCCGCTCCGCGACATAACCGGTCACGTCGTCGCCGCCGTCAATATTTCTGCGGTCGCGATGCTGACGAATGACGCCGAGCTGAACGGCCCGCTGAAGGCCGAGGTGCTCGCCGTTGCCGACGCCATTTCCCGCGATCTGGGTCACCAGGTCAGGTCCGATACGGACGGAAGCGAAACGCTGGCCGCAAGACGTTCGATTCAATAGCAAACACAACCACGATATAGGAGCACAGACATGGACGACGTTACCCGCCAGAAACATTCCTGGGACCGCCCGGAAGGCGCCAGCTTCGAAGACTGGATGAAGAGCCGCGTCGCGCGCGTTTCCGAACGTCCTTATGACTGGAACGCGCTCAAGTTCCAGGCCGACTTCGATCCGAAATATCGCCGCGCGCAAAAGCGCTTCATCGGCACCGGCGGTACCGGCGTCGCCAAGGACAACAATGTGATCCCGGCCGAGCACTTCACGCTGTCGAACATGATCATCCCGGCGGGCGGCGAGGGGCCGATGCACCTTCACACCGATGCCGAGGAGGTATTCTTCGTGCTGCGCGGCAAAATCAAGGTGATGGTTGAGAAGGACGGCGAATATTTCGAAACCATTCTCAACGAACGCGATTGCGTCTCGGTGCCGCCTGGCGTCTATCGCGGCGAAATCAATATCGGCGAGGAAGATGCGATCATGATGGTGATGATCGGCTCGCCGAAACCGATCACGCCGACCTATCCGCCGGATCATCCGCTGGCCAAGGTCAAGCGCTGATCGTTTCAAGGGATGCCCCGGCATCGCGCCGGGGCGTCCGCTATCGTCGGATCAACGGGCGGCGGCCGGATGCGGCACGCCAGCCGAGTGCGGGAGAAGTTCTGTCATGGCACTGACTGGCATCGATGCAGTCGTTTTCGGCGTCGCCGATATGGCCGAGTCAAAGCGCTTTCTGGACGACTGGGGCGTGTCGCAGGTCTCCGCGACTGCGGACAAACTGGTTTATCGGACGCTTGACGGCGCGGAGGTGATCGTGCGTCCCAAGGACGCCGGCGATCTGCCGAAGGCGATCGAAGCTGGCAACACGGTGCGTGAGGTGATCTGGGGCGCCGCCAACCAGGCGGAGCTCGACAAGACGATTGAGAACCTCAAGTCCGTTCCCGGCTTTCACACCGGCGCCGACGGCCTGCCGCGCGTCACCGATCCGAACGGGATGAGCCTGGCCTTCCGCGTCACCAAGCGCACGCCGGTCGTTGTCAAGCCGACGCAGGTCAACGCCCCGGGCGCGCATAACCGCGTCAACACGCGCTCGCCCATCCATACCCAGGCGCACCCGATCAATATCGGCCACGTCGTTCTGTTCGCCAACGATTTTGCCGCGATGCGCGCCTTCTACACCGAAAAGCTCGGCTTCGCGATCAGTGACGAATATCCGGGCCACGGCGTGTTCATGCGTTGCCAGCGCGTGGGCGATCATCACAACACCTTCGTGCTCAACCGCCCCGGCAAGCCCGGCATCAATCATGTCGCCTTCACCGTCACCGACATTCACGAAGTCATCGGCGGCGGTCTCGCCATGAGCCGGAAAGGCTGGAAGACGGAAATCGGCCCCGGCCGGCATCCGATCTCGTCGGCCTATTTCTGGTATTTCGAAAATCCGCTGGCCGCGCCGCTCGAATATTACGCCGACGAGGATTACTGCACTGAGGACTGGAAGCCGAGCACCTTCGAGCGCAAGCCCGAACTGTTCGCCGAATGGGCGATTGCCGGCGGCATCGACGGCAACACGCGCCGTCAGGCGCAGGGCATCGACAAGAGCGGGCGCGGCCATGCGTGACGCCGCGCGCCGCTCTCAAACCGGCCATGGGCCAGCCGATGTCGCCTGACCTGCGCCGCATCGTAATCGTGGAAGCGCACCGGCGCCGCTCCGGCCGCTGTCCGTTGCGGGTGCATTCGCTCGGCACCGGCGAGACTTTCGACATCAAACCGGCGGCGGACGGATTTTATGACGTCGCCTCCGGTGCGACCGTTCGTATCAACGGCACGCAGATCGTCTTGGCCGACGGACGCGGGCCCATCGATCTCGCGCTGGTCGGCGATGTCGGCTTTGATGGCTTCGAGCATGCCGGCCGGGAGCCGTTTTCCGGGCGCGCCGGCGGCGGCGCCTCGGTGACGCTCTATGATCGTCATCGTAACGACTATTACCAATATGCCATCGCCTCTGAGGCCGACCATGTCTGACGCCATCACCGCCAAGCGGTTTGCCGGAAAACGCATCGTCGTCACCGGGGCAGGGCGCGGCCTCGGCTTCGCCTTCGCGCAGCGGCTCGGCCGCGAAGGCGCCAGTGTCATCATCGCCGAGATCGACGCGGCGCTCGGCGCCGACGCCGAGGCAAAATTGAAAGCCGAAGGCATCGACGCCTGCTTCGTGCAAACCGACATCGCGTCGGAAGCCTCCGTAGCCACCATGGCGAAGGAAGCGGCAAAAGGCTGCGACGGCATCTTCGGCCTGGTCGCCAATGCCGGCTGGGCCAACAATGTCGGCGGCAAGGCCTATGACGAGATTACGCCTGAAGTGTGGGATCGCATGATGGCGATTAATGTCCGCGGCACCTGGCTCACGGTCCGCGCCATCGGGCCGTTGATGCGCGACGGCGGCGCGATCGTGACCGTGTCGTCCGATACGATCTATTGGGGCCCGCCGAAGCTTTTGCATTACGTCACCAGCAAGTCGGCGCTTGTCGGCATGACGCGCTCGCTGGCGCGCGAGCTGGGCGAGCGCATGATCCGGGTCAATTGCTTGCTGCCGGGATTGACGGCGGTCGAGGCGACCAAGGATATTCCGCAATCGCGCTGGGACGATTACGCCGCCCGCACGATTTTGAAGCGGACCCAGCAGGCCGACGATCTCGACGGCGCGATGGCGTTCCTGCTGTCGGACGACGCAAAGTTCATCACTGGACAAACCTTGGCCGTCGACGGCGGCTTCTCGCTTCACTGATATTCGAGGGCTAAGTTCATGAAGATCGGCATCAATGGCGGCGGCATCGGCGGCATGGCAGCGGCGATCGCGCTGCGTCAGGCCGGGCACGATGTCGAGGTCTATGAGCAGGCGACGTCCTACGGCCGGGTCGGCGCCGATATCAACCTCACGCCCAATGCGGTGTGCGCGCTCGCCAGCCTCGGCGTGGCGGATCAGCTCAAGGAGACGGCGGCGCAGCCGACCCACCGCATCAGCCGGATGTGGGACACCGGCGAGGAGACCTCGCGGCTCCCTATGGGTGAAGAAGCCGAGAAGAAATACGGCGCGCCGCAGCTGACCATTCACCGTGCCGATCTCCTGAACACTTTGCGCATGAAACTGCCAGAGGACATTGTTCTGCTTGGTCATCGCATCGAGGCGATCGACACGACCGGCGCCAATCCAGTCGTTCGTTTTGCCGACGGCACGTCGCGCGAGGTCGATGCGTTGGTCGGCGCCGACGGCATCCATTCGCCGACGCGCACCGCCTTGTTCGGTCCGGAAAGCCCGCAGTTTACCGGGCTGGTATCGTACCGTTCGGTGGTCGATCGTTCCAAGCTGAACATCCCGAATCTGGACGCCTTCACCAAATGGTGGGGCCCGACGCCGGACCTGCAGATCGTCACGTTTCCGCTCAATCGCGGCCGCGAGATATTCGTCTTCGCCACCACGGCGCAGGACGACTGGCGTCACGAGTCCTGGACGATGCCGGGCGACGTCAGCGAATTGCGCAAGGCCTATGCTGGGTTTCATGCGGAGGCGCGCGCGCTGCTCGATGCCTGCGAGAGGGTGACGAAGTCGGCGCTTTACGTGCGCGATCCGCTGCCGCGCTGGTCCGTCGGCCGCGTGACGCTGCTGGGTGATGCCTGCCATCCGATGGTGCCGTTCATGGCTCAGGGCGCCTGCATGGCTATCGAGGATGCTGTCGTACTCGGTCGCGCGCTCAAAGGTGTCGATGTTGCCGGCGTAGCTTCAGCTTTCCTGAATTACGAAAACGCCCGCAAGGATCGAACGGCGCGTGTTCAGATTGGCTCACGCGGCAATGAATGGCTCAAGCAAGGCGGCAATGCCGATTGGGTCTATGGTTATGTCGCAAGCGCCACACCCCTGACCGGAGCCGCGTGATTTGCCCGTTTCGAAACGGGTTAGCTCGCGCATCCTTCTGATATCTTGCAATGGTGCGAAATGTTTTGCCGGCCAAGTCTTCGATGGTCGTACTGCTAACGTTTCGAGCAAGTGCGGCTACAAGCGCCGCGTCAAACGTCAAGGCGGCAATCTGCGCCTTGTCTGATGCGGTTTGGAGACGTATAGGCCTTAATGTGGTCTGTGCGATCGCGTGATGCCGGGTGCTCAGTTGCGCGAGATGAATTCGAACAAGCATGTAAATGCCGGATATCAATAGACAATTCTTCGTCGCCCCGATGATGGAGTGGACTGACGGGCATTAGCGGATTGTATTTGTAAACGTCTCGTCGCTCGTGTGTACCGAAAATCTCATTCGGCTATGATTCGGAATTTAGCTGCAGAAAATCCCCGATCCTCTCCTTAACTCCCTTGTTGTTTCCCAGAATTTCCCTGTTTCAATGAGTGGGGAATTTCGAGTCAAACTCACGAAATCATTAGCTTTAAGAGCCCTCTGATCTGAGAAGCAGCCTCATAATGGAATAATTCCCTGTTAATTTCCCTGTTAGCAGGGAATTTGGGACTGGAGACAGGTTCGAATGCGACTGCGTCCGCCACCACGCACGCGCGTGAATTGGTAGAGACTCTGCTGAATTGGGCCACTGCGGTCGCTAATGACCCGCCGCTGACCTCGGGCAATTTGCAATATACCTTTTAGTGAGCGGGTGTGTAGTGACTGAGCCTGATTTTGATTTAATTGAGACATTGCGAAGACCGTAATCCGTGCGCTCCACTGGCGGTTCTGGCCTGCAAAATGTTGAAGCTGAAATCAGTTGTGCTTGGCGTTGGTGAGTTGTATCTGCACGCGCCGGGTTCGCCAACCACCCTCACGCATGGTAATGGCGACTTATGTCGACGTTGAACTGCGCCAGACATCGGGTGCGGTAGAAAATTTGCGTTTATTGCCGCACAAAAAAAGCAATGTACAGAAGGGCTATCAGCGCCCGCTGTCCAAGGTCGGGACGGGAGCATATCCCCGCTCCCGACATACCATCCTGACGACATCCATGACTCGATTGGCAGCCGGCGACAATGGGTGAGTTGAACGCCACAGCATAGCTATCGACCGCAGCATAAATGGAGAATCGATCTCCACGTGCTCAAGGATGCCGGCGTCCAGGTCCGCCTGGGCGCCCATCTTGGCCATCAGTGCAATGCAATCGGTCTGCACGACGATAGACCGGATCAATTCCGGTGCACTCGTTTCAGCCACCGCTCGTGGCAGCGGCACGTTTTCAGATTCAAAAAATCGCTCCAGCCGCTTGCGGTGGAGATTTCCTGTGCCCGAAAAAACCCAGTTGAATTCGGTCAAATCTTTGGCGCGAGGTGATTTTATCTTTGTAACGGGATGTTGTGGTCTTGCGACGACGACAAGGTGATCGTCCAGCATCCACATGCTGTTGAGGCCGGTCTGCCGTGCTTCACTTGTCATGGTTGCAGCCAGCAGATCGAATTTTCCGTCGAGCAGCGAAGAAAAAAGGTCGTCAATCTGCTCGATGATTCTAATCCTTAGGTTCGGATAGGCCCGCGTCGTGCGCACGATGATTTCGGGGAATAGATGCTGCGCAATCAGGGGAGGTCCGCCAATAGTGACGTAGCCGCTCGAACCCTTCTTGAGCGCTTCTATTTCCTTTATTGTCTCTTCCATGCCGACGCAGGTCGATCGTGCAAACTCGCGAAGACTTTCCCCATAGATTGTTGCTCGCATCCCCTTGGGTTCGCGCGTGAATAGAGGGGCGCCGAGCTGCGCCTCCAGGCGCTGGATGCTTTTCGTGAGAGCCGGTTGTGAAATTCCAAGCCGCATGGCGGCGGCTGTAAGGCTGCCCGTCTCCATAACCGCCAAGATACTGCGAAGATTGCGGATATCCATGATATAACATCAAGTTATCGATCTGGGACATATTTGCATTAGACGTTATGGCGTTGCCATGCAAGTTTTTTCGCAAGGACCAGACAAGGTCCGCGAGGAAGCGCTGAAATGACAATATATGTGGCCGTCGACACCGGAGGGACCTTTACCGATCTGGTCAGTTTCAATGCGAGCAACGGTGAGGTCCGCTACACCAAGAGCTTGACGACGCATCACAATCCAATCGACGGGATCGTCAACTGCTTTGAGAAGGCCGAGGTGACGCTCAAGGATGCAACGCTGTTCAAGCATGGCACGACACTCGTCATTAATACCTTGCTCGAACGCGCCGGCCCGACGGTGGCCCTGGTAACGACCAAGGGCTTTAGAGATGTCCTCGAATTCGCCCGCGGCAACCGTACCGCGTTGTTCGATCTCTTTTACAAACGGGATCCGGTTTTGGTGCCGCGCGAACTGCGGTTTGAGATTTCCGAGCGCGTCGCTGGTTCGGGGGAGATCCTTCAGAAGCCGGACCGCGAAGAAGTCCAAAAGATTGCTGAGCTGCTGAAAGAGCGCAAGGTCGCCGCGGTCGCGATCTCATTCATTAATTCGTATCTGGAGCCGGAAAACGAACGGCAAGTCGCCGCGTGGCTCCGCGAGATGTTGCCCGATTGCTATGTCACGGCAGGCACTGAATTGTCGCGCGAATGGTACGAGTACGAGCGGACGGCGACTGCCGCCGCCAACGCCTATTCCGGGCCAAAGATCGGCGGCTACGTCGCTTCGCTTGGCGACGTCCTCGCGAAACGCGGCTTCAGTGGTCAGTTTCTGCTGATGGGTTCGAATGGCGGCGTGCTGTCGGCGCCGCATGCTGCGAGCGCGCCCGTTCTGTTGGTCGAGTCCGGCCCGGTCGGTGGTTGCATCGGCGCCGGCGTTTACGGCCAGGCTCTCGGCATCCGAAACATCATCGCCTTCGACATGGGCGGCACCACGGCGAAGTGCGCACTGGTCCGCGACGGCGAGTTTGCCGTCGAGTCGCTCTATCATGTCGGCGGTTATGGCCGCGGCACGCCGGTGCGCGCGCCGGTGATCGATATTGTCGAGGTCGGGACCGGTGGCGGGTCTATCGCCTGGTTCGACGAACAACGCCGTATCCATGTCGGGCCCAAAAGCGCGGGATCGTCGCCGGGGCCGGTTTGCTACGGCAAAGGCGGTACTGAACCGACCGTTACGGATGCCAACCTCGTTCTTGGACGCCTCAATCCCCAGCGTTTCCAGGGCGGGGAGATGGGCCTGAATGCCGATGCCGCCAAGAGCGCGATCGTAGAACGTCTCGCACGGCCGCTCGGCTATGTCGGCGAAAACGGCAGCGTCGAAGTGGCGTCCGGCATTATCTCCATCGCGCTCGTGCAAATGGGCGAAGCCATCAAGCGCGTCACCGTGCAGCGCGGCGAGGATCCGCGCGATTACGTGCTTTTTGCATATGGCGGCGGCGGTCCCCTGCATAGTGTCGAGCTGGCGCGGGAACTTGCCATTCCGCTGGTCGTGATTCCGCCGGAGGCGGGCAATTTCTCGGCCATCGGCATGCTGGTTGCGAATATTCGCCGCGACACCAGCCGTACATTCGTGCAGCGGCTGAATCCTGAATCGCTCGAGCGGGTCGAAGCCGAATTCGTCGTGCTGGAGAATTCGTTGAAGGAGTCGATCAGGCAAGACTTTGGCGATGTCAAAGTCGAGTTCGATCGCGCCGCCCAGATGCGTTACGTCGGCCAGCAGCACACTGTGAAGGTGACGATTCAGTCTCTGGATTCCGAACTGCTGCGGCAGACGTTCATGGATACTTATAAGGCCCGGTACGGCCACGCCATCGCCAACGCCGAAGTCGAGATCGTATCCGTGCACAGCACAGTACAGGTAGAGACCGCGCGGCCAAATCTGGCCAAGCTGGCCGGAAAGCAGGCCGCCAATTCCGTGCCGCAGCCGACGACCCGGCTGATCTTCTTTGCTGAGAAGAATGCTTTCGTGACGGCCAAGGTCTTCTCGCGCGACAGCCTTCCGGTCGGCTTCTCCTCGGGTGGTCCCTGTGTCATTGAAGAGTATGGCTCGACGACAGTTGTCGGGCCTGCCGATACGTTCGAGGTCGGCACCTTGGGCGAAATCCGTATTACCGTTGGAATGTTGAACGCCGGAGTGCGTCAATGAACGTTATCTCAAAAGAGCTGACCGCGCAGGTGGTCGACCCGGTCCGTCTGGCGATCATTGCAACCGGTTTGCAGTCAATTCCTGATCTGATCGAAGCCGACCTGATGCGTACGGCGTTCAGCCCACTTGTGTATGAGTACAAAGACTACGCGGTCGGCATGGTCGACGCCGAAGGCCGCAGCATCGCTCTCGCGACAAACGGCTTGCCGCTGTTTCTGACCAATCTGATTGGGCTCGCGGTGCGTGATGGCCTGGCGATATACGGTGCCGATAATATCGAAGAAGGCGACGTCCTTCTGACAAATCATGCTGCGACCATCGGTCAGCATCTCAACAATGTGGTGATGTACACGCCGATCTTCGGACCGAGCGGCAAGCTGCTCGCATTTATGTCTTTGATCGTGCACTGGATCGATATCGGCGGTTCGTATCCCGGCTCCGCTTCCGGCACCGACATGACCGAACTGGCGCAGGAAGGCTTGCAGCTTCGCACGGTGAAGCTTTACAAACGCGGCAAGCCTGTCGAAGAAATTTTCAGGATTATCGAAAACAACACGCGTCTGCCCGAGATGCTGCTAGGCGATATCGCCGCTCAATATGCCGGGTGCGTGAAAGGCAAGCAGCTTTTCGAACAGCTTATAGCGCGTCATGGTGAAGACTTCCTGCTCACCGCCATCTCCGCCATGTGGAGCAAGGCGGAGCAGGCAGCCAAGGCTGCCGTTCTTGCTGTGCCGGATGGCGTCTACGAGATGACGAGCTTTCTCGATGACGATGGCGTCGATATCGGCAAGCGCATTCCGATCCACGTTAAGGTGGAGGTGCGCGGCAGCGATTTCATTGTCGACTTCTCGGGCGTCGGCGATCAATTGCGCGGCCCGTTCAATTCGGGATATTACGGCGGCGGCGAAGTCTGTGCCCGCAGCGCCTTCCGATATTTGTTTACGCCGAACGAGCCGGCCAACGAAGGCTGCTTCGCACCTGTCAAGATGATCTTGCCCCCGGGCAAGTTTCTTAGCGCCGGTCCGAATGCGCCTATGGGCCGCTATTCGACACCGCTCGCGACGGTCGTCGACACCATTGTCGGTGCGATGGCGAAAGCCTTGCCAGATCGTGTCGCCGCCGGTCATCATGGCGCGTTGGACGCATACGGCTTCAACGGCAAGCATCCGGCGACTGGCAAGTTCTTCAACTACTTCGACACGGCGCACGGCGGCTGGGGCGGCTCGTCGCACGGCGATGGTGTCGGCCCGTACAAATCGCTGCTGCACGGCGACAACAAGGACATTCCGGTCGAGACCCAGGAATCTCTTTATCCGGTCAGGGTCGAGCATTTTGGCTGGCGTGAGGATTCGGCCGGTCCCGGACGCCATCGGGGCGGATTGGGTATCGACAAGAGCTATCGCGTTCTTGCGCCATGTAACTCATTCATTGGCTTCGAACGTCACTATTGCCCGCCGTGGGGCCTGAACGGTGGCCTTTCGGGAACTCCCGCTTTTGTCGAAATCGAGAGCAAGGGCGAGCGGCGGAAAGTACTCAAGCAAAGCCGTATCCCGCTTCAGCCTGGCGACATGGTGCACGTGCATTCCGGCGCCGGCGGCGGTTTTGGATCGCCTCTTGAGCGCGATGCGAAAGCCGTGCAATTGGACGTTGCACGCGGATATGTCTCGCGCGCTCAAGCTTCCGACGTGTACGGTGTCGTCCTGTCCGCCGATGGCAGCATCGACGATGCGGAAACGAGAGCGTTGCGAAACAAGAAAATAGAAAAATCCTGACAAGTCTTTCTTAAAGGGCTTCAGGTGGAGGAGAGACGAATGCGCCGACCTGCCCAAGGAGGACGCCATGCTTGCGTCGCCTAAACCAGTCTTGGGATTGGTTGCTCCGTCCGGCGAGACGGGTATCGCGGCCGTGCGGCCGTTGATCAGCGCGCGCGGGGTTTCCAAGACCTATCGCACCGTCTCGGGGGCGCTCGTCCGAGCGCTTGAGACCATGGACATCGATATCGGCGAGGGTGACTTTGTTTCCATCGTTGGCCCTTCGGGTTGCGGAAAAAGCACCTTTCTAAGGTTGCTGGCCGGGTTGGAGGAAGCCAGCGCAGGCACGCTCAGTCTCAGCGGCAAGCCGTTGAAGGGGCCGTCGCAGGATATCGGCGTGGTCTTTCAGGAGGCGACGCTGCTGCCCTGGCTGACGGTTGCGGACAATATCGGGCTTCCCGGCCGGGTCGGCGGCCGTCGCGACGATACCGAACCCCGGGTGAAGGAACTCCTCCGTGTCGTCGGGCTCTCCGCTTTCGGCGACAAATATCCGTACGAACTATCGGGCGGCATGCAGCAGCGGGCGGCGATCTGCCGTGCCTTGCTGCGAGACCCGAAGGCTCTCTTGATGGACGAGCCGTTCGGCGCACTTGATGCATTGACGCGAGAGCGCCTCAACATTGAATTGCAACGCATCTGGATGGCGAGTCGCAAAACCGTCGTTCTCATCACGCACAGCATCGGTGAATCCGTATTCCTCGGCGACCGCGTGATCGTCATGTCGTCGCGCCCAGGAAAGATCCTGATGGATATTCGCGTGGACCTCCCGCGCCCCCGCAATTTCGAGGAGACGACGGGCGATCCGGAATATCTGCGGCTGACTCGGGAAATCAGGGCTCAACTCGATCGCGGAGCACATGCTGAATGACAAGCATCGAGGAACAAGCCCGGGCTAAGGCGGCAATCGCCGCGAACGAGGACGGCGAGCAGAAACCGTGGCTCACGCCATTTCTCTACTCGTTGCCTAAAGTTGGGCTGATGCTCTGCGGCGTCGTGTTCCTGTGGGCGCTGTGGCAATTCTCCGTCAACGTCCTGGAAATGCCCCCTTACGTCCTGCCGTCTCCGGCGGATGTCTGGGGCGCGCTCAGGTCGGGGCTGGCCTTTCCCCTCGACAGCCCCGGCGGCTTCTATCTGCCGCTCGCGGCCACGCTCAGCAATGCCGCCTTGGGCTTCCTGATCGGAAGTCTTGCCGGAATTTTTCTCGGTTCGCTTATGGCGGAATTCGAGACAATTGAAACGCTGTTGATGCCTTACGCATTCGCCCTTCAGGCTTTGCCGAAGGTGGCTGTCGCGCCCCTGATCGTCATTTGGTGCGGATTCGGCAATAGCTCGAAGATCACGATGGCGGCGCTGCTCGTGTTCTTTCCTTTGATGGTCAACACGTTCGCTGGCATGCGAGCGGTCAATCCAGCACAGATCCAGTTGATGCGGTCGCTATCGGCGTCGCGTCTCGAAATCTATCGGGTCGTCAAGTTGCCTGCCGCGGCGCCCTACATCTTTGCCGGCCTTGATATGGGCATCGTCTACGCATTGCTCGGCGCGATCATTGCCGAGTTTCTCGGGGCGCAGGTCGGCATTGGCGTTTCGATTATCCAGGCTCAAGCCGTGTCCGATGTTGCCAGTGTCTTCGC
>CAIMEA010000171.1 GCA_903839845.1 uncultured Hyphomicrobiales bacterium
CAAGCGGCCGACTTTGTGGGACATGCAAGCCGACCTGAAAAAATTCAAGCCGCCGCTGCTGGTGCTGGTCGGTGACGAAGACGACTGGTGCCTGGAAGGCAGCGTGTTTCTCAAGCGCACCGTGCCGACCGCGGGTCTCGTTGTTATCCCACGCTCCGGCCACACCATCACCAGCGAGGAACCGGCGGCGTTCAACGCCGCGCTCGCCGATCTGATCGCCAATGTCGAAGCCGGGCGCTGGATGTCGCACAGGGGACTATAAAAAATCTTGGGACTTTAAATTTCGCAGGAGAGTTTCGATGGATCTCAAGTTAAGTGGCAAGACGGCGCTGGTCACCGGCGGCTCGGAAGGCATCGGCAAGGGCATTGCGCTCGCACTGGCAAAAGAAGGCGTCGATGTCGCCATCTGTGCGCGGCGCAAAGAGCCGCTCGAGGCAGCGGCCGCCGAGATCGCCAAGGCGACCGGCCGCAAGATCGTCGCCATTCCCGCCGACCTGCGAAAAGATGCCAATGCGAAGAACTTCATTGAACAAGCGCACAAGGCGCTCGGCCGCATCGACATCATGATCAACAATGCCGGTTCGGCCGCCGGCGGCGTCATCGAGCATCTGACCGAGGACGACTGGGAGAAAGGCCTCCAGCTGAAATTCATGGGCTATGTGCGCTGCCTGCGTTACGCGCTGCCGATCATGGTCAAGCAGGGCGGCGGCCGCGTCGTCAATTTGATCGGCAACGACGGCGTCAAGCCGTCCTATTGGGAAATCTGCCCGGGCGCGGCCAACGCCGCCGGTCAGAACCTGACTTTGTCGCTCGCCGGCCAATATGGCCGCGACAATATCTCTTTCGTCGCCGTCAACCCGGGCCCGGTGCGGACCGAGCGCTGGGCCGGGCTGGTCGATGCGATGGCGCGCGACATGAAAATCCCGCGCGAGCAGGCCGACAAGCTTGCGCCGGCCTCGATTCCGATGGGCCGCATCGCCGAAGTGGAAGAAGTCGCCAACCTCGTCGTCATGCTGGCGTCGCCGATGATGGAAATGGTCAACGGCACCATGATCGAAATCGACGGCGGGCAGGACAAGGCCTTGATGGATCGTTTCCGCGACCGGCCGAAAGCGTGATGCATGAGGCCGATCGCTTTCAAATGCACGCAAACATGGAGTTGAGTTTTACGAACAAGGCTCATGCAAACAAAATGCGCTGTCGTGCCGCATTTCGTGTCATAGGGCCTGCTTGACAAGTTGCGTGTCGCAGACGGACTATTTGCGTACAAACACTCGGCCGCACGACACGAAATTCGATTTTGAACACGCGGCTTTCCGCATTGGCGCGGTCGCCGCTCCGCAGGGAGGTTTGTTATGAGACCCACGCATCGCGTTCTTGCTCTCGCAACTTTGGCCACTTTTATCCTGACCGCGCCGGCTTTCGCGCAGGACACCATTAAGATCGGCGAACTCAACAGCTACAAATCGCAGCCGGCCTTCCTCGAACCCTACAAGCGTGGCATGGAGCTGGCGCTCGAGGAGATCAACGGCAAAGGCGGCGTGCTCGGCAAGAAGCTCGAGCTGGTGGTGCGCGACGACGGCGCCAATCCCGGCGAAGCGGTGCGCGTCGCCGAGGAGCTGGTAACGCGCGAAGGCGTCGTCATGCTCACCGGCACGTTCCTGTCCAATATCGGTCTGGCGGTGACCAATTTCGCCGGCCAGAAGAAAGTGTTCTTCCTTGCTTCCGAACCTTTGACCGACAAGATCACCTGGGCCGACGGCAACAAATACACCTACCGCCTGCGCGCCTCGACCTACATGCAGACGGCGATGCTGATGCCGGCGGCGATTGGCGCGAATGCGAAAAAGTGGGCGATCGTCTATCCGAACTACGAATACGGCCAGTCGGCCGCCGCGACCTTCAAGGAGATGCTGAAGAAAGCGCAGCCCGGCGTCGAGTTTGTCACGGAGCAGGCGCCGCCGATCGGCAAGATCGAGGCCGGCGCGGTGGCGCAGGCGATCGACGACGCCAAGCCGGACGCCATCTTCAACGTGTTGTTCGGCGCCGACCTCACCAAGTTCGTGCGTGAAGGCAATACCCGCGGCGTATTCAAGGACCGCACGGTGGTCAGTCTGTTGTCCGGCGAGCCGGAATATCTCGATCCGCTCGGCGAGGAAACGCCGGTTGGCTGGACCGCGACCGGGTTCCCGTGGGACAAGATCAAGACGCCGGAATATGTCGGCTTCCTCACTGCGTACCAGAAGAAGTTCAACGACTATCCGCGGCTCGGCTCGATCGTCGGCTATACCACCATCAAGTCGGTAGCGGCGGGTCTAACCAAGGCCAATTCGACCGACACCGAGAAGCTGGTCGAAGCCTTCAAAGGCCTGACGGTCGCCGGTCCGTTTGGCGCTTTCCAGTACCGCGCCAGCGATCATCAGGCGACGATGGGTGCCTATGTCGGCAAGCTGGCGCTGGAAAAAGGCAAGGGCACCATGGTCGACTTCAAATATGTCGATGGCGCATCGGTTCTGCCGAACGATGCGGATACCAAGAAGCTGCGTCCGTCGGCGGATTGAGGGCTGAGCCGAGCCGCTCCTTCTTTCCCTCTCCCCGCCTGCGGCGAGAGGGTGGCGAGCAGCTTTTGCTGCGAGCCGGGTGAGGGGGACTGAACGATGGAATTCTGCCTTGACGCCCCCTTACCCGGCATTCTCGCTGTCGCTCGAATGCCGACCTCTCCCCGCAAGCGGGGAGAGGTAAGAAAGCGCGCGGCGGCGCAAATCAAATGACCCTCAACGCCTTCCTGTTTCAGGTCCTCAACGGACTCTCCGCCGCGTCCGGGCTTTTCCTGATCGCGGCTGGCCTGTCGCTGATTTTCGGCGTCACCCGCATCGTCAATCTGGCGCACGGGTCTCTCTATATGCTGGGGACCTATATCGCCTATTCGTTTGCGACGAAGATCGGCGGTGTCACCGGCTTCTGGGGCGGCATCGTCGCCACGGCGCTGATCGTCGGCGTCATCGGCGCGTTGATCGAGATTGTGCTGCTGCGGCGCATCTATCGCGCGCCGGAATTGTTCCAATTGCTCGCGACCTTCGCGCTGGTGCTGGTCATTAACGATGCCGCGCTGTGGCTGTGGGGTCCGGCCGATCTTCTGGGTCCGCGCGCGCCGGGCTTTCGCGGCGCCATTGAAATTCTCGGCCGCCGATTGCCAAGCTACGATTTGTTCCTGATCGTCATCGGGCCTTTGGTGTTGCTGGCGGTGCATTTGACCCTGGCGCGTACGCGCTTTGGCCGATTAATTCGCGCGGCGACGCAGGACCGCGAAATGGTCGGCGCGCTCGGCGTCAATCAGGCGATCCTGTTCACCTCGGTGTTCGCACTCGGCGCCGCGCTCGCTGGCCTTGGCGGCGCCTTGCAGATCGCGCGCGAGCCGGCCAATCTCGCCACCGACCTGATCGCACTCGGCGATGCCTTCGTCGTCGTCGTGGTCGGCGGCATGGGCTCGATCCCGGGCGCTTATCTCGCCGCGGTCATCATCGCCGAAGTGAAAGCTTTGTGCGTCGGCATCGGCGTGGTCGA